>NZ_LZMB01000478.1 GCF_001673555.1 Mycobacterium sp. 1165178.9 | reverse complement strand
AGGGCGTCAACCTGATCTCCGACCCGGAGACGCTGGTGGTCAACGTGGTCACCGCCCCGACGGAGGAGGAACTCGCCGAAGAGGGCGCCGGTGAGGTCACCGAGGAAGCCGCAGCGGCCGAAGGCGAAGAAGAGGCCGAGGACGGCGAAGAAGAGGCCGCCGACGCCGAAGCCGAGTCCGAGTAGGCGGATCACACCGTGGCCGAGCCGTTGCTGGTCGTCGGCCTTGGCAATCCCGGAGACAACTACGCCCGGACCCGACACAACGTCGGGTTCATGGTCGCCGACCTGCTCGCGGCGCGGATGGGTTCGAAGTTCAAGGCGCACAAGCGTTCCGGCGCCGAGATTGTCAGCGGCCGCCTCGCCGGGCACTCGGTGATCGTGGCCAAGCCGCGCTGCTACATGAACGAATCCGGCCGTCAGGTCGGCCCCTTGGCGAAGTTCTACTCGGTGGCGCCGGGCGACGTCATCGTCATACACGACGATCTCGACTTGGACTTCGGCCGCATCCGGCTCAAGATCGGCGGCGGCGAAGGCGGCCACAACGGTCTGCGTTCGCTCGGGAACGCCTTGGGCAGCAAAGACTTCCAGCGTGTTCGCATCGGGATCGGCCGTCCGCCGGGACGCAAGGATCCGGCGGTGTTCGTGCTGGAAAACTTCAGCTCCGCCGAGCGCGCCGAGGTCCCCACCATCTGCGAGCAGGCCGCCGATGCCACCGAGTTGCTGATCGAACTGGGGCTAGAGCCCGCGCAGAACCGCGTCCACGCCTGGTAGCCGCGCGACGCCGGACTAGGTGACCAGGTCGAGGGACGTGGATCGGCGCAGCTTGCCCGACGGCGTCTTCGGAATGGTCCCCGGACCGAGCACCACCACGTTGCGCGGCCGGACGTCGACCTCGGCCACCACCTCACGGGCGACCCGGTGCTCGATGCGGCGCACCTCGGCCTGGTCCTGGTAGGCGTTGGACTCCACGGCCACCGCGAACGTTTCGCGGGAATGGCCGGCGTCCAGGCGCACGGCGACTGCGCAGCCCGGCCGCACGCCCTCGACGCGGCAGGCGGCGCGCTCGATGTCGGTGGGATAGATGTTGCGGCCCGCCATGATGATGACGTCCTTGACGCGGCCGCACACCACCACGTGGCCTTCCTCGGTCAAATAGCCGAGGTCACCGGTGTCATACCAGCCGTGCTCGTCCTGGGCCGAGATGAAGCCGCCCATGGTGAGGTAGCCGGGCGTCAGCGATTCACCGCGCAGCTCGATGACGCCGACGCCGCGCGCCGGCATCACCTCGCCGTTCTCGTCGACGATGCGCGCCTCGAGGTCCTTCAGCAGCGGACCGAGCGTCGCCAGCCGGCGGGTGTTGCCCTTGGTGGCAGGTACGGCCCGGCGCAGTGCGGCCAGCAGGTCGGCGTCGACCTCGTCGACCACCAGACCGGCGTTGCACTCCGAGAACGACACGGCCAGCGTGGTCTCGGCCATGCCGTAGGCCGGCAGGATCGCCGACGGCTGCAGTCCGAAAGGCTTGCCCGCGTCGAGCAGGTCCTCGACGTCGGCCGGCTCGACGGGCTCGGCGCCGGACAGCGCGAACCGCAGGGTCGACAGGTCGAAGTCGCCGGGTTTGGCCTGGCGGCGCAGCCGTTTTGCCAGCAGCGCGTAGGCGAAGTTGGGCGCCGCGGTCATGGTGCCCTTGTACTTGTCGATGAGCTTGGCCCACAGCAGGGTGTCCCGCAGGAAGTCCATCGGGGTGACCTTGACCAGCTCGGCACCGAAGTACATGGGGATGGTGAGGAATCCGACCATGCCCATGTCATGGAAGCAGGGCAGCCAGCTGACCATGACGTCCTTGTCGACGTCGTACTGGGCACCGATGAACATCGCCTCGGCGTTGGAATAGATGTTGCGGTGGGTGATCTGCACCGCCTTGGGCGATCCGGTGGATCCCGACGTCAGCTGCATCAGCGCGAGCGCATCCTCGCCGACCTCGACGGGGTCGATCGGTTCCGCCGCGAGCAGGTCGGCGACGGTGACGACGTGGATGCCCTTGTCCTCGAGGACCGGGATGGCGACCAGGAAGGGCTCCGAGACGACGACGGCCTTCGCCTCGATCATGCCGATGACGTTCATGGTGTCCTCGGCCCACACAGCCAGGTCCGTGCGTGGCGTGGGTTGGTGCAGCATGGTGAGGCTCGCCCCGCGCATCCACAGGCCCTGCGCCGTCGGCGCGATCTCCACCGGATAACCGGCGAGCACGCCGACCGCGTCGCCGGGGCCGATGCCCGCGGCGGCCAGGCCGCCCGCGATACGGCGCGCGCGTTCGTGGACCTCGCCCCAGGTGTGACGAACCGGCTCGTGGGGTTCACCGGTGACCATGCCCGTCGTTACGGATCGGGCATTGCGGTACATCTTCTCGGTAAACCTGCTCACAAAATCCTCCTCGGTTCCAGCCCTCGTACCAACGCCCCGGATTTCATGGTCCGCCCGCTGGGTAGCGCTTCGCCGCAAGCACGCCAACACAGTTGCGCGGCGGTTAGGTCTCGGATCGATGATGCGTCCGCGTCCGCCGCGATCGGGCGGCGTTCGGTCGCCTCATGAGCGCGAAACGGGCCAGGGAAACCTAGGCGGGCCCGCTTCGGTGATCGTCCACCGGGATGCCCGGCAGACGACGGAACTGTGTGATTCTGTTCAACGCTTCCGGTCACCGCGCCTCATCTTAAACTCCTCTTAGGGAGGCGCCAAACCAACGCACACGTTGGGAAGAAATTCACACTTCGGTGGGTGTAGGGACCACGCGCGCGCCGGCCACGGGCCCACTGGCGACCCGCACCGTGCGGCAGACACCCGCGCCGGACACCTCGGTGCCGATGTCGACTGCGGCGGCCGCCGACGGGCACAGGAAGGCGCACGTCGGGCCCGAACCGGACACGATGCCCGCCAGCGCCCCGGCCTGGACACCGGCGCGCAAGGTCCGCCGCAGGGCGGGGTGCAGGCTCACCGCGGCGGCCTGCATCTCGTTGCCCAACAGCGGCGCCAACTGCTCGGCGTCGCCGGCGGCCAGGGCGGCCAGTACCGGCCCGGGGGCGGGCAGCCGGGGCGGATCCCCCGCCTCCCGCAGCCGGTCCAGTTCGGCGAACACGGCCGGTGTCAGCAGCTCACTGTCGGCGAACGCCAACACCCAGTGGAAGGTGTTGCGGGACAACACCGTCGCCAACTCCTCCCCGCGGCCGGTGCCCAGCGCGGTTCCGCCGTGCAGCGCGAACGGCACGTCACTGCCCAAGCGGGCGGCCAGCATCCGCAGATCGCGGCGGGGAACGTTGAGTTCCCACAGCGAGTTCATCGCGACCAGCACGGCCGCCGCGTCGGCGCTGCCACCGGCCATGCCGCCGGCCACCGGAATGGTCTTGTCGATCATGATCGACACATCCGGCGCCCGGCCGACGTGTTCGGCCATCAGCTCGGCGGCCTGCCATGCGAGGTTGCGTTCGTCGAGGGGCAGCGTCTCGGCGCCCTCGCCGACGATCTCGAGCGAAAGCACATCGGCGTTGCGGACCGTCACCTCGTCGAGCAGCGAGACGGCCTGGAAAATCGTGTTCAGCTCGTGGTAGCCGTCCTCGCGGCGGTCGCCGACCGCCAGGTAGAGGTTGACTTTTCCGGGCACCCGGACGGTGACCGAGCCGGTGGGAACCCACTGCGCGGCGGTGTTGCCATCAGACGCTGACACCGCAGCAGACTATCGCTGCTACCGGCCGATCACACGCAGCGGCGCCCCGGCGGCACGCCGTCAGCCGGCGGACGCCTGTTGCTCGGCGCTCCGCGCGGCCGTCTCTGCCGTGCTGTGGGGCCGATCGGCGGACCGCTGCCACAACCGCACGAAGTCGTCGATCGAGAGCGTCTCACCGCGGCGGGCGGGGTCGATGCTGGCGGCCAGCAACCGATCGGCCGACTCGTTGCCCGAGCCGGCCCAGTCCAGGAACGCGTTGCGGCATGTCTTGCGCCGCTGCCCGAACGCGATGTCGACCAGTTCGAATACCCGGCGGCGGAAGGCTTCGTCGGTGGGCCATGGCGAGGTCGCATACCGGTCGATGCGAACCAGTCCGGAGTAGACGCGGGGAATCGGCCAGAAGACGGTCGGGGACACCATGCCGCAACGACGAACCCGACCGAAGAAACGCACCTTGACGCTGGGCACGCCGTATTCCTTGCCGCCCGGCTCGGCGGCCAGGCGCTCGGCGACCTCGGCCTGCACCATGACCGTCACGGTGTGGATGGACGGAAACTCGGCGAGCAGGTGCAACAGCGCCGGAACGGCGACGTTGTAGGGCAGGTTGGCGACCACCGCGGTCGGCTGGACGGCCAACTCGTCGCGGCGAAGGGTCAAAACGTCGCGGTTGATCACCGTCAGGCGCTGGCTTTCGCTGTTGGAGTGCTCGGCGACGGTTTGCGGCAGCCGTTCGGCCAGTACCGGATCGATTTCGACGGCGGTGACGGCCGAGCCGCGGTCGAGCAATGCCAGGGTCAGCGACCCTAGACCGGGCCCGACTTCCAGGACGTGGTCAGACCGGCTGACCCCGGAGGTTGAAACTATCCGGCGCACCGTATTTGCGTCGTGGACGAAATTTTGGCCGAGTGATTTCCGAGGCCGAAATTCGAGTTCTTTGGCCAGCCGCCTGATCTCGGTACGCCCGAGTAGCCGGATGGTCAGCGTGCACCAGCTCTTCCGCTGCACACTGGCCATGCGCCCCAACCCTGGCGCTCTCGGGTCACCTCGGCAACGGTGATCTGCTCCTCGCGGGTGGCGAGGTCGGCACGGGAGGCGAACCGCAAACCGCCGTTTCGCTCCCACGTGCCCTGGTCGAACTGCACACCGCCGTAATACCCGTTTCCGGTGTTGATCGCCCAGTTTCCGCCGGCCTCACAGCTCGCGATCGCATCCCAGATCGATCCGTCGCTGACCGGAGGCACCTCGGTGCCGGGTTTGGTGCCGATGCGGACCACCGAATCGCGGGCGGGCGTGATCACCGTGTTGGCGATCGGCAGCCGACCCGTCTCGACGCCGTTGACGGTGGCCACCGAGAAGGTGACGTCCTGGGTGCCCGGGCTGCCCGGATCCTCGACGACCTGGCGGCTTATGTTCATGTCCGGATCTTCGATCCGACGGGCGGTGGGCGGCAGCGGGATTCGCTCGGTGACCTGCTGGATCCGGTTGCGGGTGACCTGGACTTCCATCCCGTCGACGATCGGCATGCTCGCGGCGGGCGTCACCTGGTCGCTGTCGAGCAGCGGCGCACCCGCGGCGCTCAACAGGCCGGCGACGTTGGGCGCCGCCAGGTGCACATTGCGGATGGAGCCGGCGTCGTTGATGCGGACGGTCTTGGCGCTGACGACCGGCAGCGCCATTCCGGCCAGCGGCACGCGGCTGCCGCGGTTGGCGGCGGCCGGCGCGGTGTCGGTCATCGCCAGCTGGGCCAGCGCCTCGTCGACTGTGGATGCGGTGGTCCACACCTGCTTGGTGTCATGGCCGTCCAACGAGATCTGCAGCGGGCGGCTGCGCCGCAACACGATCTTGCCTGCGTCGTGAACCGCGACATCACCGGCGGGATACAGGTCGTCGCGTTCGTCGATGTTGAAACCGTTCTCTTCGACGACGTCGATCACCCGCGACTTCATGGTGGTCACCTGCATGGCGACCCCGTCGACGGTCAGCGTCACCGTCTTGCACACCGAGACCGCGTATCCGCCCGCGAATGCCAGGACTACCAACAGCCCTCCGACTACGAGCCGCAACATCGGCGAAGGATTCTGATGCAGTTTTGTCAATACACTCAACGCGCGCTACCCAACCCTCAACGACCAACTCATTCAGCGGCAAGTCACAAATTAAGGGCCCGTAGGCCCTACCGTTCGATCACAAGACGGTAACGAACCGGTCAAGGTTGGGCAACTCCAACGTGGCGACTTTGAACCAAATCGCCTGGTCGTTTACCTCACACTGTGACCAATCCGTACACCCGCGCAGCATTGCCCGTCGTTATCTCGGCTAGCTCTTCCGGGCGACGACCCACCAGTTCGGCGATCGCTCGAACAGTATAAGGAAGGCAATAGGGCTCATTCGCCGTCCCCCGATAGGGATGGGGCGTCAAGAATGGTGCGTCGGTCTCCACCAGCAGTTGCTCCGGCGGTATCAACGGGATGGCTTCGCGCAGGGCGTGCGCATTGCGGAAGCTCGCGGTACCGGACAGGCTCAGCAGCCAGCCGGCGTCCACGCATTGGCGGGCCATCGCGGCGTCCGAGGAAAAGCAGTGAAAGATGACGGCGTCCGGCGCGCCCTCGGCCGCCAGCACATCGAGGACCTCGGTGTCCGCGTCGCGGTTGTGGATCATCAGCGGCTTGCCGCACCGCTTCGCCAGGTCGATGTGCCAGGCGAAGGCCTCGCGCTGCACGGCCGGCTCGGCACAGCCGTCCAGACGGCCGGGCCAGTACAGGTCCAGGCCGGTTTCGCCCACGGCCACCACCCTGGGATGGGCCACGAGTCGCTCGATCTCGGCGCGCGCGGCGTCGTCGAGCGCGTCGGCGCGGGTCGGGTGCAAGGCCACGGCGGCGTAGACCCGCGGGTCCCATTCGGCGGCGCGCGTCACCCAGCGCGCCGCATCGAGGTCGTCGGCGATCGTGACGACCGCACCCACCCCGACCGCCGCGGCACGATCCACGATGGCCCGCACGCCCTCGGCGTCGGCGGCGCCACACGCATCCAGGTGGGTGTGCGCATCGACGAGTGGGCTCAAAGGCTCGGGGGCCGGGGGCGGCTGACGTTTGGAGCTCACGCGCACACAATAAGGTGCCCACAAATAAGGTTGAGGGCGATGAGGCCCTATTACGTCACCACCGCGATCACCTATCCGAACGGCGATCCGCACATCGGACACGCGTACGAGTACATCGCGACCGACGCGATCGCCCGGTTCAAGCGGCTGGACGGGTTCGATGTGCGGTTCCTGACCGGTACCGACGAACACGGCCTCAAGATGGTCGAAACGGCTGCGGCCGAGGGCATCCCGACGGCCGAGCTGGCCCGGCGCAACTCCGATGTGTTCCAGCGGCTGCAGGAGCGGTTGAACATCTCCTTCGACCGGTTCATCCGCACCACCGACCCTGACCACCACGACGCGTCCAAGGACATCTGGCGCCGGATGTCGGAGGCCGGTGATATCTACCTGGACGCCTACTCGGGCTGGTATTCGGTGCGTGACGAACGGTTCTTCGTCGAATCGGAGACCAAGCTCCTCGATGACGGCACCCGGCTTGCCGTGGAAACCGGGGCCCCGGTGACGTGGACCGAGGAGCAGACCTACTTCTTCCGGCTCTCGGCGTACACCGACAAGCTGCTGGCCCACTACGAGGCGA
>NZ_LZMB01000477.1 GCF_001673555.1 Mycobacterium sp. 1165178.9 | reverse complement strand
GCCGGACGGGTCACCGGCCGCCCCAGTCTGCTGCTGGGCAACCGGGACGCCGAGCAGGCTCACGTGTCGCTGGGCGTCCGCACGCCGGGGCGTGGCTGGGAGCATCGCTGGGCGCTGTCGGTACTCAACACCGCGCTGGGCGGCGGTCTGAGTTCGCGGTTGTTCCAGCAGGTTCGGGAGCTGCGCGGGCTGGCCTACTCGGTGTACTCGACGGTGGACGTCTTCGCCGACAGTGGTGCGCTGTCCGTCTATGCGGCCTGCCAGCCCGAACGCTTCGCCGAGGTGATGGCGGTGACCCGCGACGTGCTCGAATCGGTGGCTCGCGACGGCATCACCGAATCGGAATGCCGCATCGCCAAGGGATCACTGCGCGGCGGTCTGGTGCTCGGCCTGGAAGACTCCAGCTCGCGAATGAGCCGGCTGGGCCGCAGCGAACTCAACTACGGCAAACACCGCAGCATCGGGCACACCCTGCACCAGATCGATAAGGTGACCGTCGAGGAGGTCAACGCGGTGGCGCGCAAGCTGCTCGGGCAGCGCTACGGCGCCGCGGTCCTGGGGCCCTACGCCACCAAACGGTCACTGCCCCAACAACTTCGGGCGATGGTAACGTAGCTCAAATGTCCGCCTCTCCCCCGCAAGCGGGTGGTGCCCCCACACTCGCGCCGTGCCGGCGCTCGCCGTCGACGGACTAGCCGAATGGTACTGGGCCAGATGGTGCTGGGCTTTTGGGACATCCCCGTGCCCATCGTGGGCGCACCCATGGCCGGCGGGCCTGGGACGCCCGCATTGGCCGCGGCGGTGTCCAATGCGGGTGGGCTCGGATTCGTCCCGGGCGGACACCGCAGCGCCGAGCAGCTCGCCGACGACATCGCCGCGGCGCGCACCGCCACCACCGGCCCGCTCGGGGTGAACCTGTTTGTGCCCCAACCCAGCGTCGCCGACTGGGTGGCCCTGCACTACTACGCGGCCGAACTCGAAGAGATCGCCGAGCACTATCAAGTGGAGGTCGGTCACCCGCAGCACGGCGACGACGACGAGTGGGAGCAGAAGCTCGAGGTGGTGGCCGACCTTCGGCCAGAGCTGGTGTCCTTCACCTTCGGGGTGCCGCCGCCCGACGTGATCCGGCGGCTGGGCGCACTGGGCCTACTGGTGATGGTCACCGTGACCTCGGCCTACGAGGCGGGAATCGCCGTCGCGGCCGGCGCCGACAGCCTCGTGGTCCAGGGGCCCGCCGCCGGCGGGCACCGCGGCACCTTCGCACCGGACATGGAACCGGCCAACGAGTCGCTGCATCAGCTCATCGACCGCATCCGCAACGCGCACGACGTGCCGATCATCGCCGCGGGCGGACTGGGCACCGCCGACGAAGTGGGGGCCGCGCTGCGCAGGGGAGCGGTGGCGGCCCAGGTCGGCACCGCGCT
This sequence comes from Mycobacterium sp. 1165178.9, assembly GCF_001673555.1. Lineage (GTDB taxonomy): Bacteria > Actinomycetota > Actinomycetes > Mycobacteriales > Mycobacteriaceae > Mycobacterium. The sequence continues at coordinate 2,064 of NZ_LZMB01000477.1, read as the reverse complement.
ACTGCTCGCCGACGAGGCCGGCACCAACCCGGCACACCGCATCGCCCTGAAGAACCCGCTGTTCGCCACGACTGTTGTGACGCGCGCGTTTTCGGGCCGCTACGCCCGCGGTCTGGAAAACGACTTCACCCGCATGCTCGATCACGTCGCGCCGCTGGGATACCCCGAGGTGAACCAGATGACCTCGCCGATCCGGGAAGCGGCCGCCGCCATCGAGGATCCCAACGGGATGGCGTTGTGGGCCGGGACGTCGTTCAAGAGCGCATGCGCGGGTCCCGCGGCCGACATCATCGCCAGTCTCGCGGCCACCAGTTAACGCCCCGCTCAGGCCAGAACCGCCGCCGGGTCGGTGAACCGCAGGCCGAGGTCGACAGCGACCTGTTCGGACAGGAGCCCGCCGTCGTGCGTCGAAAGGCCTTTGGCCAGAGCATGATCCGAACGGCACGCAGCCTGCCAGCCGCGATCGGCGAGCGCGAGCACGTACGGCATGGTCGCATTGGTCAGCGCCACCGTCGACGTCTTGGGCACCGCGCTGGGCATGTTCGCCACGCAGTAGAACACCGTGTCGTGCACCGCGAAGGTGGGATCGTCATGCGTGGTGGGCCGGGAGTCCTCGAAGCAGCCGCCCTGATCGATCGAGATGTCGACCAGCACGGCACCCGATTTCATTTGTGAGACAAGGGAATTCGGGATCAAATTCGGGGCCTTCGCACCGGGCAGCAGCACGGCGCCGATCACCAGGTCGGCGCGCTTGACGGTGCCCTCAAGGTCGTAGGCCGACGAGTAGCGGGTGCGGACCTGGCCACCGAACTCCGCGTCGAGCAGCCGAAGCTTGTTGATGTTGACGTCGAGCACCGTGACCGTCGCCCCCATGCCGCCGGCGACCCGGGCCGCGTTGTATCCGGCCGTTCCCGCCCCCACCACCACCACGTCGGCGGGCTTCACGCCCGGCACACCGCCCATCAGGACGCCGCGCCCACCGTGGGTGCGCATCAGGTGATAGGCCCCGACCTGTGCGGACAGCCGGCCGGCGACCTCGCTCATCGGGGCCAGCAGCGGCAGTGTGCCGTCGGCGGTCTGGACAGTCTCGTAGGCGATCGACGTCGTTCCGGATGCCAACAGCGCCTCGGTGCACGCCCGCGACGCCGCCAGGTGCAGAAAGGTGAACAGGATCTGGTTGCGCCGCAACAGGTCATACTCGGCAGGCACCGGTTCTTTGACCTTGAGCAGCAAATCCGCGTCGGCCCAAACCTGGTCGGCCGTCTCGGTCAGCTGGGCGCCCGCCGCCTTGAACTCCGAATCGCTGATCGCCGACCCTTCGCCGGCGCCGGCCTGCACAAACACGTCATGGCCGCGGCGGGTCAGCTCGGCGACACCGGCGGGGGTGATGGCGACCCGAAACTCATTGGTCTTGGTCTCGGTCGGTACGCCGACTCGCATGATCGCCCCTAGGTTGACGGTTCTCGTTCAAGTGTGAAGAAACTTCGCGGGAGCCGCAAAGGCTGGCTGTTTGCTGGCTATGATCGGCGAATGACCGACCCGTGCGTGCAGGCCACCGTGCGCATCGACGCCCGGCCCGACGTGGTGTACCGGCTCATCACCGACCTGCCCACGCTGGCCGAGCTGGCCGAGGAGGCGGTCGCGATGGAGTGGCGCAAGGGCAACGCGGTGAGCCCCGGCGCGGTGTTCACCGGCCACAACAGGAGCGGCCGCCGCAGCTGGAGCACCAAATGCACGGTCACCGACGCGGAGCCGGGCCGCCGCTTTGCGTTTGACGTGAGCCACACGGTCTTTCCGATCGCCCGCTGGCAATACGACATCGCCGCGGGCGACGGCGGGTGTGAGGTGACCGAAAGCACCTGGGACCGCAGGCCCGGGTGGTTCCGAAAGGTCGCCGGCAGGGCCACCGGCGTCACCGATCGGGCGGCCGCCAACACCGAGCACATCCGGCTCACGTTGCAGCGCCTCAAGCAGCGCGCCGAGACCGAGTAACCGAAGAGAACCACGGGAGTACCGATGACGCGACGCGATCCCGCCGTAGCCGTCGTCGGAGCCGGGATGTCG
>NZ_LZMB01000476.1 GCF_001673555.1 Mycobacterium sp. 1165178.9 | reverse complement strand
GCCCCACCGTGGGGACCGTCGCCGGCTAATCGCGCCATAAGGCCGCCACCCCAGGCAAGATGAGGGGATGCGGATCGGAGTGCTCACCGGAGGCGGCGACTGCCCCGGGCTCAACGCGGTCATCCGGGCAGTGGTGCGAACGTGCGACTCCCGGTACGGCTCGTCGGTAGTCGGGTTTCAGGACGGCTGGCGCGGGTTGCTGGAGAACCGGCGCGTCCAGCTGCAGAACGACGACCGCAACGACCGCCTGCTGGCCAAGGGTGGAACTATGCTGGGCACCGCCCGCGTGAATCCCGACAAACTGCGGGCCGGGCTGAATCAAGTCAAGCAGACGCTCGACGACAACGGGATCGACGTCCTGATCCCCATCGGCGGGGAAGGAACGCTGACGGCCGCGCACTGGCTCTCGGAGGAGAACGTGCCCGTGGTCGGTGTGCCGAAGACGATCGACAACGACATCGATTGCACTGACGTGACTTTCGGCCACGACACCGCACTGACCGTCGCCACCGACGCCATCGACCGGCTGCACAGCACTGCCGAATCGCACCAGCGGGTGATGCTGGTCGAGGTAATGGGCCGGCACGCCGGCTGGATCGCGCTGAATGCCGGCCTGGCGTCGGGCGCGCACATGACGCTGATACCCGAACAGCCCTTCGACGTCGAAGAGGTCTGTCGGCTGGTCAAAAGGCGCTTCCAGCGCGGAGATTCGCACTTCATCTGCGTGGTCGCAGAGGGCGCAAAGCCAATTCCCGGATCGATTGCGTTGCGGGAAGGCGGTATCGACGAATTCGGTCACGAGAAATTCACGGGCGTGGCCGCCCAGCTCGGCGCCGAAGTCGAGAAGCGAATCAACAAGGACGTCCGGGTGACCGTACTGGGACACGTCCAGCGGGGCGGCACCCCAACGGCTTACGACCGGGTACTGGCCACGCGGTTCGGGGTGAATGCGGCCGACGCAGCGCATGCCGGGGAATACGGCCAGATGGTGTCGCTGCGCGGGCAGGACATCGGGCGGGTAGCTTTGGCGGACGCGGTGCGTCAGCTCAAATTGGTGCCGGAAAGCCGCTACGACGACGCCGCCGCATTTTTCGGTTAACCGTTGGGCGCGTGGCAAATAACGGATGGATCTGAGTGAACCGCGGCTTAAATTTGCCCGCCATTGAAACAACGGTTCGCAATTGTCTCAGTTTAGTAGTTTCCGGACCGCCATTTCGGGGTTATACCGGGAGTATGAATAACCGCGGTTCGATTCGCCGGTCGGCGCGGCAATCTGCGGTAGCGCGATCACCGGGCTCGCCGAATCACAGGCCGGGTTGGCAAAAGTGGCGTATCGAGGGTGACCCCGCAGCGTCCACCGTGCCGCAGTCCCGCCGTCCGAACCGGCAGACGGACGGACCGCCGCCGCGGGTGCCATCATCGCCACGTCCCGAACCGACACTAGGTGCCACAGCGCTGGACCGCTTCGACATGCACGACACGGACGCGGAAGGCTTTAACTGGCGACAGCTACTTCATCGCATCACCGGGATCGAGCTCGGCCCGGGCAAAAACTCGGCTTACGAGAACGAGCTACGGCAGCGTATCCGCGCGACGGTGGGCGGTGCCTTTCCCGTCGCCGTGCTCAACCTCAAGGGTGGGGTCGGCAAGACGGCGGTGGTGGAGGTGCTCGGGTCGACGTTCGCCGCCGTGCGCGACGACCGGGTGCTCGCCCTCGATATCGACGCCGGAGACCTGGCGGAACGTCACGGCCTCCGCAACCCGCACAGCCTGGCCGACCTGCTGCACGGCAGCCCGGCGGCGCACTACGAAGACATCCGTGCGCTGACGTATATGAACGGCTTCGGGCTGGAAGTGCTCGGGTTGCCCGACACCGACTGGCGCCTGGAGCGCCGCGACGTGCAGCGAGCCTTTTCGATGCTGCGAAACCAGTATTCGCTGGTGTTGGTCGACTGTGTCAAAACGCTCAACTCCGCTGTGATGGATGCCGTCTTACCCGAATCGCGAGCCCTTGTGGTGGTCACCAGCCCCGCCATCGATGCGGTAAGAAAAACACGGGCGACACTGGAATGGTTGTGCCACAACGGGTATCAATCCCTGATGCAATGGACCGTGCTGGCCATCAATCACGTCGAGCCGGCCAAGGTGGACGGTGTGGCCGTCACCGAACTCGACCGACTGTCCGCGCGGGTCGGCGCCACGGTGGTGCTTCCATTCGACCGGCACGTGCACGATGGCCGAACCATCGCGCTGGACCGGTTGAGCAAGGAGAGCCGTCGCAGCTATCTGGAGTTGGCGGCGGTGCTGGCCGATATGTTCCCGGGCAGGGAAGGGCAGCACGGTCGATTTCCCGTGGCGTGATCACCGCGCCCGGGCCGATACAGGCTCACCACCGTTCTGATGGGTGGTGGTGACCCGCTTCGCCCGGCTCCGCCGCGCTCGCGATCACCACTGGGGTGATCGGTGGTGACCCGCTTCGCCCGGCTCCGCCGCGCTCGCGATCACCACTAGGTTGATCGGTGGTGACCCGCTTCGCCCGGCTCCGCCGGCTCGCGATCACCACTGGGTTGATCGGTGGTGACCCGCTTCGCCCAGCTCCGCCGCGCTCGCGATCACCACTAGGATCGGGCGCATGAGTGTTGCCGCCAGCGCCGATCTGATGGACTACGACGACGTCATCGCGCGTTTCGATCCGGTACTCGGCCTCGAGGTGCATGTGGAGCTGTCCACCGTCACCAAGATGTTCTGCGGCTGCGCCACCGCATTCGGCGCCGAACCCAACACCCAGGTATGCCCGGTGTGCCTCGGCCTGCCCGGGTCGCTTCCGGTGCTCAACCAGAGCGCGGTCGAGTCGGCCATTCGCATCGGGTTGGCGCTGAATTGCGAGATCGTGCCGTGGTGCCGCTTCGCCCGGAAGAATTACTTCTACCCGGACCAGCCGAAGAACTACCAGATCTCGCAGTACGACGAGCCGATCGCCATCAACGGCTACTTGGAGGCCCCACTGGAGGACGGCACCACCTGGCGGGTCGAGATCGAGCGCGCGCACATGGAGGAGGACACCGGCAAGCTGACCCACATCGGCAGTGAGACGGGCCGCATCCACGGCGCCACCACGTCCCTTATCGACTACAACCGCGCCGGCGTGCCATTGATCGAGATCGTCACCAAGCCCATCGAGGGTGCCGGGGCGCGGGCGCCGCAGATCGCCCGCGCCTACGTCACGGCTTTGCGAGACCTTTTGCGCGCCTTGAACGTCTCCGACGTCCGGATGGATCAGGGGTCCATGCGGTGTGACTCCAATGTGTCCTTGAAGCCGATCGGGACGACCGAGTTCGGCACCCGGACCGAGACCAAGAACGTCAACTCGCTGAAAAGTGTTGAGGTGGCCGTGCGCTACGAAATGCAGCGGCAGGCCGCGGTTCTGGCGTCCGGCGGTCGAATCATCCAAGAAACACGGCATTTTCACGAGGCGGGTGGCTACACGAGTCCGGGTCGCACCAAGGAGACCGCCGAGGACTACCGGTATTTCCCCGAGCCGGACCTGGAACCCGTCGCCCCCAGCCGGGAACTGGTCGAGCAGTTGCGCCAGACCATTCCCGAACTGCCGTGGTTGAGCCGCAAACGCATTCAGGACGAGTGGGGCATCTCGGACGAGGTGATGCGCGACCTGGTCAACGCCGGGGCGATCGAATTGGTCACCGCGACCATCGAGCACGGCGCGTCCAGCGAACAGGCCCGCGCCTGGTGGGGAAACTTCTTGATGCAGAAGGCCAACGAGGCCAACGTGGCGCTGAATGAGCTGGCCATCACGCCCGCCCAGGTGGCCGCGGTGGTGGCATTGGTCGACGAGGGCAAGCTGTCCACCAAACTGGCGCGCCAGGTGGTCGAGGGTGTGCTGGCCGGGGAGGGCGAGCCCGAAGCGGTGATGATCGCACGCGGACTGGCGCTGGTGCGTGACGACTCGGTGACCCAGGCCGCGGTGGACGAGGCGCTGGCCGCCAATCCCGATGTGGCAGAGAAGATCCGCGGCGGCAAGGTGGCCGCGGCCGGAGCGATCGTCGGCGCGGTAATGAAGGCCACCCGCGGGCAGGCCGACGCGGCACGGGTACGCGAATTGGTGTTGGCCGCCTGCGGCCAGGGCTGACCACCCGCATGCTGCCCGCCTGGGGCGTTGCGGCTCGCCGAGTGTGTGGGATATGAACGAATGATGAGGGCATTTCGTACCTAGGGCCCACGGTGGACGCGGCTGCCTGACTTAAGGCACTAGCTCTTGTCGTCGCTGTTGCGCGGGAATCCGCCGCCCTGCGGGAAGAGCGGGAACACCACGTCGTCCAGCTTCTCAGCATCCCCCGCCGTCTTGTTAACGGTTGCGCCCCAGACGTTTCCATCAGGAGACATGCGCAGCGACCAGGCGTGCGCGTGGGTGTCCTTGCGGACCACGTCGGGTTCACCGGTCACCGCGCCGGTGGCCGGCGCCAGCCGGACCGCGACCGTCAGCTTGGTGTTGATCAGGTTGACCAACACGGTCCCGTCCATCGCCGCGCATCCGGCCACGCCCGGCTTGTCCGGCCAGGTCCACACCGTGGAAACGTCCGACGTTTTGGTAATGCGCTGCAGGCGATCTGCCGTCGGCGTGCGGTCGGCGACATACAGTGAGCCGTCGACCGGGTCGGTGCACAGGCCGCCACCGGCGCCCACCCCGGACAACGCCGTCGTCGGCGGCGCCTGGCCCACGGTGGTGGGCTGCTCGATCCGCAGCACCTTGCCCGCCAGCGATTTGGGGTCGGCGGCTAGCGCCGGATTGCCCGCGTCGCCGGTCATCACGACCAGCGTGGTGGGGCTGGTGAAGATCAACGCTCCGGTGTTCCCGGTGGCGCCCTTGGGAATTCCGGTCAAGATGTCCTTGGGGATATCGCCATCGGCCACGCGGATGACCCGGTTGTCGCTCGGCGTGCTGATGTAGGCGTACATCAGGCGGTCCTGCTTGTAGGTGGGCGACATGACGATGTCCATCAAGCCGCCATCGCCGGAGCCGTCCACCGGGATCACCATCTTCACCTTCGGCTCGGCGCTGACGGAGATCTCCTTGACCGCGCCGGTGGTGCGCTCGGCGACGAGCGCGGTTTTGCTGTCGGGCCCCATGATCAGGCCGCTGGTGCTCTCCAGGCAGCCCTGCATCACCCCGGGAGCGGGACAGGCCTTGGGGAACGGTGTGGGCGGCAGCGGCGGCGGCGGGGGAGGCGTCGAGCTGGGCTGCGGCTTCAACTCGGGGGCGGTGGTGAATGGTTGCGATTGGGCGTCGTTGAAGCGCGCGCACCCGCTCGTCACCAGCACGAGGGCGCACAGCACGGCGAACCCGCGCCGAGCCGACCGCCTCGATCGCCCTAGTCGCATGACCGTCAGGCTACGGACAGTTCCAGCGGCGCCGCCACACACGCCCTCTTGTCCGCCGCCGAACACTCGATCCGACCGCTTTGCCACCCCGCCCCCTGGCCGCTTCGGGCGGACCGGCGATCGCCGTGCGGGGCCGCCGGAATTGGTTTGCGGGCCGATTTGGGGCCGATCCGCGCCGGTTTGGCGGGCAAACCACCGATTGCCAGGCGAAAGCGCCGCTCAAATCCCCAATTCAGGACCGAATGCCCTTACCCTGACACCCGTGACCAGTCAACCGAATGACGCACATTGGCAAAGGCCCGGCGAATCCCCGGAGCCGACCCCGGGACGCCCCGCCTCGGCGCGGCTGGTCGATCCCGAAGATGATTTGACGCCAGTCGGCTACCCGGGCGACTTCAACCCATCGACCGGGACCACCACCGTCATCCCCTACGGCAGCGCCGCGGCGGTCGCCGGCTCCGGCGCCGGGGGCTACAACCTGCTGGAACAGCAGGAACCGTTGCCCTACGTCCAGCCACATTCGGTGGCACGGCATGATTCCGAGTCCGCCGAGATCGACGACGACGAACACCATGACCGGTGGCACGATGTCGGCCGGCGCGGAACGCAGCATCTCGGTTTGCTGCTGCTGCGCGTCGGGCTGGGCGTGGTGCTCGGCGCGCATGGACTGCAGAAGCTGTTCGGCTGGTGGGGCGGCTCGGGCGTCGCAGGGTTCAAGAACTCACTGTCCGATGTCGGCTACCAGCACGCCGACATCCTCGCCTACGTCAGCGCCGGCGGGGAGGCCGTGGCGGGCGCGCTGCTGATACTCGGCCTGTTCACCCCTATCGCGGCGGCC
>NZ_LZMB01000475.1 GCF_001673555.1 Mycobacterium sp. 1165178.9 | reverse complement strand
CTGGGTCAGCGCGGCGGCCCGCCCGTCGATCAATTCCAGGGCGGCAATTCCATCCACGTCGCGAAAGGTGCGCCCGGCGGCCACCAAGGCCTCGAGGTCGGCGAACCCGCAGATCGCCGTCACCCGGTGCGACGGGCTGGCGTGTAGCCGAAGGTCCAACTCGGTGATGACGCCCAGCGTGCCCTCGGCGCCGACGAACAGCGCCGGCAGGTCGTAGCCGGTGTTGTCCCGGCGCACCCGGCTGTGCCGGCGCAGCAGTGTCCCGTCGGGCAGGGCCACCTGCACGCCGTGGCTGATGTCGACACCGTCGAACGCCGCATCGAGGTCGGTGCCGGGGCCACGCTGGCCGCGGTGCAACGGGCCGCCGCAGCGGCCGGTTTGGTGTTCGGCGTGGATCTGGCGGCCCGGGACACCGCGACCGTCGGCGGGATGGCGTCGACGAACGCCGGGGGTCTGCGCACGGTCCGGTACGGCAACATGGGCGAGCAGGTCGTCGGCGTGCAGGTGGCCCTGCCCGACGGGACACTGCTGCGCCGGCACAGCCGGGTGCGCCGGGACAACACCGGCTACGACCTGCCGGCGCTGTTCGTCGGCGCCGAGGGCACGCTGGGCGTCATCACCGAGTTGGACCTTCGGCTACACGCCAGCCCGTCGCACCGGGTGACGGCGATCTGCGGGTTCGCCGACCTCGA
>NZ_LZMB01000474.1 GCF_001673555.1 Mycobacterium sp. 1165178.9 | reverse complement strand
TCAACGGTGTCTGCAGCCAGGCATGCAGCAGGTGGTAGGCCGCTTCCAGCGATTCGATGTGGGTGCGCTCCCAGCCATGGCTGCCGTCGAGGCCGAAACCGACCAGCGCGGCGCGGGTGTTGGCCCCGGCCTCGATGGCCGCCGCGGCATCGGAGCGGTAGTAGCGGAAAATATCGCGCGCGAACGGAATTCCCCGCTCGCGTGCGAGCCGGCACAGTTTCCGAGTCAGGTGGTAGTCGAACGGTCCGTGCATATCGGCCATCGGGATCGTCACGCCATCCTCGAGGGAGTGCTGGCCGGGGGCGCACACCGCGTTGTCCACCGACACCAACTCGGCGACGTCCGCGGGCAGGCCGTGGCTGGCTCCGTGGCCGACCTCCTCGGTGATGGTGACCAAGATCGTGGTGCGGTGCGGTAGCACCACTTTGTTCTCCGAGAAGTTCTTGGCCAGCGCGAGCGCGATCGCGACACCCGCCTTCCCGTCCAGGTGGCGGGAGACGATGAAACCGTCGGCGGTGAGCTCCGGGCTGGTGATCAGCGCCACGAAGTCACCGATCTGCAGGCCGAGCCGAACCAGGTCTTCCCGCGTGGACACCTTGCGATCGATGCGCACCTCGACGTGCTCCCAGTTCGTGGGTTGCGTGTCGATCTCGTCACCGAACGCGTGTCCACTGGCTTTCAGCGGCATGACCGTGCCGGTGATGAACTCGTCGGGGTCGTCGATGAAGATGCGCACCCGGGCGCCGGCCGCGAACCGGGCCGAAAAGGTGCCGACCGGAACCAATTCGAGGCGGCCGTTGTCCTTGAGCTCGCTGACCATGCAACCGATGGTGTCGGAGTGCACCACCAGTGCCCGGTCGATCGTCGCGGACTCGCCCGGCAGTTCGGCGGTCAGTGCGCCGCGGCGGGTCAGCGTGAACGGCACCCCGAAGTGGTCGAAGATGTCACCGATCACCTGCATCACCGCGTCCGTGCGTCCCGCCGGGCTCGGGGTCTGCAGTAGGGCGAGCAGCGTGTCGATCATCCACGCGCGGTCGGCCTCGGTCATGGCCACGGTCTGGCCCACGTCATCTCCTCTCGCAGTCGCCGGGAACGCGTTCAACCTACCGTGTGGCCGGCACCGAACGCCCGTCGCGGGCTGCCGTCACGCACCCGCGGCGACGCACCCGACGAGTGCACCGCCCCTAGGAGGCGGATTCCATCTCGGAGACCAGATCCGCGAGGGTGAGGATTCGCTGGGCGTCGCGGACGTGCAGGCTCTCGATCATGCGGCCATCCACCGTGATCACGCTGGTTCCGGCGGCCTGCGCCTGTTCGTAAGCCGAGACGATCTTGCGGGCGTCCTCCAGCTCCTCGTGTGACGGACCGAACAGCTCGTTGGCCGGTGCGATCTGCGACGGGTGGATCAGGGTCTTGCCGTCGAATCCCATCTCGCGGCCCTGCTGGGCCTCGGCCCGGAATGCGGCGTCGTCGGTGATGTCGTTGAACACCCCGTCCAAGATGACCTTTCCGGCCGCCCTCGCTCCCAACAAAGCCAGGCCGAGGGCGGGCACGGCGGGTGCGCGCCCGGGAACGTGCAGGCCGTGCAGCTCGTTGACCAGATCATTGGTGCCCACCACCAGTCCTGCCAGGCGATCGCTGGCCGACGCGACCTCCTCGGCCCGCAAAAAGGCCCGGGGCGTTTCGATCATCACCCACAGCTGCAACGAGTTCGGCGCTCCCAACGCGTCGAGCGCGTTGGCCAGCGCTTGAACCTGTTGACCCGTCTCGACTTTCGGCACCAGCACGCCGTCGGCCGTCGATGCTGCCACGGCGGCCAGGTCGTCGCCATGCCAATCGGTGTCCAAGCCGTTGATACGCACCACCACCTCGCGGGGTCGGTAGCTCTCCGACGAGATCGCGTCGCACACTGTCATCCGTGACTCGGCCTTCGCGTCGGGTCCCACCGCGTCCTCGAGGTCGAAGATCAGCACGTCCGCCGGCAGCGATTTGCCCTTCTCCAGCGCGCGGGGCTTGTTGCCGGGTAGGTACAGGGCGGATCGGCGCGGGCGCAGGGTTGGTGCCATCGGGTGATTCACTTTCGGAGTCGTCGAGCGAGGAGTCGATGCCTGCGCGACGGGCGTGTGGTGCGCTTGGCATAGCCAGAAAGTACCCTTCGGTACCGGTGGTGTAGTCGCCGGTGGCGGGCGGCGCCGCGGACGAATTTGCCGACACGGCGGGTGGATTGCGAAAGGGGAAGCGAATGTCATCATTTGGCTCGGCGCGTAGCGAGGGCGACAGCTGGGACCTGTCCTCCAGCGTGGGGGCGACCGCGACGATGGTGGCGGCCTCCCGGGCGCTCGCGTCCCGTGAGCCGGACCCCCTGCTTGACGACCGGTTCGCCGAACCGTTGGTGCGGGCGGTCGGGCATCCCTTCTTCACCCGCATGCTGGATGGCCAGATCCCGCTTGACACCGACGACATGCCGATGACGCTGCAGCAGCGGCGCGAGCAGATGACGGTGCGGACCCGATTTTTCGATGATTTCTTCGGTGCCGCCACCGCCGCCGGAGTCCGGCAGGCCGTCATCTTGGCCGCCGGCCTCGACGCCCGGGCCTATCGGTTGCGTTGGCCTTCGGGCACCGTGGTTTACGAGGTCGACCAGCCTGAGGTCATCGCCTTCAAAACCGACACACTTGCCCAGATCGGTGCCGAACCGACCGCCGAGCGCCGGACCGTCGCTGTCGATCTTCGCGATGATTGGCCAACGGCGCTGCGCGACAGCGGCTTTGACGTCAACGCCCCCACCGCATGGATCGCCGAGGGCTTGCTCCCCTATCTACCGCCCGAAGCCCAGGACCGGTTGGTGGACAACGTCACCGCGCTCAGTGCCTCGGGCAGCCGGCTGGCCACCGAGAACATCACCGACATGAGTGTCTTCACCGACGAACGGGCCCGGGCGATGCGCAGCGCCTGGCGGCAGCACGGACTGGACATCGATGTCGCCGAGCTGGTCTGGCTTGGGGAGCGCCGACCCGCCGCTGAGCATTTGGCCGCCAGCGGCTGGAACGTCACCCGCTACCCCACCGAACAGGTCTATGCCGATTACGGATTCGTGCTGCCCGACAACGAGATCCTCAAGGAATTCCGTCACGCGATCAGTTACCTCAGGGCCGAATTAGCCTGAGGCCGCGGGTGGTTCAGCGCTTGCGTTAAGACTTGGCTTCGCGCCATTCGCGCTCGAACGGCAGCCGCCACGCGTTGGGTGCGATCAATTGGTGAATGGCATTCGGACCCCAGGTGCCCGGCTGATACAACTTGGCCGGCGGCGGATCGGTGAGCAGGTCTTCCGAACGCTCCCACAATGACTCGATGCCTTCAGCGGTATTGAACAGCGTGTGGTCGCCCCGCATCGCATCGAGGATCAGTCGTTCGTAGGCCTCCAGCACGTCGACCACCGTCTCGATCTCCTGCGAAGAAAACTGCATGGACAGCTTGTCCAGCTTCATCCCCGGGCCGGGCCGCTTGCCATAGAACGACAGCGAAACCTTCGAGTTGTCGGCGAGATCGAACGTGAGGTGATCGGGCCCCTGGGTCCCCACCCCGGAGCCGGGCGGGAACATGGTTCGCGGGGCCTCCTTGAACGCGATGGAGATGATGCGGATGCCCTCGGCCATCTTCTTGCCGGTGCGCAAGTAGATGGGCACCCCGGCCCATCGCCAGTTGTCGATGCCGACCTTGAGGGCGATGAACGTCTCGGTGTCGGAATCCTTTGCCACGCCGTCCTCGTCGCGGTATCCGCTGTACTGACCGCGCACCACGTTCGATGGCTTGATCGGCAGCATCGACCGGAACACCTTATTCTTTTCCTCGCTGATGGCAAACGGCTCGAGCGCCGTCGGCGGCTCCATCACCACGAACGCCATCACCTGGAACAGGTGGGTCACCACCATGTCCTTGTAGGCGCCGGTATCTTCGTAGAAGTTCGCCCGCTGATCCAGGCCCTTCTCTTCGGGGATGTCGATCTGAATGTGGTCGATGAAGTTGCGGTTCCAGATCGGCTCGAACAGGCCGTTGGCGAAGCGGAACGCCAGGATGTTCTGCGCCGCTTCCTTGCCCAGGAAGTGGTCGATGCGGAAAATCTGGGATTCCTCGAAGGTTTCGTGCACGAAGTCGTTCAGCGCCACCGCGCTGGCCAGATCGGTGCCGAACGGTTTCTCCATCACCACCCGCGAACGTTCGACCAGCTTGGCGTCGCGCAACATGGTGATCACGTCGCGCGCCGCCTTGGGCGGCACCGACAGGTAGTGCAGTCGCCACACGTTGGACCCGAGGTTGTCCTCGGCCTGCGCCACCGCCTCGGCCAGCGCTTCGGGTCCGGCACCCTGTGGGACGTAGCTGATGATCTTGGCGAAGTTCGACCACTGTTCGGGCGTGAGCTTGTGCGTGCCGAAGGAATCGATCGCCTCTTTCGCGAGGTCGCGGAATTCGTCCTGACTCAGGTCTTCCAGCGACGTGGCGACGATCTGGATATCGGGTGCCAATTCGGACTGGTCCAGGTACGCCAGGCCGGGGAGCAACTTTCGTTTCGCCAGATCGCCCGTCGCACCGAAAAGGACGATGACGTGCGGATCGAGCGGGTCCGAATGGTGGCGACGCGGGCGGGCGTCGGCAGCGGGATAAGAGATCGTCTGAGGTTTCTCGGTAGCCACTCTTT
>NZ_LZMB01000473.1 GCF_001673555.1 Mycobacterium sp. 1165178.9 | reverse complement strand
TGCGGCCGTACCAGTGCGCCGTGTAGTCCTTGGTCGAAATAGACGGCGGCCCAAAGGAATCGGCACCCTTGATGGTGGTGTTGTTGCTGCCCGCCAGGTCGGCCGAACCGCCCCACAGCTCCGGCAGTTTCGGCCCGACCGCGTTGAGCACCTCGTTGGAGGCCTTGCGGGTGGCGATCGGGTCGGAGCCGGGTTCCCAGTGCGGCAGGTCGGCGTCCCAGCCGTCGGGCAGCTCCTCGGCGGTCAGCCGGTCCAGCAGCGCCTTGCGCTCGGGTTGGCCCTCGGCCCAGGCGTCGAAATCCGCCTGCCATTTCTCGTGCGCTTCCTTGCCGCGGTCCACCAGCTTGCGGGTGTGGGCGATCACCTCGTCGCGCACCTCGAACTTCTTGTCCGGGTCGAATCCGAGGATCTCCTTGACGGCGGCCACTTCCTCGTCGCCCAGGGCGGCGCCGTGCGCCTTGCCGGTGTTCATCAACTTGGGCGCGGGATAGCCGATGATGGTGCGCAGCGAGATGAAGGACGGCCGGTCGGTAGCCGCCTTGGCGTTGGCGATGGCCTCCTCGATCGCGACGACGTTCTCGCCGCCCTCGATCTCCTGCACGTGCCAGCCATAGGCCCGATACCGGGCGGCGGTG
>NZ_LZMB01000472.1 GCF_001673555.1 Mycobacterium sp. 1165178.9 | reverse complement strand
AGATACATCGACTGGTCGTATTCGTTCACCGGAGCCGCATCGGTCTGACCCACGATTGTCGCAGCGTAGTCGACTTGCAGCGTGCCCACCGCTGCATCGAACTTATGGATACGGTTGCCGTGGTCTCCGCTGACTTCCAAGGGCCGGATTGGCCGTCCGTTCAAGTCGACTACGCTGCGACAATCGTGGGTCAGACCGATGCGGCTCCGGTGAACGAATACGACCAGTCGATGTATCTGCGGCCCAGCCGCTACGCCGAGGCCGATAAGCTCTATGGTTTCGCCGCAACCGAATTCGGCAACGACGGCAATTCGGCGAGGCTGTTAGAGCACGTCAGCTCGTGGGTCGGTACCAGGCTGAACTATGTGCCCGGCTCCAGCGATCCGATCGACGGGGCGGTGGAAACGTTGCTCGCGGGCGAAGGTGTGTGCCGCGACTACGCACATCTGGTGGTGGCGCTGTTACGCGCAGTCAACGTTCCGGCCCGCTTGGTGTCTGTGTACGCGCCAGGCGTAAATCCGATGGACTTCCACGCGGTCGCCGAAGCATTGGTCGAGGGCCAATGGCGGGTGGTCGATGCCACGCTTCTAGCGCCGCGACAGACGCTGGTGCGCATAGCCACCGGTCGCGACGCCTCCGACACAGCGTTCCTCGATAATCACGGAGGCGCAGTCGAGCTGACCCGGCTGGTGGTGACCGCGATCGTTGACGGCGACTTGCCTCGGGATTCGATCGACCAACTGGTCTCCATCCGCTGAACGCCTTCGCACGACCGGAAGAGCAGTGACACCTTCTTGAACAGTGCCCCACAGTACGATTCCCTAGAACATAAGCCCACCGCACCGATTCGTGCAGACCATCGACTGCGAACTGCGATTGGTGGCGGCTCTTCGCTGTGCGGCTCGGGAGCGGGATGGGCCGCTGCCTTCAATCGATGTGGCGGATGCTTTGCTCGACCAGCGTTTGCGGGTTCGCCGCGGGGAGTACAGCAGGTCGACCTGGAATTCTGCTAGCCCAATCGGAGTCGCACAACATCGCGTAGGTCAGCTTTTTTTCGTGACTTCGGGCTATATCTGGTGGACACGCTGACGGGCCGGTCCGGCTTGGCCCGCCTCGGAGCCCTGATACCACGCGCGGGTATGTCTTCCCACGCTGCGAACCTCTCGACCGCAATATCGACAACCGTCTTTCGACTAGGTGCGTAATTCCGCGCGTCGTGGCAACACCACAAGGGGAAAGAAGGACTGAGACGACGGGAGGACTGCGCCGAATGAACCTCGGCATTGCGCGCATTGGAGAACCGAAGCCGCTACCCCGGTCGAGTGCCTTCTTCGGGTCGGTGTCGGCGCAGGCGTGGAACGTGTACGAGATGGAGACCACACCGCTTCCGGCGTGGCCGAGAGGTGCCAACTGGCGCCAGCACTTCAAGAAGCAGTTCTCCGGCGCCGACCGTTTCCGGGCTGAACATGACGGAGGCGACAGAATCGAGGCGGCATGTTGGCCCGATGATGAGCCCCACTTGCTCGAAGCGGTGGATGCGGCGATTGAGAAGGCGAACGAGGAAGAGGGAACCGTCGAGTACCGAGGCCACGTCTGAAGAGTTGAGTGGGCCTGTCCCCCTTCTCGCATTGGGGCGGCCGGATTTCGGGGCAAGTCCGAAGATTTGTACGACGGCCGACCTGCCAATAAGGGCGTGCGATCCGCGCAGGCGCGCAGCGGCCAGCGGATCATTCCACTCTGATTGCCTCAAGGTCGATCGTTATGACGCCCGACGACACCAGCACCACACCTCCGGTCAGCACCGCGGCCAGTGCGGCGGCTTTAAGCATCTTTTTGCTGCTCTTCGGTTTCAGCGGTCACACCTTTCAACGTGGGAGCTCACCGCGCCAGGTTGACGACCGGCGGGCGGGCCGATGCTATCGACATTTTGACGCGTGCGCAAATATCGTCCAAAGAGCGAAATGGGCTTCTGTTGGTGGCTTGGGACGCGCCATGAGCCCGTGGCCCCCATGCCAACTCGTCGCGGTATGGGGCACGCTCCTTGAAGCGGATTAGCGCCGCGGGAAGCTGGCGGTGGTCAAGTCGATGACGACACAAGCGTGGCGCGCCGGCGAGCGTCCAGGCTCTGTCGCCATCGATTCCGGGCCTTGCCCCGACGCTATTCGCCGTACGGCGCGTGTCAAAAAGACCGCCCACTCACTACGCGCCGTCGGTCTCGGCATCCGACCACAGTCGATCGTGGGCTTGGTCAGATGTTCGTTGGCGCAGCGTTCAACGCGCAACGGAAGGAGTCACGCAGTCTGCTGTGATTAAACGGCAAATATCATGCGTTGCAGCCACTGTCACCCCTCGCTACATCGGCCGCTGCGATCAGCGCCCTCCCCACCTTTCGCGCTTCGCCTGGCGTGATGATCGGGGTGCCGGGGCAGTCAATGATGATCTCCCGCGAAGCGTGCCCGTCGGCGTATTGGAGCCCGATGACCGATACCACGATGTCGGCGCGTCGCCCTCGATCGCTGGCGCGCTCGATTACCCACTCCGGGCCGTCGAATGCCCTGACGGCTGTCCCGATGTTGTCCCATTCGTCGACCCACGTTGCCTGGGCGGGTGGTGCAAGGTTGGGTTTCATGGCTAGATCGTCGCCACGATCCCGCGAGCGGGCACGAGTAGCCGACTACGTCACTTGTTCCGCGCGGTTGCGAGGTGTACCCCTCTTGACAGCACGGGAGCGGTGGTTGTCCCTGAACCACGGGAGGATCGGGCCGCCTCGGAGGATGCAGGGCGACCGACAATTACGCAGACGCACCTTGAAGGATCCGGTTCCACGAGCGGCCTCATCCACCCATCATTGTTCATCGGTTGTGACCGAGAGCCGATGAGAATCGACGGTTACCCGCAAAGCGGACTGCTGTCGAATTCTCTTGGCTCATAGCTCAAGCGGTGTTGCAGCAATCGTCACTGGTAAAGCCGGTGTCGCAGCTTCGAATCCTGCCGGGGGCACTTCTGATAACGGTAGTGCTGGCTTGGCCTATGCAAGCTTCGGAGAATATCCCGCGTTTCGACTGGGCGCGTAATTTTGCGCATCGTGGCAATACCAACGTGAAAGGACGGCTGACGAGACGGAGGACTGCTGCGAATGAACCTCGGCATTTCGCGCGTTGGAGAACCCAAGCTGGTGTCCAGGTCGAGCGCCTTGTTCGGGTCGGTGTTGGCGCAGGCGCGGAACGTGTACGAGATTGAGACCACGCCGCTTCCGGCCTGGCCCAGAGGTGCCAACTGGCGCCAGCAATTCAAGAAGCAGTTTTCCGGCGGTGACCGTTTCCGGGCAGAACATGACGGAGTCGACAGAATCGAGGCAGCATGTTGGCCCGATGATGAGCCCCAATTGATCGAAGCGGTGGACGCGGCGATTGATAAGGCTAACGAGGAAGAAGGAACGGTCGAGTACCCACGGCGCGACTGAACGGCCACCCGTCAGGATTTATTTGGTCCGTGTTGAACCAGGTTGCTAAAAGCGCAGTCCACGCACCCAGGTACGAGTAACTTTCGCGCTATGAATCCAAATCCCGGCTGCATGTTAGGCGTCTTTCTCTCCATTTTCGCCATCTTGCGCGCTCCCTTCATTTGGGGCGCCAAGCTAGCCACGTCCAAGCGTGGGCGGCCTTAAGGCATCGTGGTTCGTCATCGACTTGACGACGGCCGACTTGCCGCGCGGTTGCGCTGGCTTCGACAGCGTGCCCCGGCTCGCGATTAAGTGCACGCCGCCGCCGGTTGAGTCGCCACATGTCTCGGTGTGGGTCAAGCCGTATTCGTAGCAATGTGGGGTGTCCTCGGTTGATGGCCGGGCGGCATTTAGGGTTGCCTTTCAGAGCTACTCCGACCGCAGACGGATGCTTCAACGGAGAGCCTGAAGTGGCCGGCGATTGCCCATCGAGCAGTGGCTAGAGATATTTCTGGACAGGGGGCACGCAAAGCTCAGCAGGTGACCATCCGAACGAGCCAAAGGCTGCGGCAGTATTTCGCCCTCGAAAAGCGCAGTCTGACAATGGCACTGGAGTATGGAGCATGGCCGCACGAGGTACGGCCATGGTTGAGGCCACGTGGTTCTATATTTAGGCGGTCATCAGCGCCGAGCCCAGGCCAGTCGATGATCGTCGTTTTGCTGAATCAAACCCGTCCGATGCGCCCATCGCGTAGTCTTTCCGCTCACTCGGATCTAAATGACGGGAGATGCCAATGGGTACGAGCCGGGCCATCATCAATGGCATATACGATCAAGTGAATCTCGATCATTTCAGCGACGTCATCGTCGCAAAGGTAGACCTGCGCAACCCGGACCGCCAAGAACTCAACTGGCTTCTCATGGGCACAGTCGTGCTGTGGAATTACGATGGCTCGAAGCAATACGGCGAAGCCCGGCTTCTTTATGATGCAAACATCGAACTTGAAAAAGTAAGGATTTATCTAAACGAATGGGATAATTCAGGCATTACACTCTTCGCCGGACTCACCACTACTCGCGACGAAACCGTAACCCTGGCATGTAACACCTACAAGGGAGGCGCTTTCGGGGCGCGCATCGTCGCGTTGAGCGTAGACTACCTCGAATTTCAGTAAGTGCGCCGAAGGTGCGGGGCGACCCTATTGTAATGGAGTCCCCGCTGCTATGGCCGCTCCGCGCCGTTGCCGGCCATGGAGCCGCGTCTGAACAATTGTCGGGCGCTTGATGCGGGCCTCGGACGGCACACGCGCGAGCGTTATCCCTGCCCGGTAGGACCTTAGATAACGTCAGTGCCTTCGACCAATGTCGGCGTCAGGGATACGCGCTTGAGCTGAATAAGGTCCAACAGGCCCATATCCACGCTGAGCGCTCGGTACCTCACCGTCAGGAAGCGACATAAGAATCGTCCGACGAACGACTCGGTGTGTGCGTACAGGAGACAATTAACGTACGTGTAGCATTCACCTCCGCACGAATCGGGCAGCGTCATAAGATCACGCGGGGGGTGTTTGGCTTGTTGTTGAACTTTCTGACCGGCTCGAAACGTGGTCGCAGCGTGGCCGCCGAGAGTTTCCAAATCGACCGCATGCCGCGCGGCGGGCCGGACGCTTCATGGCTGGACCGGCGGCTGCAGACCGATCGTCTGGAATACCTCGACCGCGACGACGTCGACGACCTGAAACGCAAGGTGGTCCGCTCACTGGACCGCATGGAGAAATTTTCGGGTACGCAGAAGAAGTTTGCGCGTGTCGTGCTCGATGAGGTCGCGGACGTTCCCGATCCCACCATCGTCGAACTCGGTGCCGGAC
The DNA here is from genome assembly GCF_001673555.1 of Mycobacterium sp. 1165178.9. Taxonomy (GTDB): domain Bacteria; phylum Actinomycetota; class Actinomycetes; order Mycobacteriales; family Mycobacteriaceae; genus Mycobacterium. Next base: position 8,078 of record NZ_LZMB01000472.1, on the reverse strand, counting down.
ACGGTGGGTTATCGCGAGCGCTGCTGGAGCTGCATCCCACCGCTCGAGTGACGGTCACCGACATCGATCCCACATTCGTGGCCACCATCGCCGCGGGCGACCTTGGCGAACATCCGCGGGCGGTGGTTCGCGCGATGGACGCCACCGCCATCGACGCGCCCGATGGGCATTACGACCTCGCTGTGTTCGCGTTGTCTTTGCACCACCTGCAACCGCCGCTGGCCGCCCGAGTGTTCGCCGAAGGCACCCGCGTCGCCCACAAACTGCTGATCATCGACGTGTCGCGCCCACCGTCGTTGGTGCACGTTGCGCGGTTGTCGTTGACCCTGCCGTTCGCACCATTTCTGCCGGTGCCGCATGACGGGTTCATCAGCGCGCTGCGCGCCTACAGCAAGTCGGCGCTGCGGGCGTTGGCACAGTACGCCGACCCGGCGATCAAGGTCGAGTTGCGGGGTGGCAGGACATTCAGGCCGCAGATCGTGGTGGCGAGCCGCGTGCCTAGCCACAAAGCACAGTTCAGCCATGCTCATGCCCCTCGCCCAGAGAGGGTCACGGGTCAGCCGAAGAATCGTCGGCCGAAACTTCGTCAGGCATCACCCGAAGACAATATGTCCAGCACCACCTGACGTCATACGGCTGACAGTCCTCCCGGCACAATGCTTTTCGGGGGGATTATCGTCGCCAACGATTGCCCCTAATTCTCGTTGCTCGACCCCGTGGTGAGCGCGCCCGCGGACCTTGTTTCGACGGGAACCCCCGAACGGACTCGAGTCACCGCACTGCCAGCTTCACAGCAACGAACGATCCACGTAAATAGAGCTGTGCGATTTTCTAGTCTTCGCGGGTCATCTGGGAATAATCTGCGTTTTATGAAACGAGAAATCGTCGGGTTAGCAACGATCATGTTGATGTCCGGCGGTTTGGGCGTAGCAGGTTTGGGACTGGGCGCTGGTGCCGCCCATGCCTATACCTATGGCCCATTCCAATGGTGCCCAGGACAAGATATGCCGAATGATCCACCGCGCTCAGATGCAGACCTAGTTTGGGATATGAGTGTCTGTCACACCTATTACTTCGCGTACGACGTGCGGACTCACGCTCCCGCACACTATTGGGAGGGACCCAACCTATTCCCAACACCAATCCCGTCGCCCCCGCCCCAACCCTTACCGCCGGATTGTCCGCCGTGGTCACCCATCTTGGCCCCCTCCCGGTGCGGTGGCCTCTGAGAGGCAAGGCAGGGAGAAACCCATCCGACCGCTCCGCCCATCGTTTCGCTGACGTGAGCGTGGGTCAGGTGGTCCGCCCCGATCCGCGCAGACGGCTCAACGGTCCGGATCGGTTGGGCAAGTTTCACAATTTCCCGTGTAACTGAAAGCGGAGGCATCTACGCTCGAATCGACGAGTCGGGCGACGTCACCACACCGCATCACCAATCCCGGAGGTTCGGGCGAGCATGTTGTCCCGCGGCGCATCTCACGCCCACGACGGCGTTCAACGGTCACGCGTAGTGGCCCGTCTCTCGACTGCCCAGTCGATGAGCCGGCATCGGTGCGGATCTCCCGCCGAGTTCGGCCGGCTGGTTGTCTCGCGGTAACGCCATGGATGCGGCGAACTTCTTCTACATTCTGTTTGTTGTCTTCTTTGTCGCTATCGGTGGAATCGTGCTCGGGGCGTTGGTCGTTCAGACGAGACCCACGAAGGCGCGAGCCGCGAAGGTGAAGACCCGAACCGCAACCGCTAGGAAAGCAGTCGCACGAGACTCCGATGTTCGCGCTGCGGGAGTCGAGACGGAGGTGGTCCAGGCTGACGGCTCCACTCTGGCGCCGGACTTTGACGGGGTCACGCAGCCAACCAAAGGTAAGGCGGCGACGCTAACCGAGCGCTCCAAGCTGTATTGGGACTTCTGGGAGCAGTTCCTCAACCGTGTAGGTACGGAGCACCCTGGCTGGACAAAGCGGAAAACACCGACACGGGCCTCGAGATACAACCTCCCTACCGGCACGAGCGCGGTTTCCTACTCAACCGCCTTCACTCACCACGGCCTCTGCGTGCAGCTTTACTTCAGCAGCCCCGATGCCCGCATCAATGTGGCGCGGTTCGAAGCACTCCGTGCGCTCAAAGATGAATTCGAGCGGGCCCTGGGCCAGGTCGCCGAGTGGGACGACAAGCCTGGTAAGAAGGCCGCCGCAATCTGCGTCGAATCGCAGTTCGACGATGTTGCGGACGTGGATCGGTGGCCCGCGATGCTCGAGTGGGCGCTCGATCAGCATGGGCGGTTCAGGCAAGCGGTCGAAGCGATCGGTGGCCTCGGGAGGCTCAAAGAGACGGCGCCCTCCTTGCGTTTGGCGGAAGCTGGCTAGCTGAACGGCGCAGGCTCCTGCCAGTCAGACCCAGCGGCTGCACTCGTGAAGATGCTGCGAGCCAACCGAATTGGGATACAACCCGCTAGCAGAACGTTCAGCCCCACATAGGCCGGGGAGGGGTGGCTTTGGATCTGTCGGCCGAGGACAGGTGCACAGCGTGGACGCCGGGCTTCTTGGACAGCTGGTCCAAGAGGCTTTCCAGATGCGCCTTGTCGGTATGCCAGTGCTGAACTGCCTCGGGCGTCTCCTGCAGTTCCGCGAGGACGGTCTTGAGCTTGTCCGGGGTCTTGCCGTCGTTGTCCGAAGAGCGGCGGCCCAAGCCCCGCACGCCGCCTCCGGTAACCCCGCGGGACACGACACTACCCAGGGCGCCTCCGGCCAAGCCCGCCAGGGCCATCTCACCCGAGAAGCCACTCACGGCCGCTGGAGCGGCACCGGTGCTAGTGCACTCCAACACAGTGGCAGCGAGCTTGACCGTGGGGCTGGCCACGGCCCAACTCGGCGGCACCGATAGGGCTCCTGCTAAGCCCGCACTGCCGACGCTTGCCGACACCGCAGCCCCACCCGCTGCCCCCACCGTCTGGCTACTTGAACCGAGCGCCGCGAATAATGGTCCCTCGAGATCGACCGCTGTATCGCCCCAGGTACGTGCTGTCGCCACCAGGCCCAAGCTGAGGCTGAGCAACGTGTCGTTCACAGGCCGAATACCTTTGGTGACGAATTCGATGTTCGCGGCGATCCTCGCTAAGGGCGTGGAATTCAGGTTGTTCAAGAACGTTGTCAATGACGACGGATCGGCCGCAGGCGATGCGAGGCTTTGCAGCGTTCGCGGTGTCGTCGACATCAGCTGCGACAAGGCCGACTGCGCGCTGGCCGGCGCCGTGCCGGCAGCCTGAGCGACAGCGCCTGATTGACCGGCCGCTCCAACGGGATTGGTGGTTTGCGGCGGCTGGCCAAACGGCGACATCTGCGCGGCGGTCGCGGAGGAACCGGCGTAGCCATACATGGCGGCCGCATCTTGCGCCCACATCTGCCCGTATTCGGCCTCGGTGGCTGCGATCGCGGCGGTGTTCTGCCCAAGAACGTTTGTCGCCGCCAGTGACGCCAGCTGACTGCGGTTTTCCGCGATCGCCGCCGGGGGCACCGTCGCCAGGAATGCGGTCTCATAGGCCGCCGCTGCCGCTCTGGCTTGGGAAGCGGCCTGCTCGGCCTGTCCGCCGCTCGTGCTCATCCATTCCACATAGGGTGCTGCCGCAGCCCCCATGGCCACCGACGACGGACCCTGCCAACCGCTCGACAGGTTCGCGATCACCGACTCATACGACGCCGACGCAGCGTAGAGCTGGGCGGCCAGTCCGTCCCATGCCGACGCCGCGGCCAACATCGTCCCCGAGCCGGGGCCGGCGTACATCCGGACGGAATTGATTTCCGGTGGTAACGCTCCAAAATCCATTGCTGCTCCTTGATGTTGGCGACCGCGGGCTATTCCTGCGTGTCGTCCGCGTTGATGACGATGATTGTGGCGGTGGTCGCCGCGCGCCCGAATGCATTGCCCCCGAGGTCCATTCCGCGAGCAGAACCACCACCCGCAGCGGCCACGGCGCGCCCCGCCAGGCCGGAGGCGGCCATGTTGCCGAACAGCGCCCCCTGCCCCTCGGCGGCAACCACGCTCGGAGTGCCGGTGAAATCAATCTGCGGCAACACCGCGGCGACCGACCGGATTTCCGGTGCCGCCGCGACCCATCCCGGCGGCACCGACAAACGACCGACCACTCCGGCACGGCCCATGCCCGTCGGCGTTCCGGCGCTGCTGGAGGCCGTTGTGCTCACCACCCGTGTCTCCGGACCGACGTCCCTGCCGAGCGACCGCAGCTTCGATCTGTCCCTGTCGAGTCGTTGTCTGGCACTGTTCACATTCGCCACGTTCTGGGGCACCAGGTAGCTCTCGACTCCCAGCAGGTACGGACTGCCCCCGATGCCATACAACGAGACGGGCCCCAACGGACCCGTGAGGGCCGAGTCGAACGCTGACAACAGCGACGGCGGGTCCGAAGCGGCGGCGGGCGTTGCCAGGGCGTGCAGCGACTGCGGCACGGACGACATCAGTTGTGGCAGCACGGTTTGCGTGTTCGTTGCACCAGAGGCACCGCGCGCGACCGCAACTGCCTGTAGCGCCGTGCCGGCCGGGTTGACGGTCTGCGGTGGCCGGCTTAATGGCGTCATCTGGGTGGCGGATGCCGAGGAACCGGCATAGCCGTACATCGCCGCCGCATCCTGGGCCCACATCTCGGCGTACTCGGCCTCAGTGGCCATGATCGCCGGAGTGTTTTGACCGAGAAAGTTGGTCGCGACCAGAGCCATCAGCCGTGCACGGTTGGCCGCAACTATCGGCGGCGGCACCGTCGCGGCGAAGGCGGTCTCATAGGCGGATACGGCCGCTCGCGCCTGATTAGCGGTTTGCTCGGCCTGGGCGGCAGTCGCGCTCATCCACGCCGCATACGGCGCCGCTGCGGCCGACATCGCGGCCGACGAAGGACCCCGCCAGCCGCCGGTAAGGTTCGAGATCACCGACTCATATGATGCCGCCGCCGAGTGCAACTGGGCGGCCAACGCGTCCCACGTCGCGGCTGCGGCCAGCATCGGCCCCGACCCGGGACCCATGTACATCCGGCCGGAGTTGACCTCCGGCGGCAAACCTCCGAAATCCATTGCTATACCTCGTAACTAACGGCACAGCGATCTCGCCCATGCAACATGCAGCGACCGCCGCCATACCCATCTACTGATTCGCTAACGGCACTTTTGGTGCTCGCGTCTGGAACCACCGGCCCGATCAGCTGTGGCATCCAACGCTGCAACGCCGCTGGCTCACTCCCGGTGCGTGACGGCAGGACCGAGCATCGCGACATCGTTTGTTATGACCCACGGCAATCGAATAACTGCAGTCCGTGACCCAGACCCGCTACGGCAGAACGCGGCTCGGGCAACCGGCACGACGCGTGACGTCGCCACGACTTTCTTCAGCCGCGGGTGATATGCCGACATCGTCGGAGTTGCTGTGCAACGCCGATCACGACATAGATAGCTCGGCCCGCGAAGATTAAGATCCCCGGTTGCGCCACGGACGATGCCGTCGGCGTTGCAGGTAGGACTCGATGCCGCGACTATGCCGATTCGCGATGATTTCCATTGCGCGGCAACTATTTTGGGGCGTCTGCTCAGAGATAACTATATCGAGGCACGGACGTGCGTGCGTGAGGTAACGGGTAGGCAGCAACGGGTGACTCAGGCGGCGCAGGACAACCCCAGAGGTGCTCGCCGCAAACACTGAAGGTGAGCTCGAATCGAGAGACCTCATTGCAATGCTCCTGCTTGCACGGCCCTGTGCCGCAACAAATTCCTGCTTTGCCGGTCATGGCAGAACACGAGCGTACTTTTCGTTGTGACTCCCTGTCCAGGTTGCGTTCATCAATTTCGCCTATTGTCCTGCGCTCGCTGAGCCGCCGCCGGTATCAGCCCTCGACCGCTGCAATTGGCCGGCCGACTCGGTCGACAGGCTGCAAAGCGCTGCCAGACATATCGTCACGTCGCCTAGCGCGTGGCGAGCCGACGGCGAGCCGAGAATCTCAAGTCCCACACGGCACGGAAAAGAGGACTAGCATCGACACCGTGCGTGTGAGGGAAGAAACGTAGCGTCCGCCGCTTCGCCGGGGTAGAAGACTCGCCGAGTTTGCAATGCGGAAGCTATTCGCGACATTGATGGCCGTTGGAGCCGTGATGCTCAGCGGGGCTATCGCACGCGCCGAGAACCAGCCGGCTCCACCCCCTCCCGGCCCTTCGTTCTACGCGCCGAAATGTCTGAGTTTCGACCCCGATCCGCCGGCGCACTGGAACTACCTGCCCTGCGGCTGGACAACGGATGGCAAGCGGTGGATTCCGCTGCCACCTCCCTAGCCGATACCTCCCTGGCGACGGCGGCACCGTGAAAAACTCTCAGCCGCTATCTAATTGGCCTTGGCGGCTTGTACATCCTCGGCAGCTTACGCCGCAGACGCCCGCATCCCCCCGGGCGTCTGCGAGCGAAAGCGTCTAGTCACTCGACCATCGTTGTTCGCCGGCAACGGCTCTAGGGCAACACGGTGTGCATCAGCATCACGTCGTAGGCCGACCACAACGACAAGTTGAAGTACAGGTCTCGTCCCGACGACCAGGGATGGATCATCGGCGCGTAGATACCCCCGGGCATTTGGAACGACGACACCAGCGGTTGCTCGGGGCTCCAGGGCCCCTGCGGCGTTGGGGCGGTCCGTGCCACCACGTCATTGCTGCCGCCGTTGGTATACAGCACCAGGTATTGCTTGAGATAGCTGTTGTACTGCGCCGACATTTCGCCGACCGGGCCCGGGAAGATCGGCGTCGCCGCACCCGGGTTGTTCGCCACCCAGTGGCCGCCGTTGTCGCCGTTCCAGTACTGGTACTTGGTCAGGTCGGGCAGTTGATTCGGTGGGACGCGCGAGAGAAATGCCGCGCCGCCGCGTCCTGACGGGGTGCCGAACTGGTAGAGGTAACCGTCGTTCCCCTTCATGAACGCGCCCATTTGGAAATTCTCATTCCCGGGCGTAAACCCCGCTCCCGGAATGGCATCCGGCGAGGCCGTGCGAATGGTCGTCGGGAAGATCCCCCAGTTCTGGCCGTTATCGTTGGACCTGGCGATGGCCGAGTAGTTCGTCGACCATTCGCCATCACGGCCCCACTGGCGGATGGACATGTAGCTCATGTACTGGGTTCTGCCCATGGACATCGCCGCGGTCGGAATGATGCCGGTCTCGTGGGCGGCCTTGTGGATGGTGTTGACGACCTGCTTGGAAAGCCCGGGCGCCCACACCGGTGAGCCGGAATACCTGTCGTTCGGCACACCGTCGGCGATGTGAATGCCCTTGGACAGGTCGTGATCGTTGCTGCGGAACAGGGTGTTGTAACGCCACTGCTGGCCGTGCACCTTGCAGTAGCCGAAGGTGTCACCGAAGGCCATCAGCACCTGGCGGTTGGCGGGATCACCGTTGTCCCAAGCAATCCCGAGGTCGGTACCGGAGATGCTGAAACGTTGCAGGGTCTTGTTGGGTCCGTTCGGTCCGGTCACCCAGTCGACGAGCGACGTCGGAGCACCCGCGATCGAAGGAGGCGGCGGCCCCGGCTCGGGCTGCGGCTGCGGCTGCGGCTGGGGCTGCGGGAAGGGAGCGGCGTTGGGGCGCAACTGGTTTGCGTTCGGCGGTAGCGGGACGCCGGGCGCGGGCGGATTGGGCCCCGGTGGCAGCACCTCGGCTTGCGGATGCAGCGGCGCGGCATACTGGCGGCCCGGAGCAGTCGGTTTTAGCAGTGACGAGATCAGTGGCCCCAGCCTCGGTAGCGGTGCCTGGTCATTCGTGTGTGTGGGGCGGCGCCCGGTCGGCGGCCGCTATCGGATTCGTCCTCGTGGTGGGGCCCGCGCCAACTGCAAACGCCACACCGTGCGGGGCACCCGAGGCGAACGTAGATCCTCCCGCCGCGCCCCCGGCCATGCCCGCGCCCCAGCCGGTCGTGCAGCCGCCGACCGGGCGCCGCCCCACACACACGAATGACCAGGCACCGCTACCGAGGCTGGGGCTGCGGGAAGGGAGCGGCGTTGGGGCGCAACTGGTTTGCGTTCGGCGGTAGCGGGACGCCGGGCGCGGG
>NZ_LZMB01000471.1 GCF_001673555.1 Mycobacterium sp. 1165178.9 | reverse complement strand
GCGGCAGGCGACCATGTTTTGGGCGGCGACGCCCTCGAGCGAACGGCTAAGAAATCCAGGTGAGAACCGATTCGACCATTGCGCCACTCGTGTCACAAGAGTTATGTATGGTGATCTGGTTCACCGAGCTAACAGAAAGTGGACCCAGCTCACACATCTAGGACGGTCGAATCGGTTCTCACCTGGATTTCTTAGCCGTTCGCTCGAGGGCGTCGCCGCCCAAAACATGGTCGCCAGCTGCGGTTTCCGGCTGCAATTTGGCCAGTATCTCGCGCAGGTCGTCGAGCTCGTGGCGCAGGTACTCACGCGTCACCACCTCGCCGACGGCCAGCCGCACCGCGGCTAGTTCGCGGGCCAGGTACTCGGTGTCGGCCTTGGTTTGCGACGCACGGCGCCGGTCGTCTTCAAGGGCGACGCGGTCGCGATTCTCCTGCCGGTTCTGCGCCAGCAGGATGAGGGGCGCCGCGTAGGCGGCCTGCGTGGAGAAGGCCAGGTTCAGCAAGATGAACGGATAGGGGTCCCAGCGAAGTCCGACCGCGAACAGATTGAGCGCGATCCACACGAAGACCACGATCGTCTGCAGCAGTAGATAGCGCCCTGTGCCGAAGAAGCGTGCGATCGACTCGGTGAACTGCCCGACGGTATCGGGATCCAGCCGCGGCGAATACCTGCGCGACGTCCGAGGCGTGTAGAGCCCCCGTGGAGCCGTGGACTTGCTCACGCGGATCCTCCCAGTCCTTCGAGCCGGCCGGCGGTGTCGAGTTCCTGCATATCCACCCGCCAATCGTGCGGCAGCAGGTGATCGAGCAGGTCGTCGACGGTGACGGCCCCTAATAGATGGTTCTGGTCATCGACCACGGGCCCGCACACCAGGTTGTACGCGGCGAGGTAGCGGGTCACCGAGACCAGTGGTGTTTCCGGCGTCAAAGTGAGCAGGTCGCTGTCGAGGATCCCGCCGACCAATTCGCCGGGTGCCTCGCGCAGCAGTCGCTGCAGCGTCACACATCCCAGGTAGCGCCCGGTGGGGGTGGCCGTGGGCGGACGCACCACGAACACCATGGACGACAGCGCGGTGCTGATGTCGGGATCGCGGACGCGAGCCAGCGCCTCGGCGACAGCCGTGTCCGCGGTCAGCACCACCGGGTCCGAGGTCATCAAGCCGCCCGCCGTGTCGGGCGAGTGGGTGAGCAGCCGGCGCACCGAGGCCGAATCCCCGGGATCCATGCGGGTCAGCAGCATCTCGGCGTCGGTCGGATTCAGCACGCCGAGCAGGTCGGCGGCGTCGTCGGGATCCATTTCCTCGAGCACGTCGGCGGATCGCTCGGTGCCCAGCTGCGACAGCACGTCGGCCTGATCCACTTCGGGCAGTTCCTGCAGGATGTCGGCCAGCCGGTCGTCATTGAGCGCCTTGAGCACCTCGTAGCGGCGCTTGGCCGGCAGCCCGCGGATGGCATCGGCCACGTCGACCGGTTTGCGGCCCTCGAACTGGTCCAGCAGTTGCGCCACGCCTTGGCCGGGCAGCGCCAGGGCCGAGGGCGTCAGGCCCTGCACGTTGTGCCAGTCGACGACGTGGACCGGGCCCCGCCGGCCCAGCCGGCGTTGGCTGCGCACGGCGACGCGGCTCACCATCCAGTCCCGCGTCCGGGTCTGCTCGATGCCCAGGTCGGTGACCACCACGTCGAGGCCGGCCAATTCGGGCAGTTCGGGATCGTTGACCTTGACGACGGTGTCGAGCACCTGTCCGATCGCCAGCACCTCCCCGGGCCGCTGGACGAAATGACGCAACGACACGTTGCCGGTGCTCAGCGTCACGGCGTTGGGCTCGATGGAGGCGACGCGCAAGATCGGGATGAAAATGCTGCGCCGCGTCGCGAGGTCGACGACCAGCCCGAGCACGCGCGGTTGCTGGCGCACGATGCTGATGCTGATCACGACATCACGCACTCGTCCGACGGATTCGCCGAGCGGACCCAGCACCATCATCCGCGCCAGCCGCGCGATGTACACCCTGTTGACCGATCCCATGAAAGTAGAGCCTAGGCAGCCGCCGGTCCGATGGCAGACAACCCGGGCCTGCGTCGCTGCGCCTAGCGCGCTAACGCGTATGCATCGCGAAGAGCAGGAACACCAAAGTCACGCCCAGCGTGGCGATTCCGATGACGATGCCGGCAACCGCCAAACCAAAGCCGTCCTGACCCGTTCGCTTGATCTGTCGCACGGCGATCGCGCCGAGCACTATGGCCACGATCGACCCGATGCAGCACAACAGGCCGGTGAACGAAGAGATGAGCGAGGCGATCGCCAGCGCGTTCGTCCCGGCCTTCTGTGGCGGCGCAGCGCCGTAGCCGCCCTGGTAATCCGGCGTCGGATAGTAACCGCCCTGGTAATCCGGCGTCGGGTAGTAGCCGCCCGGATAAGCGGGCGGCCCGTAGGTGGGCGGACCGCCATAGGACGGAGGCGGCGGTGGATAGGCCGGTGCGCCGTAGCCGGGTGGCTGCTGGTATCCGGGTGGGGGAGCAACGGGCGGTGGGTAAGGCGGCGGCGGGTAACCGGATGCGTCGTCGGGGCTTGGCGGGGGGTACAGCGGTGGTGGCGCCGATTCGGCCGGCTGCGGCGCGGCGGGAGGATGCCAGGGTGCGGTCACATCCGGCTGCTCGCCGGACTCGCCGCCGGCGGGCGAGTCGGCCTTGTCGTTGTGGCCACCCTCGCCGAAGCCGCCCCCGGGAGCTGTCATGGTGTTCAACCTAGCCCATGCGCAGGTGGCGGGTGCCGCCGCGAATCGCCGACGGGCACCCGAAGATGCCGCGACTGTTTCGGGGTTGGCAGCTTCGAAACCCCGGCTCGTCGTGGTAACGGACCGGACATTGCACCGCCGGACACAGCATGTTTTCGCAGGTGGCGCAAGCCCGGTGGATAGGGTGGGAAGGCCCGAGATGAAACGACGGCCGAGGCGGAGGACAATGAACGGCGATGACTAATCCTTTCCAGCCTGGGCAGGTTCCCGGCGCAACGCCTGCCGGGGCGGCGGGGCGCCGTGGGACGCCCGGACTGCCGACGCCGCCGCGGGGTTGGCCGGTCGGCTCCTATCCCACCTACGCCGAGGCGCAACGCGCCGTCGACTACCTGTCCGATCAGCAGTTCCCGGTGCAGCAGGTGACCATTGTCGGCGTCGACCTGATGCAGGTGGAGCGGGTTACCGGCAGGCTGACCTGGCCCAAAGTGCTCGGCGGCGGCGTGCTCAGCGGCGCGTGGCTGGGGTTGTTCATCGGGCTCGTGCTGGGCTTCTTCAGCCCGAACCCGTGGGGGGCGCTGGCCACGGGTCTGGTCGCCGGTGTCTTCTTCGGGCTGATCACCTCCGCTGTTCCCTATTCGATGGCCCGTGGCACAAGGGATTTCAGCTCGACCATGCAGTTGGTAGCCGGGCGTTACGACGTGCTCTGTGATCCACAGAACGCAGAGAAGGCGCGAGACCTGTTGGCGCGCTTGGCGATCTGAGGCGCGCGCGAGAGGTGTGAATTAGTGGTGAGTCGGCGCGGGCGCGTGCGCCGGATGGGCGCAATCGCGCTGGCGACGGCGATCATCGCGGGGGCGGTAGCGGCGTGCGGTTCGGGAAGTCACGGGCTGGTCATCAGCTTCTACACGACGGCCGCCGACGGTGCGACGTTCACGGCCGTCGCCCAGGACTGCACGAAACAATTCAATGGCCGCTTCGCGATTCAGCAGATCAGCCTGCCCCGTGCCCCCGGCGAGCAGCGTTTGCAGTTGGCCCGCCGGCTGACCGGACACGACCGCACGCTCGACGTGATGTCGCTGGACGTGGTGTGGACGGCCGAGTTCGCTGAGGCCGGTTGGGCGGTGCCGCTGTCCGGCGATCCCGAAGGGCGAGCCGAGGCCGATGCCACGGTGGACACGTTGCCGGGCCCGCTGTCGACGGCGCGCTGGCAGGGCAAGCTGTTCGGAGCGCCCGTCACCACCAACACCGAATTGCTGTGGTACCGGCCCGATTTGGTGTCCCAGCCACCGCGAACCTGGGACGACATGGTGTCCGAGGCCACCAGATTGCACGATGTGGGACAGCCCAGCTGGATCGGCGTGCAGGCCAACGAGGGCGAAGGTCTGGTGGTCTGGTTTAACACTCTGCTGGTGAGCGGGGGCGGCCAGGTGCTCTCCGAGGATGGCCGCCGGGTCACGCTCACCGACACGCCGGTGCACCGGGCGGCTACCGTCAACGCGCTGCGAATCCTCAAGTCGGTGGCCGTCGCGCCCGGCGCCGATCCGTCGATCAGCCGGACCGACGAGAGCACTGCGCGGTTGGCGGTCGAACAAGGTCGGGCCGCGCTGGCCGTCAACTGGCCGTACGCGCTGGCGTCCATGCTGGAGAACGCAGTCAAGGGCGGGGTGCCTTTCCTGCCGCTCAACCGGAATCCGGAGCTGGCCGGCAGCCTCAACGACGCCGGAACATTCGTGGCCAACGACCAGCAGTTCCGTATCGCGTACCAAGCCAGCCAGAAGGTTTTCGGCTTCGCCCCATATCCCGGTGTGGCGCCGGGTCGTCCGGCCAAGGTGACGATCGGCGGGGCGAACCTGGCGGTGGCGAGCACCACCCGCCACCGCGCCGAAGCATTCGAAGCCATTCGCTGCCTGCGTAATCTGCAGCACCAGAAGTACGTTTCGATCGAAGGCGGCCTGCCCCCGGTACGCACCTCGTTGTATTCCGATCCGCAGTTCCAGAGCAAGTACCCGATGTACGCCATCATTCGCCAGCAGCTCACCGACGCCGCGGTGCGCCCGGCGACGCCGGTCTACCAGGGTGTGGCCATCCGGCTTGCCGCGACGCTGAGCCCGATCACCCAGATCGACCCCGAGCGGACCGCCGACGAGCTCAGCACCCAGGTGCAGAAGGCGATCGACGGGAAAGGCTTGCTGCCGTGAGGCGCGCCGGCGACGATGCATCGGGGGCACGGCCCCACAAGTGGGAGGTCCCCCCACCCGGGGGACGGCCGCGCCGATGACAGTAACCGCCCCCGAAACCGGCACCGCGCGAACGTCTTCCGCGATGCCACGATGGCGCGGCCGGCCGTCCGAACAGCGGCTGGCGCTTTTTCTGGTCGCACCGGCGGCAATCCTGATGCTGGCGGTGACGGCGTATCCGATCGGCTACGCCGTCTGGTTGAGCCTGCAGCGCAACAACCTTGCCGTCCCCGCCAACACCGCGTTCGTCGGCTTGGACAACTACGTGACGATCCTGACCGACCGTTACTGGTGGACCGCGCTGGCGGTGACGCTGGGCATCACGGTGGTCTCGGTGTCCCTGGAGTTCGTCGTGGGCCTGGCGCTGGCGCTGGTCATGCACCGCACGCTGGTCGGCAAAGGCCTGGTACGCACCGCGGTCCTGATTCCGTACGGCATCGTCACCGTGGTCGCGTCGTACAGCTGGTATTACGCGTGGACACCGGGCACCGGTTATCTGGCGAACCTGCTGCCGCACGGCAGTGCGCCGCTGACCGATCAGATCCCGTCGCTGGCGATCGTCATCCTCGCCGAGGTCTGGAAAACCACGCCGTTCATGTCGTTGCTGTTGCTGGCCGGCCTGGCGCTGGTCCCGCAAGATCTGCTGAACGCCGCCCAAGTCGACGGGGCCGGCGCGTGGCGGCGGCTGACCGCGGTCACGCTGCCGATCATCAAGCCGGCGGTCGTGGTCGCCCTGTTGTTCCGAACCCTGGACGCGTTCCGCATCTTTGACAATATCTACGTGATCACCAACGGCGCCAACAACACCGGTTCGGTGTCGATGCTCGGCTACGACAACCTGTTCAAGGGCTTCAACGTCGGGCTCGGTTCTGCGATCAGCGTGCTGATCTTCCTCTGCGTCGGTCTGATCGCCCTACTTTTTATCAAGGTGTTCGGCGCGGCGGCGCCCGGGGGTGACGTCGATGGCCGCTAACGGGGCGGACGCGCGGCGCACCGCGATCTGGGCCGTCATCGACACCCTGGTGGTGGTGTATGCGCTCCTTCCGGTGCTGTGGATCTTCAGCCTGTCATTGAAGCCGAGCTCAACGGTCAAGGACGGCAAGCTGATTCCGTCATCGCCAGCACTGGACAACTATCGCGGCATCTTTCGCGGCGACTTGTTCAGCTCGGCGCTGATCAACTCCGTCGGGATCGGGTTGATCACCACAGGGATCGCGGTGGTGCTCGGCGCGATGGCGGCGTATGCGATTGCCCGGCTGCGCTTTCCGGGTAAGCGGCTGCTGGTCGGGGCCACCCTGTTGATCAGCATGTTTCCCGCGATCTCACTGGTGACGCCGCTGTTCAACATCGAACGATTCATCGGCTTGTTCGATACCTGGCCCGGCCTGATCCTGCCGTACATCACGTTCGCGCTGCCGCTGGCGATCTACACGCTGTCGGCCTTCTTCCGGGAGATCCCTTGGGATCTGGAGAAGGCGGCGAAAATGGACGGCGCGACACCGGCTCAGGCGTTCCGCAAGGTGATCGTGCCGCTGGCGGCGCCCGGCGTGGTGACGGCGGCGATCCTGGTATTCATCTTCGCTTGGAACGATCTGCTGCTCGCGTTGACGCTGACGGCCACCAAAGCGGCCATCACCGCACCGGTGGCGATCGTGAACTTCAGCGGCAGTTCCCAGTTCGAGGAGCCGACCGGCTCGATCGCGGCCGGCGCCGTCGTGATCACGGTCCCCATCATCGTTTTTGTTTTAATCTTCCAACGACGAATCGTCGCCGGGTTGACCTCTGGCGCTGTGAAGGGATAACGGGATGGCCGAGATCGTGCTGGACCATGTCAGCAAGAGTTACCCCGACGGGGCCACGGCGGTGCACGACCTGAACCTCACCATCGCCGACGGCGAATTCCTGATCCTGGTGGGCCCTTCCGGCTGCGGCAAGACCACGACGCTGAACATGATTGCGGGGCTGGAGGACATCTCGTCCGGCGAGCTGCGCATAGGTGGCGAACGGGTGAACGAGAAGGCGCCCAAAGACCGCGACATCGCGATGGTGTTCCAGTCCTATGCGCTGTACCCGCACATGACGGTGCGGCAGAACATCGCATTTCCATTGACGCTGGCCAAGTTGAAGAAGTCCGAGATCGCCCAGAAGGTCGAAGAGACCGCGAAAACCCTTGACTTGACCGATCTTCTGGATCGCAAGCCGTCGCAGTTGTCGGGCGGTCAGCGGCAGCGGGTGGCGATGGGCCGCGCCATCGTGCGCCATCCCAAAGCGTTTCTGATGGACGAGCCGCTGTCCAACCTGGACGCGAAATTGCGCGTCCAGATGCGCGGCGAGATCGCCAGGCTGCAGAAGAGGCTGGGCACCACGACGGTCTACGTCACACACGATCAGACCGAGGCTATGACACTGGGCGACCGCGTGGTGGTGATGCATTCCGGTGTTGCGCAACAGATCGGCGCACCGGACGAGCTCTACGAGCAGCCGGCCAACCTGTTCGTCGCCGGCTTCATCGGCTCGCCGGCGATGAATTTCTTCCCCGCCACGCTGACGCCCGTTGGGCTCAAGCTGCCGTTTGGCGAGGTGATGCTGGCCCCGGAAATCCAAGAGGTGATCGGCCGGCATCCGGAACCCGCGAACGTCATCGTCGGCGTCCGGCCCGAGCATCTCTCCGACGCCGGGCTGATCGACGGTTACCAGCGCATCAGGGCGCTGACCTTCGAGGTGAAGGTCGACTTGGTCGAGTCGCTGGGTGCGGACAAGTACGTCTACTTCTCCACCGCGGCATGGGCCGCGCACTCGGCCCAGTTGGACGACCTGGCCGCCGAGTCGAACGCCCATGAAAACCAGTTCGTGGCAAGGGTTCCCGCTGAATCGAAGGCGGCCATCGGACAACCGATCGAGCTGGCGTTCGACACCACCAAGCTGATCGTCTTCGATGCGGATTCCGGCGAAAACCTGACCATCGCGCCGTCGGCGACCCCGTGATGCTGGATCGGGTGCGCGCCCATCTACAGGCTCACTTCACCGACGCCGAGCCCGATACGGCCAGCGTGACATTTCTGGGCACCGAGACCATCGAGGTGTTGCGTTTTCGCGAGCCGGACGGGACGGTGCACTACGTCACGCTCGGCTGCTCGCGCCACCCGATGACCGAACCGACGCTCGACATTGCCGATCCGTTGCGCGGTCCGCGCGCCGAAATCGTGCTGCAGTTGCGCGATCCCGGTCCGGTCACCGGCATCGCGCGCAGCCTGGCGATCCTGGCGGCGGCGCCGGCCGTCGACGGTGTGGTGCTGGGGGCCGACGCGCTGATCGATCTGAGCTCGCCGCTTTGGGCCTCCCCTTCCTCGCGCGTGCCGTTCACCGCTGTCCTGTTGGGCCGCAGTGGGATTCGCGATCTACCGCTGGACCCGCCCCGCGACCCGGTGCAGTTCCTGTCGGCGACCCCCATCACCGCCACCGAAGCGGCCTGGGTGCGGCTCAAGGGTGCCGACGCGATGCGTCAAGCGTGGGACAATGACGGCGTCGATGTGCTGGATCCGAAACGCCCTGCCGCACAGCCTAAGTGACGGCTGCTAGAGCCAGTTGTTGCGCCGGAACTGGAAGTACAGGCCCACGCAGGAGACGGCCATCAGGGCCATGATCGCCGGGTAACCCCACGTCCAGTTCAGCTCGGGCATGAAATGAAAGTTCATCCCGTAGATGGCGGCGACCATGGTGGGCACGGCCAAGATACCGGCCCAGGCTGCCATCTTGCGCATGTCGTTGTTCTGCTGCATCCCCACCCGGGCCAGTGCCGCCTGGATCAGCGAGTCGAGCATGTCGTCGTAGCTGGCGATCTGGTCGGCGGCCTCCGAGTGGTGATCGGCGACGTCGCGCAGATAGCGCCGCACCTCTTTGGAGATCACGTCCTTGTTGTCCATCTGGATGCGATGGAACGCGGCCGACAGCGGATTGACACACCGGCGCAGTTCGACGACCTCGCGCTTGAGCAGATAGATCGGCTCGACGTCGATCTTGCTGCCCGGCGCGAACGCCAGCCCCTCGACGCCGTCGATGTCGGACAGCATCAAGCCGCTCACCTCGAGGTAGTGGTCCACCACGTGGTCGGCGATCGCGTGCATCACCGCGTACGGCCCCAGCCGCATCTGCTCGGGGTCGCCGTCCATCTGCTTGCGCACATCGGACAGTCCGCCGTGTTCGCCGTGGCGGACCGTGACCACGAAATCCTTGCCGACGAAGACCATGATCTCGCCGGTCTCGACAATCTCGCGGGCCAGCACCACCGATTCGTGGGGCACGTAGTTGACGGTCTTGAGGACCAGGAACAGCGTGTCGTCGTAGCGCTCCACCTTGGGCCGCTGATGCGCACATACCGCGTCTTCCACGGCCAGCGGGTGCAGCCCGAACACGTCGGCCACTTCCTGCATTTCGGACTGGTTGGGTTCGCGCAAACCGACCCACACGAATCCGTCGTGCCCCGACGCTTCGATCTCACGCACCTTATCCAGGGCGGCCGCGTAGCCGAGCTTGCCGGGCAACCGGTGGCCGTCCGCATAGACCGCGCAGTCAACCAGCGTCTCCTTCGGCGGTTGGGGCGCGGGGTCCGGCTTGGGGTGCGGTTCGTGCGCAAGGGGCCGAAGCGCTTCGGGCAACGCGTCAAATCCTTGGAACACATCCACCTCCCACCGTGCGCGGGTCGACCGGGCGGTGGTCAATCGTACGCGCCCAGGCTGTTCGAAGCGCGACGATCAGATATCGGGAAAGCCCTGGTAGTGGACCGGAGATTGGCGGTCGAGGAGAGTGCGCTAGTTTCGAGCCGAAACCCGAACCTGCACGAACTTCTCCACAAGGAGTAAATCGACGTGAGCGCAAGTCCTCTCAAGGTCGCTGTCACCGGCGCCGCCGGCCAGATCGGCTACAGCCTGTTGTTCCGCCTGGCGAGTGGCTCGTTGCTGGGCCCCGACCGCCCGATCGAGCTGCGTCTCCTTGAGATCGAGCCCGCCCTCAAGGCGCTCGAGGGCGTCGTGATGGAACTCGACGACTGCGCGTTCCCGTTGCTGTCGGGCGTCCAGATCGGCGCCGACGCGAACAAGATCTTCGACGGTGTGAATCTCGCCCTGCTGGTCGGGGCGCGGCCGCGCGGTCCGGGCATGGAGCGCAGCGACCTGCTCGAGGCCAACGGCGCGATCTTCACCGCGCAGGGCAAGGCGCTCAATTCCGTCGCCGCCGACGACGTCCGCATCGGCGTGACCGGCAACCCGGCCAACACCAACGCGCTGATCGCGCTGAGCAACGCCCCCGACATCCCGAAGGAGCGGTTCTCCGCGCTGACCCGCCTGGACCACAACCGCGCGATCTCGCAGCTGGCCAAGAAGACCGGCGCCGCGGTCACCGACATCAAGAAGGTGACCATCTGGGGCAACCACTCGGCCACCCAATACCCCGACATCTTCCACGCCGAGGTCGGCGGCAAGAACGCCGCCGAGGTGGTCAACGACCAGAACTGGATCGAGAACGACTTCATCCCGACCGTCGCCAAGCGCGGCGCGGCGATCATCGACGCGCGCGGCGCCTCCTCGGCCGCCTCGGCCGCGTCGGCCACCGTCGACGCCGCCCGGTCCTGGTTGTTGGGTAGCCCGGACGGCGACTGGGTGTCGATGGCGGTCTACTCCGACGGCTCCTACGGCGTGCCCGAGGGCATCGTGTCGTCGTTCCCGGTGACCACCAAGGACGGCAACTGGTCGATCGTGCAGGGACTGGAGATCGACGAGTTCTCCCGCGGCCGCATCGACAAGACCACCGCCGAGCTGGTCGACGAGCGCAGCGCAGTCACCGATCTGAAGCTGATCTAGCGGCGATCGCAAGTGCGGCGGAGCCGGGCGAAGCGGGTCGTCGCCGTCGATCGAGCCAGGGTGGGTCGGACTGGTGAGACCTACCTCACCAATTAGGCCTACTAATGGGTAGTCAGTACGCTGAAGCGCGTGTCCGAGTTGCTTGAATCGATACAGACGCAAGCCGTGAACGGCGTGATCACCGACGCGGAGATCTTCGAGGCACACCTGGGCGGCAAGCTTTCCGTAGGCCTGACGTCCCCGCTGGACACTCAGCGCGCTCTGTCGATCGCTTACACCCCCGGCGTGGCACAGGTCAGCCGTGCGATCGCCGACGACCC
>NZ_LZMB01000470.1 GCF_001673555.1 Mycobacterium sp. 1165178.9 | reverse complement strand
GCGCGGGTGGCCCGCGAGCATAACGCGACCAGTTTCATGGTGGTCCAGGCCGCGTTGGCGGTGTTGTTGGCCAAGCTCACTGCCAGCGCGGAGGTGGCGGTGGGCTTCCCGATCGCCGGCCGCAATGATCCCGCGCTCGATGAGTTGGTCGGGTTTTTCGTCAATACCTTGGTGCTGCGGGTCGATCTGGCCGGCAATCCCACCGTGGCCGAGGTGCTGGCTCAGGTGCGTACGCGCAGCCTGGCCGCCTACGAACACCAGGACGTGCCCTTCGAAGTCCTCGTGGAGCGGCTCAACCCGACCCGCAACCTGTCCCATCACCCCTTGATCCAGGTGATGCTGGCCTGGGAGAACTTCGCCGGGCACGACACCGGCGCCGCCGGGTCGACCTTGGGCGACCTCGAGGTCACCCCGTTGCCGGTGGACACCCAGACCGCCCGGATGGATTTGGCGTTGTCGTTGGCTGAACGGTTCACCGAGGACGGGGAGCCCGCCGGGATCGGTGGAAGGGTGGAATTTCGCACCGATGTGTTCGAC
>NZ_LZMB01000469.1 GCF_001673555.1 Mycobacterium sp. 1165178.9 | reverse complement strand
ATCCGCGGTACTTGAAGCTGATCCCGTCGAATGTGAACGCCGATATCAAGGCGACGACGGTGTTCGGCGGCAAGTATGTGTCGTTGACGACGCCCGCAACCCCTTCGCCACAAAAGATTTCGCCGCACACGGTGATCGATGCGCGCTCGGTGACCACCGAGATCAACACGCTGTTTCAGACGATCACCTCGATCGCGGAGAAGGTCGATCCGGTCAAGCTGAATCTGACGTTGAGCGCGGCGGCGCAGTCGTTGTCGGGGCTGGGGGAGAAGTTCGGTCAGTCGATCACCAACGCCAACACGCTTCTCGATGATGTGAATCCGCAGATGCCGCAGGCGCGCAAGGACATTCAGCAGTTGGCCGCGCTGGGTGATACGTATGCGAACGCGGCGCCCGATCTGTTGGATTTCTTGAACAACGCCGTGATCACCTCGCGGACGATCAATGCCCAGCAGAAGGATTTGGATCAGGCGTTGTTGTCGGCGGCCGGGTTCGGCAACACGGGCGCGGACCTGTTCAACAAGGGCGGGCCGTATCTGGC
>NZ_LZMB01000468.1 GCF_001673555.1 Mycobacterium sp. 1165178.9 | reverse complement strand
AATGTACTTCATCATTTGCCTTCCTGGGTGCGAGTAGTGGTATCAGTACACCAAATCGCCTGATTTCAAACCCCGCAGCACGCTCCGAACCGGTGATCGCCATGTTTGCAGGCGGGCGCAGAACCGGGGCATGGCGCGCCCGCGCGGCGGCGCGATCGCCCACAGCGGGAATAACTGCCCAGGTGGCATCGCGTTCTATCATCGACGGCCGGCCGCACACACACCTTGGCCTCGGGGAGGGGAGCAGCTTCGTGACCTCGTCGAATGTGCGCACGGGCCACGATGGCACCAACCGGGCGAGGTGCGGGGCCGCATGGACCCGTGCGCTGTTTGTCAGCGTGTTGGCGCTGCTGCTGGCCACCGGATGGGTCGCCAATCACTTCGTCGGGTTGATGCCGGTGATCAGTGACATCGAGCACCTCAGCACGGCCACGCTCGACGGGATCTTCGGCATCTACGCGGTCGGGCTGCTGCCCGGATTGCTCGTCGGTGGACGCGTGTCGGACGCGCTCGGACGCCGGTCAGTCGCGCTGTCGGGTTCGGCGGCCGCGCTGGCGGGGACGGCGGTGATGCTGCTGTCCCAGCACACCGGTGCTCTGCTACTGGGTCGGCTCATCGTCGGGATCGGTGTGGGCCTTGCCATCAGCTCGTGCACCGCGTGGGCATCAGATCTGAGGGGCCCAGCTGGTGCCGCGACCGCCGGAGCGGTGCTGACGGCCGGTTTCGCTCTCGGACCATTCGCCGGGGGGTTCATCGTGTGGGCCGGACGATCCGGCATCCGGGTCTCCTTCGGTGTCGCCGCCGCCATCGTCGTGCTCGCGACGTTCGCCGTCGTCGGCGCGGCCCGACGCACCGAAGTGTCCGGGCAGGCTACCGACTACGACTCGGGAAAGGCCGCACCGTCGGCAGCGGTGGCGCCGGGATTCAGCCGCGCCTTGAGCTGGGCCATGCCGCTTGCGCCGTGGGTATACGCCTCGGCGACATTGGGATTCGTCACCATCCCCGCCCGGCTCCACACCGCGCTCGCGGCTCCGATTGCGGCGGGCACGGCCACCCTGATCGTCAACGGTGTCAGCGGTGTCGTTCAGGTACTTGCCCGCGTGCTGAGGTGGGGGCCGCAAGCCGGTACCGCCGGTGCGGTGCTGGCCGCGCTCGGCTACGCGCTGGCCGCGATGGCGCCGCCAGCGCTGAGCCCGGCATTGGGGTTCCCGCTCTTGCTTGTCCTCGGCTGCGCCTCGGGCCTGTGCCTGCGCGAGGGATTGATCGACCTGGAGGCCGCCGCCCCGCCGCACCTGCGCGGCGCGCTGACCGGAGCGTTCTATGTCGTCACCTACGTCGGCTTCGCGCTTCCGCTGGTCCTGGCCACCGTCGGGTCCGCGGCGTCGGTGCTGATTCTTTCCGTGATGGCGGTGCTCGCCTCGGCGGCGGCGGTCACCAGAGCGGTGCGGCTACGACGGGATAGTCACCGGCAATACTGAATTGGTACCGCCGGAGATCAAACGAGTTCGCGCAGCGTCTCGATCAGCTTGACCCGCTCACCCGTCGTGGATGCGATGGGTGCCACGTTGAGGGTGGTCACCCCTGCCTCACGGAACGCCGCCAAACGTTCCTTGACGAACTCGCGGGTGCCGATCAGGTTGACGTCTCGCACCAGATCATCGGGCACGACCTTGGCGGCGCCGTCTTTGTCACCGGCCAGGTAGAGCTCTTGAATCCGGTCGGCTTGGGGACCGTAGCCGTATTTGGTGGCCAGGGCGTGGTAGAAGTTCTTACCCTTGGCGCCCATTCCGCCGATGTAGAGCGCCAGGTGGGGCTTGACGAATTCCCTTAGCGGCTCGACGTTTTCGCCGATGGCCAGGACGGGTCCGGCGTAGATGTCGAGCTCACCCAGGTCGGGATCGCGCTTGGCCCGGCCTGCGGCCAGGGCATCGCCCCACACCTCGTGCGCCTTCTCGGGCAGATAGAAGATGGGTTGCCAGCCTTCGGCGATCTCGGCGGCCAGTTCGACGTTCTTGGGCCCCAGCGCGGCCACCAGTATCGGAATGCGCTCGCGGACAGGCTGATTGATCAGCTTGAGCGGCTTGCCGAGTCCGGTTCCCTGGTCGGCGGGCAGCGGAATCGTGTAGTGCTTGCCCTGGTGTTGCACGGTTTCGCGCCGCCACACCTGGCGGCAGATGTCGATGACCTCGCGGGTCCGCCCGATCGGGGCATCGTAGGGAACACCGTGAAAGCCCTCGATGACCTGTGGGCCGGAGGCGCCCAGGCCGAGGGTGAACCGGCCGTCGGAAACGTAGTCCAGGCCGGCCGCGGTCATCGCGGTCAGGGTGGGCGTGCGGGTGTAGAGCTGCAGAATGCCCGATGCCAGCCCCACCCGTTCGGTGCTCGCGGCCAGGTAGCCCAGCGCGCTCACCGCGTCGAACGAATACGCCTCGGGGACAAAGACAATGTCTAATCCGGCGCTTTCCAGGTCGGCGACTTCGGCGGCCACGCCCTTGAAACCGCCCGCATAGTTGACGCTCAGTCCAATCCGCATGGTCATTACTTCTACGCGGTACCGGATCGATTGGCCAATTCGAGCGCCTCCTGTTGGATCCGCTCGAACTGCGCGCCCATCGCCTCGGACAGTGCCGTCGCGCCCGACAGAGGCCGCACCATCACCATGAAGTCATCGATGAGACCGTCGTCGTCGAAGTGCAGGAAGTCGCAGCCGGTGATCTTCACCCCCGGCGCACCGGCTATCCCGGTCTCGAACACAAAGGCGTGATCGCGACCGCCGGGGTCGTGGATCTCGCGGATGTAGCGGAAGTCTTCGAAGATTCGCAACACACCTCGCAGGATCGCGGCGGTGATCGGCTTGCCGACATAGGGCTTGAACGCCACCGGGCTGGTGAACACCACGCCATCGGCCAGCATCGCCTGGATGCCGTTCTCATCGCGCTCTTCGACGGCCTTACGGAACGGGTGCATCGCGACCTCGCATAGTCAACTAGTTGAGTAGGTGGGTCCGACGCTAGGACGCCCGCGGCCGGATGTCCAGGGTGCGATTGATCACTTTGTTGAATAATCGCGCGTTGTAGCATCGACCGATGTCGCTGCGTGACGCGGTGTTGGCCGCCCTCCTCGAGGGAGAATCGTCCGGATACGACCTCGCCAAAGACTTCGACGCCTCGGTCGCCAACTTCTGGCCGGCTACCCCGCAGCAGTTGTATCGCGAACTCGACCGGCTGGCTGAGCAAGCCCTCATCCAGGCCCGGATCGTGCAGCAAGAACGCCGGCCCAACAAGCGCATGTTCTCGCTGACCGAGGCCGGCCGCGACGCGATCCGGCAGTTCACGGCCAAGGCGCCGAAGCCGTCGGTCATCCGCGATGAATTGCTGGTCAAGGTCCAGGCCTCCGACGCCGGAAATCTCGAGGCCGTTCGCGGATTCATTCGCGAACGGCTGGAATGGTCGGTCGCCAAAGTGCAACGCTACGAACGGCTGCGGGCGCGGATGCTGGACGGGCGCAGCGAGGACGAGTACCTGGTCGAGTCCGAACGAGTTGGCCCCTACCTGACGTTGATGCGCGGAATCTCCTTCGAGGAGGAGAACATTCGATGGGCCGAACGCGCGCTGAGCATCGTGGAACGTCGCGCGTCGGCCGGCGCTGCGGGCACCGGGCGTTCACGGCGCCGGCCCGCTGCCCGCAGGTGAGTCGGGGAACCGATTCAGCGTTCGCGGGCCGCGAGGAAGAATCTGCTGCGCATGCGCCGCGGAGCGCGACGTTAGCCTGAGGAATGACCGAATACCGAGCGCCCTCGACCGACCGGGCAATACGTGCCGTTTTGTTCGATACCTTTGGAACGGTCGTCGACTGGCGTTCCGGGATTGCCGCCTCGGTCCGCGATTTCGCGCAGCGCCACCACCTCACCGTCGATCCCGGGGAGTTCGCGCTGGAATGGCGTAGCAGGTACCTGCCAGCGATGTCCGAAGTTCTTTCGGGCCGTCGCGAATTCGTGTCGCTGGACGTTCTGCACAAAGAAAACCTGCTTGCGTCGTTCGAGAAGTTCGGCATCGCCGTCGAAGTGCTGCCCGGCGACGAGGTGGCGGCACTAGCGCGGGCGTGGCGTTGGCTGCCGCCCTGGCCGGACAGCGTCGACGGCATCACCGCAATGAA
>NZ_LZMB01000467.1 GCF_001673555.1 Mycobacterium sp. 1165178.9 | reverse complement strand
AGGTCCATATCCTGCCTGATCGCCTCCCGAGGACGTCGACAGGCGCGCCGAACTGCGGCGCACCATCGAAGGTCGCATCGATGATCTGGTCGATGCCGCGGACCGCGGACGAGCGCTACGGCGCGCCGCCTTCTCCTACCACGGCAACTGGCGAGACGGGGTTCTGCTGCTATGCGCGGTGTTGTTCACGATCGTCTGGTGGAACGTCAGCCACAGCAGGGATAACTGGCTGCCGATGTTCGTCGTCTTGATCCTGCTGTGCGTGCTGGCCGCCGCCTATGCGTTCCGCGGCGTCCTGCACACGACCCGGTCCGTTCTTCGCGCCAAGCGACGGGGTCGCGCCAAGGGTTAGTGGCCCGCGAGCCATTGCCGTGGAGGTTTTCGTCACATTCTCCGCGATGGGCGACCGCACGACGCGCGCTCTCCGATTTCCTGTGGCAGGATCGCGATGTGAAGGCGCATCCTCTCGCTGTGTTGACTTGTGCTGTGCTGTCGCCGATTTGGGCTCTGCTCATCGGTCCGGTCGCCACGGCGTCAGCAGAACCGTGCCCCGATGTCGAGGTGGTGTTCGCCCGGGGTACCACCGAGCCGCCCGGTGTCGGGCGCATCGGCCAGAACTTCGTCGACACCCTGCGCTCGCACCTCGGCGGTAAGTCGGTGGGCGTGTATCCGGTCGACTACCCGGCCACCACCGACTTCCCCACGGCCGCCGACGGCGTCAGCGACGCCGGAAATCACGTCGAGCAGGTGGCGGCGAATTGCCCCCGCACCAAGATGGTGCTGGGCGGCTACTCGCAGGGCGCCGCGGTGATGGGTTTCGTCACCGAAAGCGCGGTCCCGGACGGCGTGCACCTGGTGCGGGCGCTGCAGCCGATGCCGGCCGAAGTGGCCAACCACGTGGCCGCGGTGGCGCTGTTCGGCAAGCCATCGGGCCAGTTCATGAGCATCATCAATCAGCCACCGGTGAACATCGGGCCGCTGTATTCGGCGAAAACGCTCGAATTGTGTGTCCCCGGCGACCCGGTCTGTTCCGGCGCGGGCAACCCCGTCGCCCACCGCCAATACGTCGAGGCGGGGATGGTCGACCAAGCGGCCGACTTCGCCGCTGATCGGCTCGCGTAAGTCAGGCGTCGCGGCCCGAGCCGGCCTCGAGCGCCTCCACGGCCGCCTCGAGGTTGGCGAGGATCGTCGGCCCGTAGTGGTCGACCACCTGGCCGAGCGCGCGGGCGATGTGCGGAGCGACGGCACCCGCCGGGAGCACTTCCTCGGCCAGGACAATGCCCTTCACGACGTGTGCGGCACTCACATGACCGACGGGCGTGATCTGGTATCGCCAGTCACCGATGAGGGTCTGCTCGGGCTGCGACCGGAAAAAACCCCGGCGCGCGGGAATCGTTGTCACTCCCGGAACGCCGCCAAAAACCTTCAGTACCAGTCCGACTCCCCCAGGGCCGGCCAACGCATCGCCCACCGCACGGCTGACTCGCTCAGGATCGAAGCCCGCCATCAATCGCTCATCGGCAGCACGAACGACGGTGTCAGCCTTTGCGGTTCGCCACCGCGGCGTACCGCGGTTCCGGCGACGTAGAACTCGACCGTGTGGTGCCCCCACGCATAGTTCGAGATGTTAAAGTGCACCCCGACGACGCCGTTGCCGCCGTCGCGTTCGGCTTCACTCTGCATGCGCGACATCGCCAGTTCCCGAGCCTGGTAGCTGCCCTGGGTCCACTGCGGCATCTCCGCGTTGCGTCCCACCTGACCGAGAGTTCGCAAGAAGCCTTGAACGGCAATGTGAAACACGCAGTTGCCCATCACAAAAGCGACCGGAGCGAAACCGGTCCGCAGGAGGGTCGTCAAATCCTGACCGGACAGGTGGCTGGTGAAGGCCTGGCCGTTGGGACGCCGATACGCGCCGGGCTTCTCCACGTACCGCACCGCGGTTCCCACGGCGATGAACTCGAGGTGCTCGCCCTCACCCTGATGGCGCCATTCGAGACGGACGCCCACCACCCCGTCAGCGCCCAGCGCATCGGCCTCGGCCTGCATCCGCGACATCGCGTTCCAGCGGGCGCGGTAGGTCGCGTCGGTGAGTACGGGCAGCTCGGATTGCTGCCTGATCCCGGTGAACTGGTAGCCCACGTGGTAGACCGAAACGCCCATCACGAGCTCGATGGGTTCGAATCCGGCCCCGTGCAGCAGGGCGAACTCATTGATCGACAGGTCGGACGTGAAGACCTCGCCGGCGTGTGAGAGTCGTTCGCTGGCGATCGGATCAAGCGGGTTCGGTTGCATCGTGGACGGACCCTCCTGCGGTTGGCCTGGATAGCGTAGGTCGCGCGGGTGCCTCGCACACGCATAACGTGTGATTTCACGGCAGCTCGCCACCAGCGACTGCCCGGGGCGCGCGAGCTCATGGCCGTCGGGCCGCTTCGCCGCGCACACCGCCCGGATTCGGACGCCGCCGGCCAGCTAGTTTGCTGGCTGGCCGGGCTGCCTCGTCACTGGGCCGTATCACCGATCATGTGGTGGACGTCGTGCACTGACCATGGCCGGGACTGGTGATGGTCGCGGTAGCCAAGCAGCCGTGGCGTTTGGCGATCGAAGCTACCCACGAAACCACCCGCGGCAACAAAGATTCGACCGGTCACCTCACGCGACAAATCGCTTGCCAGATAGGCGTAGACCGGCGCGACGAACTCCGGTGGAGCGCTTTCGAGTGACGTCCGCATGGTTACTTCGTCGAGCATCCCGCGGCGGTGCAGGTCTTCGATGTGTCGTTCGTATTCGGCACCCGTCGAGAGCCGCGTCCTGGCGCCCGGACACACCACGTTGGCCCGCACGCCGTGCGGCTTGAGTTCCGCGGCAATGGCCATCGTCAGGCCGTTGACGGCGCCCTTACCCGCCGGATATCCCGTCCCTCCGTAGTCGCCCAGAAACGCCACCGAACTGGTGTTGACGATGGCGCCGTGCCGCTGCGCGGCCAGCACCGGAGCGGCCGCCCGGCAGGTGTGGAAGGCGGTGCCCAGGTGGCCACTGATCAGGCGGTCGAACTCGCCGGGGGAGATCGTCAGGATCGACGAACCCGCCGGTTCGGCGATGCCGGCACAATTGATCAGAGTGTCCAGCCGCCCGAAGGTGCTCACGCATGCGTCGACGAGCGAGCGGGCGACGTGCTCTTCGTCCGCGGCTCCGGCCACCGCAACGGCCTGCCCGCCTGACTCCGTGATCGCCGCGACCGTCTCCTGCACCGTTTGGTCGTCACGCCCGTTGACCACCACACCGGCACCCAGGCTGCCCAGCAGCTCAGCGACTGCTCGTCCAATGCCGCGACTGCCGCCCGATACCACCACGCCGCGCCCGACCAGCGGAACCTCGGCGCCGCTCATCATCCGGTCCCGCAGCGGACACGCCGAAGACCACGTAAAGCTTTGCACGCGAAATGGTCTCGCCATCGGTGGCAGCCGAGCTCGCCGGTCGAGGTCACGAACACCAAGCGAACAGTACCCAGCCGAATCAGAAATGAGAACCAGGGCCGCCGCAGTGCGGGATCACGCGGGTCTCAGCGCGTCGAGCAAAATGTCTACCGGATGATTGGGCGGCGGCGCCGCCTTACGCCGCAGCCCCCGGCGGCACGGCCAACCGCCGCGAAGACGCCGGCCTCCGCCGTCGGCGATCGCCTGGGACACCTCCAGGCGAAGCGGTCGATAAATTCCAGCCCACACCGGCGAGATGTTTGCCACAGCGCCGGCCACTTCCTCGCCGATCGCGGCAAGGCCCCCAACACCGCAGCTGGACGGCGGTGTGGTCCGGTCAACAAGTCCGCGACTACCGCCCCGCGCCTTGCCGGGGCCGCGCTCGTATACCGTGGAAATTGTTCAGAATTCGTATGAACCTGTTGCCCCAAGCGATCGCCGGGCACGGCGCGGGGGCGTATAGTCTGCAATGAAGTCCGTTATGGACGCGTCGCCGTTTAGCTAAAAGCGGTCCAGTCAGCCGCACGGCTACTGAGCTTGGTATGGCTCCGGCGAATCGGCCCCAGTCAGCTCCCGGCACCTAGTGCGTTGGCCATTCGACCGTCCGGCGGATCGAGGTGCAATGGGGGCGAGAAGTGCGCATAGCTGCAACCTCCCATTGCACACGGCTCTAGGAGAGAGTCAGCATGCAAACTTGTTCTCGCGCAACCGTTTACAAGATTCGTCGAGTGAACGCGGGGTGCGCCAGCCGATGACCAACGTTATTTCTGCAACGCGGCCGGCCCCGCGACCCACATCCAAAACCGACGATTCGTACGACGACGTCGTTGCAATGTTCTTGGTGCTGCAGCAGCTGCCCGCCGAATCGCACGAGTACGCCCACCAGCGCGAACGCATCGTGTCCCGATGCCTGCCGCTGGCGGACCATGTCGCCAGCCACTTCGCCCGTCGGGGCGAAGGTCTCGAGGACCTCATTCAGGTCGCGCGACTGGGGTTGATGAACGCCGTCAACCGATTCGACCCCGCGAAAGGTCCCAGCTTCATCGGGTTCGCCGTGCCCACCATGATGGGCGAGGTCCGGCGTTACTTCCGCGACTACAGCTGGGGAATGCGCGTGCCGCGGCGGCTGCGCGAGTTGCACGTGCAAATCAGCAGGACGACCGCGGATCTGTCCCAGCAGCTCGGACGCGCGCCCACCGCCGGCGAGCTCTCGCAGGTGCTCGAGGTTCCGCGCGAGGAGATCGTCGAATGCCTCGTCGCGGGCGACGCCTATCGGCTCGACTCCCTCGATGCCCCGCTAGGCGCCGACAGCTCGGGAACGCCTCGCTCGGTGGCCGACTCGGTCGGCGATATCGATCCACAGATCGAACACATCACCAACCGCGAAGCCCTGCGGGTGTTGGTTGCCACCCTCCCGCAGCGTGAACGCGAGGTATTGCGCATGCGATTCTTCGAATCCATGACGCAGAGCCAGATCGCGGAGCGGATTGGCGTGTCGCAGATGCAGGTGTCCCGCATCCTGGCGAACACGCTGAGCTCCCTGCGCGACCAACTCTAGTAGGCAGTAGTTCCCCCAGGCGCTGCGCGACATACCCTGCCGCGCAGCCCTGTACTGTGCGACTGAAAAGGAGAACCCCGACTCTGTCGCCCACCTCGAAGGGAGCTCGATGCGATGAGGATGTCACGAGCGGTGATCGCGGGTGTCGCGGCGACGGCGGCGCTGGCGGTTTCGGTGGCCGGATGCGGCGGCAACAAGCCGCAGCCGTCGCCGTCGAAGTCGGGTTCGGCAACCTCGGCCACCAGCTCCGCGCCGGTCTCTTCGGCGCCGGCGCAGCCCAACGAGTACGCCAAGCTGCTCATCGAGGCCAGTGACATCAATGCGCCGGTCCCCTTCACCGCCGCGCCCCCGACCGACAATCCCAACGGCCAGCCGGGCGTGGCGACCACCTTCAAGGACGACGACGGTAGTCACGCGATCAAGGTGACCATCCAGGTCTACGACGACCCCGATGACGCCACGAACGCGTTGAACACCGCGAAGGGCCAACAGGGTGGCGTGATCAAGGAATCCACCACGCAACCGTCGACCATCGGCAGCGGCGGAACGATGTTGATGGGCAACACCCCGGATCGCAGCAAGGGTGTGGTGATACTGCTCTTCACGGAGGGCAAGGCGTTTGTCACGCTGGAATTCGACGGTCCAACGGACACGCTGGCCCCGCCGGACTTCGTCAACGACGTCGGCCAAAAACAAGATGCGGCCATCAAGAAGGGGCTCGGCGGCTAGGCGCTGCGCCACCAGCATCGGGGGACGCGATGAATGTCATCAACGGCATGCCGGCTCACGCCCTGCTGCTGCATTTCGTCTTGGTGCTGGTGCCGTTGACCGCCCTGCTGGAAATCGTCTGCGGATTATGGCCGGCGGCGCGGCGCGGTCAGCTGATGTGGCTCACGCTGCTCCTGGCCGCGGTCACCATGGTGTTGACACCGATCACCATCAACGCCGGTGGATGGTTGTACGACTTGAAGAAAAACCCCAGCCCGATCCTGCAGGAACATGCCGAGCGGGGCAGCCTGATGTCCTACTTCTCCGCGGCGCTCCTGGCGGCCGCCGTCGTGCTGGTCGTCGTACGGGTGATCGAAAGTCGATCCGACAAGAGCCGCGCCGTCACGCGTGTACTCGTTGCGATACTGGTTCTGGCGGTGGGGATCTCGTCGATGGTCCAGATCTACCGCGTGGGCGATGCCGGTGCGCAATCGGTTTGGGGCACCGCGCTTGCGCGCCTGACAAAGACCCGCACGGGTTGACGACGTCGCCCACGGCAAACCCTTCGCTGCCTGCCGACAGGATTCCCTGGAGTAACTGGTGCGCGCTGACCATATTCTGCGGCATGCGCGCTTGCGTTGCATTACCGTTTGCGGTGTCCAAGCCGGCACGGAAGGAAACGGTGATGAGCAAAATATCGAGGCTTGCCGTCGGGGTGCCGGTGACGCTGGCACTGACGGGCGCGACGGTGCTCGGCTGTAGCAACGGATCGAAACCATCTCCGGCCACGACACCGTCGGTGACATCGTCGTCGAGCGCCTCGAGTTCGGCCGGCCAGGCGTCGACGTCCGCGGGAGCCCAGCCGTCCGACTACACGCGGTTGCTCATTGCGGCCGGCGATATCAACGCCCCGGAAATCTTCACTGCCACCCCACCGATCAACAACCCTAACGGCCACCCGGGGGCCAGCACCACGTTCAGCAACAACGACCACACGCACGTGATCGTCGACAGCATTCAGGTACTGTCCGATCCTGCCGCCGCGCAGAGCGCGCTGGAATCGGCGAAGTCGTCACCTGACGGTTACGTCCACGGGGTCCCGGAGCCGATCGAGATCGGCACGGGGGGCACCACGATCTCGGGCCCCTCGCCAGACGGTGCCAAAGGAGTGACCCTGCTGCTGTTCACCGAAGGCAAGGCCTTCGTCGAATTGGAATTCGACGGCCCGCCCAGCTCTCTCGTGCCGCCGGACTTCGTGACCGACGTCGGCCAAAAACAAGACGCGGCGGTCAAGAAAGGCCTCGGCGCCTAAACCGGATGCGCCGGCGGCCCCGGTGTCGGCGTGAGAAGAAAGAGCCTAAACCGGCGCCGCCCGGCGCATTCCTGGGCGAGCCGATAGTTCGGCCAGGACTCCAGTGCCTTGTTCCAGGCTTCCTCACGCTCCGCGCCACCGAGCAGTTGCACCGTCGCCCCGAACCGGTGGCCACGACGCCGCACGGTGACCCGTTGCACCCCTTTGAGATTCGCCGACCAGGATGGGTGGCGCGCACGCCCCCAGTTCGATCCGACCAACAGCAGACCCTCGCGAAAGGGCACATATTGCACCGTCGCGCTACGGGCAAGACCCGTCTTGCGGCCCGAGACGACGATCCGAACGTTGGGCAGGCCGGCCAAATCCAGCACCCCGAGCCGTCCGCTGGTCAGGAAGCGAAGCACGGCTTCGAGCCACTCGATGACCTGGCGGCCGTTCAGGATCAGCAAGCGGTAGGCCGCCGGGTTGCGCGCCCACCGTTGCAGCGGATTCATGGCATGACTGTATTCCGCGGGTGCCGGATCAAGGCGTCAGCACGATGAAATGCCGTTGACGACCCGGTGTTTCGAGGACCTTTGGAGCCCGGCGGGTACGGGATAAATAAATTGCTTGATTTAACCCGGCGTGGAGTGTTCACTGAGGCGATGACTGCCGAGCGGGTTGCTCGTTCCGACCGGTCGACGGGCACCCGAGAGGCGATCTTGTCGGCCGCCGAAGTGCTTTTCGCCGAACGCGGGATGTACGCCGTGTCTAACCGGCAGATCAGCGAAGCGGCGGGACAGGGCAACAACGCCGCGGCGTGCTATCACTTCGGCACCAGAGTCGACCTGCTCCGCGCGATCGAAGGCAAGCATCGCCGGCCGATCGAGGAGCTGCGTGCCCAGATGTTGGCCGCCATCGGCGATTTCACCGAGCTACGGGACTGGGTCGGCGCGTTGGTGCGCCCGCTGACCGATCATCTCTGCGCCCTGGGAACGCCGACCTGGTACGCCCGGTTCGCCGCGCAGGCCATGGCCGATCCGACGTACCGCCATGTGGTCACCAAAGACGCGCTGGCGTCGCCGCTGCTGGTGCAGACGCTCGACGGGATCAACCGCTGCCTACCGGAACTGCCCAGGCGAGTGCGTGCCGAACGGATGGTGATGGTGCGCAACCTGCTGATGCACACATGCGCGGAACACGAAGGCGCACTGGCAGAGCACGGT
The DNA here is from genome assembly GCF_001673555.1 of Mycobacterium sp. 1165178.9. Classification (GTDB taxonomy): domain Bacteria; phylum Actinomycetota; class Actinomycetes; order Mycobacteriales; family Mycobacteriaceae; genus Mycobacterium. The sequence continues at coordinate 10,192 of NZ_LZMB01000467.1, read as the reverse complement.
CCGCGGTCGCGTTCGGCGTGGCCGGTGGCCGGCGAAGGGCTGATCGACGCGATCGTCGGCCTGTGGCGCGCACCGGTCCACGTAGGCGCGGCCGGTATCCAACCGGAACAGACAACCGCGCAGGGCAACGACCGAGGAGCACGATGACCGAAGGATCCACCGCCACCGATATCCCGGAGTTTCCGATGACACGGGCGCCCGGCTGCCCGTTCGCCCCGCCTCCGAAAGTATTGGAGCTCAACGCCGACAAGCAGCTGAGCAGGGTACGGATCTGGGACAACAGCACCCCATGGCTCATCCATGGCTACGAGGCGATCCGCGCGCTGTTCACCGATTCCCGCACCAGCGTCGACGACCGGTTGCCCGGCTATCCGCACTGGAACGAAGGCATGCTGGCCACCGTGCACAAGCGCCCGCGCTCGGTGTTCACCTCCGACGCCGAAGAGCACACCCGGTTTCGCCGGATGCTGTCTAAACCGTTCACATTCAAGCGGGTTGAAGCGTTGCGGCCCGCCGTGCAGAAGATCACCGACGACCACATCGAAGCGCTGCTGACGGGCCCGAAACCGGGCGACATCGTCGGCACCCTGTCGTTGCCGGTCCCCTCCCTGGTGATCAGCGAACTGCTGGGCGTGGCCTATGAGGACGCGGAATTCTTTCAGACACAAGCCCAGCGGGGAATGGGCCGCTACGCGACCGAGGAGGACACCGCCCAGGGCGCCGCCTCGTTGGCGAAGTATCTGGCCAATCTGGTTCGGGCGAAGATGCAAAATCCCTCAGAGGATTTGGTGTCCGATCTCGCCGAGCGGGTCAATGCCGAAGAGATCAGCGTGCGCGAGGCCGCGCAACTGGCCACCGGGGTGCTGATCGCGGGCCATGAGACCACCGCGAACATGATCAGCCTGAGTATCGCGGCGTTGCTCGAACATCCCGATCAGCGCGAACTGCTGCGCGACACCGATGATCCGAAGGTCATCGCCACCGCGGTCGAAGAGCTGATGCGTTACCTGAGCATCATCCAGACCGGCCAGCGCCGAATCGCCGTGGAGGACATCGAGATTGGCGGCGAGACGATCCGCGCCGGCGACGGCATCATCCTAGACGTCGCCCCGGCCAACTGGGATGACCGCCAGTTCCCCGACCCGGACCGGCTGGACCTGCTCCGCGAGGACGGACCGCACGTCGGGTTCGGCTACGGTCGTCACCAATGTGTGGGTCAGCAACTGGCCCGCATGGAATTGCAAATAGTCTTGCCCACGCTGCTGCGCCGCGCTCCGACGTTACAGCTTGCCGTGCCGCTGGATGACCTTCCGTTCAAGCACGACGCGTTGGCCTACGGCCTCTACGAGCTGCCCGTGACATGGTGAAGCCCGACCTGTCGCTAAACGTTCCAGATCTGCGTGGCAGATTGGCCGTGGTGACCGGGGCCAACAGTGGACTGGGCTTCGGCCTGACGAAGGGACGATGATGTCCAGCCCAGCCCATGCCTCGGCGCTCGACATCCCCGATGAGCCGGACTGGGCCCGCATGCGCACCGAGACCGGAGCGCGGCTGCGGTCCGCGATGGCCGAATACGGTGTCGACGCGCTGATATTGCTGATGAACGGCTATGTCGGATATGCGACGGGTGCCAGCTGGCCGCTCCTGGACGCGGGCCTTTCGCACGTTGAGCGCCCAGTCGCCGTAGTGCTCGCCGAGGACGTGCATCCGCACCTGTTCATGCCGTTCCGCAGCGGGGCGTCCGCGGAGTATCCCGTGCCGGATGATCATTTGCACGGCCCCGCCTATCTCGAATCCGACTATGGCGTCCGGGATTTCGCGGCAACGCTGGCCGGTATAGTCCGGCCGGGCGCACGCATCGCCGTCGACGAACTCACCGGCGCCATGCGGCGGGCGGCCGACAAGCTGTTCCCCGGCGGGCCGCCCACGGACGCGGCGATGGTGCTCGGCGCCGCCCAATTGGTGAAGACCCGCGACGAGTTGTCCTGTCTGCGCAGGGCGGCCCGCATCACCGAACAGGCCATCGTCGACGTGCAGAAGGCGCTGAGTCCCGGCGTGCGACAGATCGATCTTTCGGCCATCTTCGTCCGTCACGCGTTCGAACTCGGCGCCACCACCAACATGCTGGAGGCCATCTGGCAGGTGATGCCGACTTCGCGGAAGGCCGGGGTGTGGACGACGCACGGTGACCTCGCGCTGCCGCTGCTCCCGACCGACCGGGAACTGGCCGCCGGCGATGTGTTGTGGACCGATATCAGCATCACGTATCACGGATACTGCTCGGACTTCGGGCGCACCTGGATCGTCGGCGAGTCCCCCACTCCGAGACAGCAAGACCAATTCCGGCAGTGGCGAACAATTTTGGACGCCGTGCTCGCGGTCACCAAGGCGGGCGTGACGTCGGGCGACTTGGCGCGCGCGGCGATCGCGGCCAACGGTGGCCGCAAACCGTGGCTGCCGCACTTCTATCTGGGCCACGGCATCGGCACCTACCCCGCCGAAGCTCCGATGATCGGAACGGATCTCGGCGAGGAGTTCGATGACAACTTCGTCTTTCCTCCCGGCACGGTTCTGGTGCTCGAACCCGTGGTGTGGGAGGACGGCACCGGAGGCTATCGCAGTGAGGAGATCGTGGTGATCACCGAAGACGGCTACGCGCCGATCACCGACTACCCCTACACCCCGTATGGCGACTGAAGTTCTGCCCGATCCGCCCGCGTTGCGTTCCGGCCGTCGCGAACGGGCGCTGGCACAGATGGAGCAGCACGGCCTCGACATCCTGGTGCTCGGCCGTCAGGCCAACATCCGTTACGTCACCGGCGCCCCGCAGCTGTGGATCGCCGGTACCCGACCCTTCGGGCCGATGTGTGTGCTGGTGCGCGCCACCGGAGACATCTACCTGAACAGCACCGACGACGAGGGCGTTCCGGAGGAGATCGGCCACGATCACCTGTACGGGTTGGCCTGGAACCCGATGACGCTCATCGACGTCCTGAAGAAGGTCGACGGCGCCGTGGCGGCGCGCCGGGTCGGAACCGACGCGATCACACCGACTTTCGCCGCGCTGCTGCCCGAGGCGTTCCCCAATGCCGAGCTCGTCGACGCCGAGCCGGCGATGCGCGCGGCGCGACGCATCAAGACGCGCGGCGAAATCGCGGCGATGGATCACGCATTGCGTGTCGCCGAACGGGGACTGGCCACCGCCCGGGGCGAATTGGCACCGGACGTTTCGGAGCGGACGCTGGCCGGGGTGATGATGGAGGCGATGGCCGCGGGCGGGGTCAGCACTCCGGCCACCCAGGACGCGGCATGGGTCACCTCGCGGGAGCAGCCGTGGCGCCGCGCGGCCGCGCCCGAGGTACGTCCGGGCGACCTGGTCGCCTTCGCCGCAGGCGCGCTGGCGAATGGCTACGTCGCCGAGGTCGGCCGGACCTGGCCCGCCGGCGATACCGTCGCCGCCGAGGCCCGCGCACTCTTCGAGCGCTCGGATAGGTTGTACGACAACATGCTTGCCGCCTGCGAGGCTGGCGCGGACACCCGCGATCTGCTGGCCGCCTACGACGCGGCGGGCGAGCCGATCCCGCCGATGCCGGTCGCGCATGGGTTGGGCCTGGGGTTCGATCCGCCTGTGGTGTCCGAAACACTCGTGGCCGCAGGCGAACACGACGTGCTCGAGGCCGGGATGGTGTTGGCGGTCACCGGGTATGTGTGGCAGCGGGGCGTCGGCGCGGTGTTCCGCCGGGACACCGTGCACATCACCGAGAGTGGTGTCGCTGTACTGACCACTAGCCCATCGTGGAGTTAGTGAAATAACCTGCGCCCCTTGTGTTTCAGTGGTCACACGGTCGCGTTTTTTGTCGGTGGTCTCCGATAGCTTCGGGGTGTGACCATAGATCACGAGTCCCTGTCCGCGGCGTTTGATGTCATCGACGCTGCCCTCGGCCACGTGATCGGGTCTGACTGCGATGCGTTGGCCACCCGCGAGCAGCTGGCGGCGTTGGAACGCTGCGAGATGGTACGTCGCCGATTGCCGGCCATCGAGCATCCGCTGATCAATTCCCTTGCCCGGCAAGCGCCGTCCGAGGAGCTCGGCGGCACGCTGTCACATGCGATCGCGGAGACGACGCTGATCAGCCGAGCCGAAGCGTCCCGGCGCATCAAGGAGGCGCGGGATCTGGGCCCGCGCCATGGCCTCACGGGTGAACCCGTGGCCCCGGCCCTGGCCGCCACCGCGGCCGCGCAACGCGACGGCACGCTCGGCGCAGGCCAGGTCTCGGTGATCCGCAAGTTCTATCGCGAGCTGCCCGGCTGGATCGACGCGGCCACCCGCGAGCAGGCCGAGGCGAAACTCGCCATAGAGGGAACCCGGTATCGGCCCGAGCAACTCGGCAAGCTGGCCGACGTCCTGGCCGATTGCCTGAACCCCGATGGCACGTTCACCGACGAGGACCGGGCCCGGCAGCGGGGCCTGACGTTGGGCAATCAGCAAGCCGACGGCATGTCGGCGTTGCGCGGCTGGCTCACCCCCGAAGCGCGCGCCACGTTCGAAGCCGTCTTGGCCAAACTCGCCGCACCGGGCATGTGCAATCCCCTCGACGACACTCCGTGCGTCGACGGCGCGCCCACCCAAGAAGCTATCGAGCGCGATCCACGATCGGCCAGCCAACGCAACCATGACGGACTCAACGCGGGTCTCCGAGGATTGCTCGCGTCGGGAGAGCTGGGGCAGCACAACGGTTTACCGGCCTCCATCGTCGTGACAACCACGCTCCAAGCGCTGGAATCCGCCGCCGGGGGTGGATTGACCGGTGGGGGCACCATCCTGCCGATGAGCGATGTGATCCGCCTGGCTCGGCACGCCCATCATTATCTGGCGATCTTCGACAAGGGCAAGGCCCTGGCCTTGTATCACACCAAACGCCTGGCCTCCCCCGGTCAGCGAATCGTGTTGTACGCCAAGGATCGTGGTTGTTCGGCGCCAGGTTGCACCACACCCGGCTACTACTGCGAAGTGCACCACGTCACCGACTACGCTATTTGCCGCACCACCGATGTGAACGACCTCACCTTCGCCTGCGGACCCCAGCACCGCCTCCTGCGACCCGGCGGCTGGACCACCCGCAAGAACGCCAGGGGTGACACCGAATGGCTCCCTCCCCCGGTCCTGGACCGGGGAAGGCCCCGCGTCAACGTGTTCCACCATCCCGAAAAGCTGCTACGCGACAGCGACGAGGACGGCGACGCGCCCTAGGCGACGCGCCCCTCCTCGTCCAGTGCCTCGTCGAGCAGCTCGCCCAGAGGGTGCCGCTGCCAGAGCACCAGCAGGTTCGACAGCATCTGCAGGGGGGCGCGCACGCTTTCGTCTTTCCTGATCCTTGGGTCCGTCCGGCTGGTCGGTGCGACGTCGAATCGCTTACGTATCAATGCCGGTACGTCCAGCAGCCAGGCCACGCCCATCACGGCCGCATACAACAGCGTGTGCCGGCGTAGTCTGGTCGGCTCCAGGCGCGGACCGCCACAACGCTCGAATTCCGCGACGAACAACTCCAGCAAGTCGTCGAGGTGGGTGTCCCACATGTAGTTCTCGGCGCCGGACATGGCCCCCCACAGCGCCATGCCCAGGTTCATCTGGCTGACACATCCCCAGTCCATCAGGCCGCAGCGCAAAGTGCCGTCGCCGTCGCGCCAGAACCACGCGTTGTCGATATTGGCGTTCCAGTGACACAGCGCCACGTAGTCGGCGTCGGCGGCCAAGTGGTCCGCGACCGCATCCTCGAAGAGGGCCAATCGCGGCGCCTCGTCGGCAAAACGCGCCAGGAACTCGGACGAGCCCACGCCAGCCGGCACCAGCCCGGGATGGGCGCCGACGAATTCGCCCAGCTGATGGACGCGTCGTTCCAATCTCGCCATCGAGAGCGGCGGCCGGTCTCCGACCGTTGCGGCCCGCACATTCAGCGGAAAGTGCGCGGTCTGTTCCGGGGGCAGCCGACCGGAGCGGTGAGTTCCGGCGAGCGATGCCAGCGCGGTCAGCAGCGCGCGGTAGTGCTCCAACGGCGCGAGCATCTCGTAGTCGAGGCACTTGTGGTATTGGCGTTCGATCCCGTTGGCACCGAAGCTGATTCGTTCGGTGATCAATATCCCGGTGCCGCTACGACGGTGATACTCGGCGAACAGCGGGCTCGGCACCGCGATGGGGAATTGCGGAGCACGTGCCAACGAGGCGAACCGGACCTCGGATTCCATCTGGGTCTTTCCGCGGTCGCGCGCAGGATCGTCGAGATCGCGGGAGAACTTGACGAACAGGTCGGTGTGCAAATCCGCTGCGGTCCGGCCGTATTCGACCGACAGCACGACCTTGCGTCCCGTGCTGCCACCGCTGGTCTCACGAAAGCCGCTGATCCGAGCGACGCTGTTCTCCCGCAGCACGCCCGAGGCCCGAAACGCGTCGGTCAGGAAGGACGCTCCCCCGCTGAGCAACGCCGCGGGGTCAGCCGGGAACGGCAATCCGCAGTGATCGCCGATCACCCAACCCGAGGCCACGCCGCTACCAGGTCTGCTCGGCGGAGCGCACCAACATGTGATTGACCGCGACCCTGCGGTCACGCGTCACCATGAACAACACGGCATCCGCGATGTCGTCGGGCCGCAGCATCACCATGCCGGCCGTCTGCCGTTCGAACGCCTCGCGTGACGTCTCGGCAAGGTGGCTGAAGATTTCGGTGTCGACCGTGCCGGGGCCCACTACGCCGACCCGGACCCGCTTGCCGAGCACCTCTTGGCGCAGGCCCTCGCTGAAGGCGTTCACGCCGAACTTGGTCAGTGAATACACGGCGGTGTTCGGCCGGGCCACCCAGCCGGCAGTGGAACTGATGGTGACCAGGTCGGCCACCCCGCGCGGCGAGTCGGCGGCCGCGTCGATCAGGTGGGGAAGCGCCGCGCGGGTCGCATAAAGGACACCCTGCACGTTGACGGACACCATCCGGTCCCAATCCTGCAGCGACGCCTCGGTTGCGGGCGCCGATTGCATCAGGCCGGCGTTGTTCACCAGGATGTCGAGGCGCCCCAGCTCGGCAACGGTGCGCTGCACGGCGCCCGCCACCTGTTCCGCATCGGTCACGTCGGCGGCCAGCACCAGCGCTGTGCCACCGGCGGATTCGATCTCAGCTTTCAGCTCCGCCAACCGGTCCGCCCGGCGCGCGAGCAGACCCACCGCCGATCCCTGGGCCGCCAGCGCTCGGGCCGTTGCCGCACCGATGCCGCTACTGGCGCCGGTCACCAGGGCCCCTGTGCGCGCCAGTGTCGTCATGTTCCGCCCATCGATTGCTTGCCGAGTAACTCGTGTAGAACGTAGTCGGTGTCCTCGCCCAGGTCCGGCGCGCCGCGCTCGATCCGGGCCGGGCAGCGGGCCATCCGCCAGGACGGCCCCAGCACCGGCCGCTGGCCTTCGCGGTGATCAGTGACGAAGCGGTACAACCCGCGGTCCCACAGCCGTTGATCGGCAATCACATCCACCGACGTGGCGCTCTTGGCGGCCGGCACTCCGGCCGCGCGCAGTCGCTCGGCGAGCCGTGCCGCGTCCTGGCCCCGGGTGAGGCGCGCAATGTCCGCGTCGAGTGCTTCGGCGTGCCGATGGCGCGCGTCGCCGGTGGCGTAGCGGGAGTCGTCGGCCAGCGTTGCGGCGCCGAGCCCGTCGCACAACCCTTGCCATTCGGCGTCATTGGCGACGGCCACCGTGATCCACGCGGCGCCGGCACACGGGTAGCAGCCATGCGGGCACATGTCCGGGTGGGCGTTGCCGCTGGGCCCCAGAGGCCGCCCGGTCAGCGCTTGCTCGAGCAGACGGTCACCGATCATCGAGGAGAGGGTTTCCACCGCCGACACGTCGACGAATTGACCTGCGCCGCTGAGCTCCCGATGCAGCAGCGCCACCACAGCGGCATATGCGGCGGCCGCGCCCACCGTCGAGTCACCGTAGCGCATGCTGGTCCCGAGCGGCGGTCCGCCGGGATAGCCGACCAGCGAGGCCGGCCCGGCCAGCGCGGCAAAGCATGGCGCATAGCCGGTTTGGTGGCCCAACGGCCCGTCGTTGCCCCACATCTTGATTGACACGGAGATGATGTCGGGCTTGATCTCGGCGAGCTGTTCGTACCCGAGGCCTTGACGTTCCATGGCGCCGGGGCGCAGGTTGTTGATGACGATGTCGCTGCGGGCGATCAGCTCGCGCAGCCGCGCCATCCCCTCGGGTGACTTGATATCGAGGTCCACACTGAGGATTTCGGGATTGATGCTCAGGAAGTAGGGCGCGTGGTTTATGTCGGTGCCGCCGTATGCGCGCATTTCCTCGGGGCTGGCGGCCGTCTCGATCTTGATGACTTCGGCCCCCAGCATCGCCAGCAGCTTGCCGGCGTACGGACCGGCCCACACCTTGGTGAGCTCGACGATGCGCACGCCTTCCAGTGGGCCGCCCCTTGGGTTCTTGGGTGGCTTCAGCTGCGCCGACTTGACGGTCGGCCGTGGGCGCGGGCCATGGACGCTCCCCATGATCCGCTCGGTGTGCTCACCGAGAAGTGGCGCGGCACTGGCGATTCGGGCGGGCGAGTCGCTGAACGCATACGGCACGGTCGGATACGCCGCTTCACCGAGCACCGGATGGCAGACCTGTTGGAAGAAGCCGCGACGGCGATACTGCGGCGAGTGATGCAGGTCCGCAGCGCCATTGACAGGCACCAGTGGCACACCGAGCCGCTGCGCCTTTTCCGATGCCTGCTCTTTCGGAAGGCCGGCTACCCAGGAGGCGAAGCCGCGCTGAAACGCGGTGACCTTCTCGGCGGTGACCGAGAACTCCAGCCAGTCATCCTCGAAAGCGTTGAGCCATTCGGGATGGCCCATCAGGGTTTTCAACCCGGACCAATGCGCCGCGCTGGTCATGTACAAGTAGACGAAGCCATCCGCGCAGGCGAAGAACGAGGCCGGGCCGGCCTGATCGTAATCCTCGCGCGCACCCTCGGCCGGCACCTCGCCGGTGACGAGGCGGCCAAGGATGCAATCGGCGCGCGAGACCAGCACGGCCTGCTGGGAGACGTCGATCGACTCGCCCTGGCCCGTATGCAGACGCCCACACAGCGACGACACGACACACAGCGCCGCCTCCAACCCGGCTTCGTAGTCGCCCAGAAAGTGACCCGGCCCCTGCAGCGGGGGCTTGGCGGGGTCCGGATGGCTCGGAGTGTGATATCCCCACCCGCTGGCGTGAAACACGTTGATGCTGCGGGCATTGTCGAATTCGGCGGCCACCCCTTGGCCGTACGGAGTGATGGAGCAGAAGACCACGGACGGATGGCGCTCGGATGAGCCCGGCGACCGGCCTTCGATGACCGCGTCGGCGGTGTCGATCAGCCGGTGCAGGCGCTCGACGTCGGCCGCCGAGCCGAGATCGAGAACGACGGAGCGCTTGTTGGTATTCAGGTAGGCGAACAGCGCGCTGCCTTCGCATCCGTCGGCGAGGATGGGCGCCATCGCGCGGGTCGCGCTGCCGCCCTGCGGCGCCTCGATCTTGATGACCTCGGCGCCGAAGTCGGCCAGCAGCTTCCCGCAGTACTCCCCCGCGACGGATTCGGCTAACTCGACGACCCTGATACCCGTCAGCGCGGACATGCACGCCCCGCCAAAACGGTCAGGGCTTCGCGCGGCCCGAGCGGCTCAGGCGCCACTCCGGTGGGAAGTTCAAGTCGTTGTCCTTGACCACGTTGTTGAGGCCTTTGTTGAAAGTGCCTTCGGTGAGGTCGACCTCTTCCGCGTCATTCTGGATCATCGGCAGCATGCCCTCGACCATGCCGGTCAGCAGGCTGCCGAAGTACTCGCCCTTGTGCTGCTTATACAGCTCGAGGAAGGTCTTCTGGACCGCGACGGTGTCGGTCGGGCGCGACTTCGAGCACGCCAGCGCGTACTTCTCGGTCTCGGCCTCCAGCTTGTCGCGGGGCACCACACTGTTGACGAAGCCGCAGTCGTACATTTCCTTCGCGCTGAACGGCCTTCCGATACGTGGGCTGGGGACCGCGCCTGTGGTGGTGGGCCGAGACGATGGGCTTGCGTAAGTTCTCCGAGATGCTGTTCACCGGAAGGCCGTTCAGCGCGAAGGAAATGTACGACTGCGGCTTCGTCAACAGTGTGGTGCCCCGCGACAAGCTGGAGG
>NZ_LZMB01000466.1 GCF_001673555.1 Mycobacterium sp. 1165178.9 | reverse complement strand
ACCCACACCTGTCGGGCACCGCGGTCTACGGCGGCGTCGCAGCGCACCGCGACGCCGAGGGCTGGGTGCTGGACGGCACGGCGCGTCATGTGCTCGACGGTGATCGCGCGGATCGCCTGGCGGTGGTGACCGATGCGGGGGTGTTCCTTGTCGAGTCCAGTCAGGTGGCGGCTCGGCGTTCGGCCGTGTTCGACCCGGTCCTGCACGTCGCCGACCTGTCGTTCGCGGAGGTTCGTGTGCCCGAAAGCGATCGGCTGACGGTCGACGCCGAGCGTGCCCGCCATCTCGCGCTGACCGGCATGGCGATCACCATGGTCGGTGCCTGCCAACGCATTCTCGATCTGGTGCTCGAGCACGTCAGCAGCCGACAGCAGTTCGGCGTGGCGATCGGCTCCTTCCAGGCCGTCCAGCACAAGGCCGCCGACATGCACGTCGCCATCCAACGGGCGCGGGCGCTTGCGTACTTCGCCGCGTTGACGATCGCGGCCGACGATCCCCGCCGCCGGCTGGCGGCCGCGATGGCCAAGGCATCGGCGGGGGAGTGCCAGTCGCTGGTGTTCCGGCACGGCCTACAACTGCATGGCGCAATGGGATTCACGTGGGAGAACGACCTGCAGTTCGCGCTGAAGCGGGCCAAAGCGGGTGAGCTGATGCTCGGCGGCGCGGCGGAGCACCGGGCGCGGATCGCGGAGGAATACCGTGCAGCTGACTTTTGATACCGACGTCGAGGAGTTCCGCGCGGAGTTCTCGGCGTTCCTCGACGAAAATCTGCCTCCCGCAAGCGAAACGCTCGAGCGTCCCCGGTCGGTCTCACACATGCCGCAGTGGGCGCGCGACTGGCAGCGCCTGTTGTTCGACAACGGCTGGTTGCTGCCCAGCCAGCCGCCGGAATTCGGTGGTCGTAACGCGTCGGTCATCCAGCAGTTCGTCTACCTGGAGGAGCTCAGCCGCCGCCGGATCTACCACAGCTTCAACCCGCAGGGCGTGAACATCGTTGGGGCGTCGCTGTTGTCGTTCGGCAGCGACGAGCAGAAGCGGCGCTGGGCGGTACCGATCCTGCGGGCCGAGATCACCGCGTCGCTCGGTATGAGCGAACCCAGTGCCGGCTCCGACTTGGCCTCGTTACGCACTCGCGCGGTACGCACATCTGATTCAGAAGGCGAGTGCTTCCTGGTCAATGGCCAGAAGGTGTGGACCTCGGGCGCCCACGATGCCGACGTCTTATTGACGTTCGTCCGTACCAACCCAGATGTGCCGAAGCACAAGGGAATCAGCGCACTCATCATCCGCACCGACACGCCCGGCCTGGTGCGCCGTCCGTTCCCGTCGATCTGCGGTGCCGAGGATCTGGATTTCAACGAGGTGTTCTTCACCGACGTGCGGGTGCCGGCCGAAAACCTGGTCGGCGAGCTCGACCAGGGTTGGCGGGTGGCCAACGGATCGCTGGGGCACGAACGCACCATGATGTGGCTGGGTTTCGCCGATCGCCTCGAGAACATGATCGACGACTTCAACCCCAGCACCGAGGTTGAGCGCGACCAGTACGCGACCACGATCATGGACAGGCAGGCGCTTCGCTTGTTGGGCTCCGCGGCCCTGGCCCGCGCCGCGCGCGGCGAAGATGACGTGGCCGCGATCTCGGTGCTCAAGCTGCTCGGTTCCGAAGCGGAGTTGCGTGGGATGGAACTGGCGTTGACGTCCGCGGGATCCGATGGCCTTGTGCATCCCGGACTGACGGGGCCGTACGCGCACATGAACCTCGACCACTACTTCGCAAGCTGGTTCGAGCGCTACGCCCGGAGCTTCTCCGGGACCATCGCCGGCGGCACCTCCGAAATCCAGCGCAACATCATCGCCCAGCGGGTGCTCGGCTTGCCGCGCGGCTAGCACAGTCAAAGCGCTTGCTGAGAGGCATTGCCGGGCAATGCGATCCGGTCCACGCCCGGGGTGTGCAGCTGGCCGGCCAACCACGGCAACGCGGTGGCAAACACCGTGCCGGCGGTCGGCCAATCGTGCTTTCCGGGCTGGGCGATCACCGCGCAATCGATGCCGTTCGCCCTGCCGAGCTGGCACAAGGAAGCGGCAGCGGCAGGCTGGTTACCCGGGTCGGCGTCGGCGGCGCGGCCGGCGATGGCCATCGCGGCGGCATCGACGGTCGTGATGTCGCGACGCGGTGAGCCACCCGACGAGATGGCGAACCAACCGGACACGCCGGTGTAGCGGCCATGCCGCTTGATAACTGTGGTCGGATCGAATGCCGCCCACGCGTCGGCATCGCCGTTGAACAAAGTGGCGACGGTTTGCGCCTTGTTCCCGGTGTTGGGGCTCAAGTCGCCCTCGATGTCGACGAACGAGCTGAACATGTCGGGGTGCATGACGCTCAGATCCACCGCGGTAGTCCCGCCCATCGACCAGCCGACGACGCCCCAGTGGGACGGGTCGGGGCTTACCCCGAAGGCCGAAACCATGTAAGGGACAACGTCTTTGGTCAAGTGGTCGGCGGCGTTGCCGCGGACACCGTTGACACCTTCGGTGTCGTTGTCGAACGCGCCGCTCGGGTCCACGAACACCAGCACCGGTGCGTTGCCGCCATGGGTGGCCGCGAAGGCATCGGCTGTGTCCACCGCATTGCCGGCGCGCACCCAGTCGGCGGGCGTGTTGACCATGCCGCCGATCATCATCACCGTCGGCAGCTGCGGGGGCGGGTAGCTGGCAAACCATGCCGGCGGCAGGTAGACCAGTTCCTCGCGGTGCTTGAAATGCGATGCGTCGTCGGGGATCACAACGGGCACCAGGCTGCCGTGCGGCGGCTTCGAGCCCTTCGCCGCCAGCGTGGTGACGGTAGCCTTGTCAGCCTGGTTGGGCAGCGGAACCGAGGTGAACTGATCCCACGCGCTCTGCATGGTTTGGAAGTAGCCGACCCATTGGTTGAGCGCGAGCAGCGAGCAGAGCAGGCACAGCGGCACCGCCAGGATCGATAGTCCACGCCGCCACCACCGCCCACCACGCCAGCCCAGGATCAGCACCGCCATCGCCATTCCGACCAGCCCGATCCACACGTACAGCGCATCCGGTGCCGACTTGCTGGCACCGTCGGCGATGAAGGAATGCGCCCCGAGGGCCGTCATGACACCGATGACGGCGGCGGCGGGCAGCCACAGCAAACGCCAACGACGCGAGCGCCACCCGGCGGCGAGCCCCAGCGTGATCGACGTGACGATCTGAGCCGTGATGGGCGCCCAACCGTGGACCAGAGATATGCCCAGTAGCGACATGCGATCCTCCTCTCAGCTGTACGAGGAGAGGATCGAATGGCGGCCTCGGCGAATCCTTGGTGGATTCTTGGGACGGCCTCGGCGCTAAGGGAGTGTTCCGACGTCGAGTGTCAAGCCAGCTTCACACTCGGCTTCGAACGTGCGAGTAATTTCACGGTCGGCGGGGCACCGCGGGAGTTGGCGTCGCTCTAGACGCTCACTGAGCCTAGACCGGGTCGAATTTGGTGATCAGCCAGGCGCCGTTGACGCGGGTCAAGCTCACCAGCACGCTGCTGGAGGCCATCGCAGGGTCGGGGTTGTCCTTGCTCGTGGTGCTCTGGTCGACCAGCACCAGCACGACGGCCGAATTCGGATGCAATTCCTGAACCGCGGACCCCAACACCCGAGCGTTGGTTTTCAGTGACTTCTGTTTGGCTGCCGGAGCCACGATCTGCTCGGTGAACTGGTTGTAGTACGACAAGAAGTCCCCGGACAGGTGAGACTTCGCGGCGGCGAAGTCTTTGTCGAGAGATTCGGGCGAGTAGGACAGCAACGCGACCGTTCCGTCGGACGCCGCGTTGGCGACCGCGCTCGCGACGCCGGCGTCGGTCTGTTTATCGGGCCGGTATTGCTTGAAGTACAGCCACGTCGCCGCGCCACCGGAAAGCAGCAGCAGCACAAGAAGAATCACGGGAACGACTTTCACCTTGCGACGCTTGCGCGGTGCACTAGGTCCGCGGTCGGTTTGTTCGGTAGAGCCTTCGGCGGTCTCGATGCTGGGCGTGTCATCGCTCATGGAATGAACTCCACGTTGGACATCTTGTATTGCCCGCCGTCGTCTTTGACGGTCACCTTGAGCCGCCAATTGCGTGGTTCGTCTTTGGCGCCAGCGGCGTTGGTGATGTGCGATGTCGCCGCGACGAGAACCAACGCAAAATCCCCGTTGATGGATTGCACGGCCGCCGCTTTCACGGTTCCCTGGGTGACCACTTTGGACTGCTCGACGACGGTCGTGAAATCTTTTGCACGCGCTTGGAAGTCGTCGTGGAACTGGCCGGTCGAGCTGTCGATCACCCGCTGGACGTCCTCCTTGGCCTTATTGAAGTCCATGGAAGTCAGGTTGACGACCCCTTGTCTGGCTCCCGCGATGAAGTTCGCGGCGCGCTGCTTGCGCTCGTCGGTTTCATGGCGTTGCCATACCATGTATCCGCTGGCCACGACGAAGGCGCAGATGAGGGCGATGGGGAGTCAGCACGATGCCTGAGGCGAAGAAGCCGCCACAAGATTCGGCCACCTCGAAAGCCGACGCCAAGGCTTTGCTCGAGGAAGCCGAGGCTGAGGCCGCGGAAGCCGAGGCGCTGGCGGCCGCGGCGCGCGCTCGCGGCGGCACGTACATCATCTGTCGACCGCATTGGCGCGAGCGCCGCTTCGGTCACATCGTCAACGTGCTGTCGCGGCGTCCCACC
>NZ_LZMB01000465.1 GCF_001673555.1 Mycobacterium sp. 1165178.9 | reverse complement strand
GCCGGCGAACGACGAGGTGGAACTTTAGCGTGGTTCACTCATGTTTGTACTAGTAGCCGGTCGCACAAGCACCGGTCACAGGAATCTCACAATCAAGCTCAAGGAATTAGAAGGGAAGCGCCATGAGCAGCATCGCATTGTGGTCGCGACCGGCCTGGGACACCGACCGGTGGTTGCGCGACTTTTTCGGACCCGCCGCCGCGGCGGACTGGAACTCCCCGGCTACCAGCGGCTTCAAGCCCGCCGCCGAGATCGTCAAGGACGGCGACGACGCGATCGTACGGGTCGAGCTCCCGGGCGTTGACGTCGACCAGGACGTCAACGTCGAGGTCGACCGCGGACGGTTGGTCATCCACGGCGAGCACCGCGATCAGCGTTCGGAAGAGAAGGAAGGCCGCACGCTACGGGAGATCCGGTACGGGTCATTCCGCCGGTCGTTCCAGCTGCCCGGCCACGTCACCGGCGACGCCATCACGGCGAGCTACGACGCCGGCGTGCTGACGGTGCGGGTCGCCGGTGCGTACGCCGACAACCAGGCGCAGCGCATCGAGATCACCAAATAGTCTCCGGCCAGTTCGGACAAACACAGCCGAATCCGGCGGAGTCACAACGGCTCCGCCGGATTTGGCACGTCACTTCCAGCGAGCCAGCAGCTCCTTGGCCCGGGTCGCCAGCGCGGCCTGCAGGAACGGCCCGAAACTGATGCGCGCCACACCCAGCGGACCGAAGGACGCCGGGTCGTCCTGGTCGGGCAGCGCGATCGCGTTGACCGGCAACTCCAGCTCGGCGGTCAAGCGCCGCAACGTGTCGGGATCGTGGCGGCCCACCGGATACAGCACATCGGCGCCGGCGCCAGCCGCCTGATTCAGGCGTGCCACCGCCCGTTCGACGCGATCGGACGCCTCACCGTCCTGGCGCAGGAAAAGATCCGTCCGGGCATTGATGACGACGTGCACGCCGGCCGCGTCGGCGGCCGACCGCAGTTCGCCGACCAATTCGGCGTGTTCGTCGGCGGACCGCAACCGCTTGCCCTCCGAGTGCACAGTGTCCTCGATGTTCAGCCCGACGGCCCCGGCGCCCAGGAGGCCCTCGATCAGCCGGGTCGCCGGCTGCCCGTAGCCGGATTCGATGTCCACCGACACCGGGACGTCGACGGCGGCGGTGATCTGTGCGACCCGGGTGAGGACATCGTCGAACGACATGCCTTCGTTGTCGGGTTTGCCGATCGAGTCCGCCATCGGGTGGCTGCCCACGGTGAGTGCGGCGAATCCGGCGCCGGTGGCCAGCCGCGCCGACCAGGCATCCCACACGGTCGGCAGGATGACCGGGTCGCCCGGCCGGTGCAGTTCCAGCAGCGTGGCGGCCCGTTCGGCCGGCGTGGTGCGTCCCGTCATAAGTGACTGCTCCCTCGACATCCGGGCCCAACGGACTGACCTGCGGCGTGTGCCGTGGATAGTATCGAGGGCGTACTGTGATCCGAAACACTGCCGAGGAGATCCGTTGACGAGCACGACTGGCACGACCGAATTCGCCGAACTCCACGACCTCATCGGCGGCCTGCGGCGGTGCGTGAGTTCCCTGCGGGCCCGATACGGTGACAGTCCGGCCATGCGGCGCATCGTCATCGATGCCGACCGCATCATGTCCGACGTCGACCTGCTCGACTCCGACGTGTCCGAATTGGACCTGGCCGGCGCCACCGTGCAGCAGTCCGGCGAGAAGATCGTCATTCCAGACACCCAGTACGACAGCGAATTCTGGCGCGACGTCGACGACGAGGGTGTCGGGGGTCACAACAGGGCCTGAACAACCCAAGCCCCCCAGAAAAGGGGGGCTTTCCTCTGTGTACCCTTCGACCTACAGCCCGTTCGAAGAGGAACACACTAAATGAGCGCACCCACGGCGAACCGTCCTGCGTCCGGTGTCTTTTCACCCACGCGCGCCCGTATCCAGCAACGCACCCTACGCACCGACCGGTGGTGGATGTCGCCGCTGCGAATCGATCTCGGCTTCGCCGCCTTCCTTATATATGCGACAGCGCGCGCGTTCCAACAGAATTACTTCTTCGTCCCCAAATACCATTACCTGACGCCGTTCTACTCACCCTGTGTGAGCAGGGGTTGCGGTGAGGCCGGCGACATCTGGCCGCAGTTCCTTCCCGACGTGTGGTGGCTGCCGTACGCGGCACTGTCGCTGCCGTTCCTGCTGCTGTTCCGGTTGACCTGCTACTACTACCGCGGCGCCTACTACCGCACGGTGTGGCAATCGCCCAGCGCCTGCGCCGTGGCCGAGCCCCGCGCCCACTACACCGGCGAGACCCGGTTCCCGCTGATCATCCAGAACACGCACCGATACTTCTTTTACATCGCCGGCATCATCTCGGTGATCAACACCTACGACGCCATCGTCGCGTTCCACTCCGACAGCGGACCCGGCGGATTCGGCTTCGGCTTGGGCAATCTGATCCTGCTCGGCAACGTCGTCATGCTCTGGATCTACACGCTGTCGTGCCACTCCTGCCGGCACGTCACCGGCGGGCGGCTCAAGCACTTCTCCAAGCATCCTGTGCGGTACTGGATCTGGACGCAGGTCAGTGCCATCAACACACGGCACAAGCTGTACGCGTGGATCACGCTGGGCACGCTGATGCTCACCGACTTCTACGTCGCGCTGGTGGCCAGCGGTACCATCCCCGACCTGAGATTTGTTGGCTGACAAGCCATTTCGACATCAATCAGAATTAGCTAGCGAGGGTTTCAATGGTTGAAATCGAGCGGCACACGTACGACGTGGTCGTGATCGGTGCCGGCGGCGCCGGGCTGCGTGCGGTTATCGAAGCGCGTGAACGGGGTTTGCGGGTCGCGGTGGTGTGCAAGTCGCTGTTCGGCAAGGCCCACACGGTGATGGCCGAGGGTGGCTGCGCGGCGTCCATGGGCAACACCAACCCGAAGGACAACTGGAAGACCCACTTCGGCGACACGATGCGCGGCGGGAAATTCCTCAACAACTGGCGCATGGCCGAACTGCACGCCAAGGAAGCGCCGGACCGCGTCTGGGAGCTGGAAACCTATGGCGCGCTGTTCGATCGCCTCAAGGACGGCAAGATCAGCCAGCGCAACTTCGGCGGGCACACCTACCCGCGGCTGGCCCACGTCGGTGACCGCACCGGCCTGGAGCTGATCCGCACCATGCAGCAGAAGATCGTCTCGCTGCAGCAGGAGGATTTCGCCGAGCTCGGCGACTACGAAGCGCGGATCAGGGTGTTCGCCGAAACCACGATCACCGAGCTGATCAAGGATGGCGACGCGATCTCCGGGGCGTTCGGCTACATCCGCGAAAGCGGAAACTTCATCTTGTTCGAGGCGCCCGCGGTGGTGCTGGCCACCGGCGGCATCGGCAAGTCGTTCAAGGTCACATCTAACTCGTGGGAGTACACCGGCGACGGCCACGCGCTGGCCCTGCGGGCGGGCGCTTCGCTGATCAACATGGAGTTCGTCCAGTTCCACCCGACGGGCATGGTGTGGCCGCCGAGTGTGAAGGGGATCCTGGTCACTGAGGGCGTTCGCGGTGATGGCGGAGTGCTGAAGAATTCCGACGACAAGCGGTTCATGTTCGATTACATCCCGTCGGTGTTCAAGGGCCAGTACGCCGAGTCCGAACAAGAAGCCGACCAGTGGCTCAAGGACAACGACTCGGCCCGCCGCACTCCGGACCTGCTGCCCCGCGACGAGGTCGCGCGCGCGATCAACTCCGAGGTCAAGGCCGGCCGGGGCAGCCCACACGGCGGCGTCTTCCTCGACATCGCGTCGCGGCTGACGCCGGCGGAGATCAACCGCCGTCTGCCGTCGATGTACCACCAGTTCAAGGAGCTGGCCGGGGTCGACATCACCAAGGAACCGATGGAAGTCGGGCCGACCTGCCACTACGTGATGGGCGGCGTCGAGGTGGACGCCGACACCGGAGCCGCCACGGTCCCCGGTCTTTTCGCCGCCGGCGAATGCTCCGGCGGTATGCACGGCTCGAACCGGCTGGGCGGCAACTCGCTGTCGGACCTGCTGGTGTTCGGCCGGCGGGCCGGTCTGGGCGCGGCCGACTACGTGCGGGCCTTGAGCAGCCGTCCGACCATCTCGGACGGCGCCGTCGAGGCGGCGGCGAAGCGGGCGCTCTCGCCCTTCGAGGCGCCGGCCAACGGTGCCGCCGGGGAGAACCCGTACACCCTGCAGCTGGAACTGCAACAGTCGATGAACGACCTGGTCGGCATCATCCGTAAGTCTGACGAGATCACGGAGGCCCTGGCCCGGCTCGACAAGCTGCGCGCGCGGTTCAAAAACCTCCACGTGGAGGGGCAGCGCCGGTACAACCCGGCCTGGAACCTCGCCCTCGACCTGCGCAACATGCTGCTGGTCAGCGAATGCGTCGCCAAGGCAGCGCTACAGCGCACCGAGAGCCGCGGCGGGCACACCCGCGACGACCATCCGTCGATGGACTCGTCGTGGCGCAAGGTCCTGCTGGTGTGCGAGGCGGCCGATGGCGACGAGGTGATTCCGGACATCACCATCACGAAGAAGGATCAGACGCCGATGCGGCCCGATCTGCTGGAGCTGTTTGAAATCGGTGAGCTGGAGAAGTACTACACCGACGAAGAACTCGCCGGGCACCCAGGACGGAGTGGCAAATGACCTACAACGCGACGATGCGGGTCTGGCGCGGTGACGATGCCGACGGTGGTCTGCAGGACTTCACGGTTGAGGTCAACGAGGGCGAGGTCGTTCTCGACATCATCCATCGCCTGCAGCAGACCCAGACGCCCGATCTGGCGGTCCGGTGGAACTGCAAGGCGGGCAAGTGTGGCTCCTGCTCGGCGGAGATCAACGGCAAGCCGCGGCTGCTCTGCATGACCCGGATGTCGACGTTCGCCGAGGACGAGGTCGTCACCGTCACGCCGCTGCGGACGTTCCCGGTGATCCGCGACCTGGTCACCGACGTCTCGTTCAACTACGAAAAGGCCCGCGAGATACCGTCTTTCGCGCCGCCCAAGGACCTGCAGCCCGGCGAATACCGGATGGCGCAGGAGGACGTCGGACGCTCCCAGGAATTCCGCAAGTGCATCGAGTGCTTCCTGTGCCAGAACGTGTGCCACGTGGTCCGCGATCACGAGGAGAACAAGAAGGCGTTCGCCGGCCCGCGCTTCCTGATGCGAATCGCCGAGCTGGAGATGCACCCGCTGGACACCCGCGATCGGCGCAACGACGCTCAGGACGAGCATGGCCTGGGCTACTGCAACATCACCAAGTGCTGCACCGAGGTCTGCCCGGAAAACATCAAGATCACCGACAACGCGCTGATTCCGATGAAAGAACGGGTCGCCGACCGCAAGTACGACCCCGTGGTGTGGCTGGGAAACAAGCTGTTCCGTCGCTGAGCTGCCACGCCGTTCTGATCCGGGCCGATCCCGTCATCGGACGTTAGGCCGTCGCGGGACTCGGGTAACCAAACTGCATCCTGTCGGGCCGCCGCGTGCGGCCGTGTACCCGCGACCGGAAAGGCAGTTCATTGGAACCCATGCGAGAAACCGCCAGCATCAACAACATTCGCACCGCAATTCGGCAGTTGTCGGTCCGCGCCCAGCTCGCGAACAAGGAAGGCCGGCACACCGATGCCGCCGAACTCGAGAACCGCATCCAGAGCTTTCGGGAAGAACTGAGCCACCGCCCCTAGCCGCCGGTGGAAAGGCGCGACTACTACGCGCCGAGACGGCGAAAGACGCTCCGATGGAACACGATGGGCGCCACCTCGGCGTCCACCGTCACCTCGCTGACACGCAACACCACGATGGTGTGATCGCCGGCCGGGATGAGCTGCTCGATAGCGCTTTCCAGCCAGAGGCCGGTGCCCTTGATGAACACCGCCCCGGTGGACCGCGAGACCGTCTCCAACCCGGCGAACCTGTCGCCGGTCTTGGCGGCCAGCGAGCGCGCGGCCTCGTCGTGCTCCTCGCCAAGCACGCTGATGCCCAGCATCGGCAGGTCCTTGAGCTTGGGCCACGTTGTGGAGGTGTTCTGCACGCAGAACGAGACCAACGGCGGATCCAGCGATACGGGCACAAACGTACTGGCCGCCAGGCCTTCCCGGGTTCCATTCACCTCGGCGGCGATCGCCACGACACCGGACGGGAAATGACCGAAGGCCTCCCGAAGCGACGACGCTGTCAGCTTGTTATTCGAGTTCACCGGACTTATTCGCCCCTAGAGCCGGAGACGGGACTTGTCGGATGTGACCCTACCCGGCGTCACTCGCCCGGGCGCGGCCACCCTTACCCGTTTTCTAAGCGTTCTGCCGAATATCCGTGCGCCGCGGCGACATCCGGGTGGGCCCGCAGCCTGCTCTTCCAAGCGTTGCGGCCGTAGACCGCGAAGATCGGATCCGAGGGATCGTCGACTCGCTGGGCGCGTGCCTCGAGTTCGTCGGGCAGCGACAGCACCGGTATCCGTGCGTCCAGGCGGGGGTTGAAGAAGAAGGGCACCGAGATGCGGCCGCCCGCGAGCCCCTGCAGGTTGACCCGGTGCTCGGTGGCCCGTAGGTATCCGCGCGTCGCCACCTCCAGGAGTTCACCGATGTTGACGATGAATGCGCCCTCGCGCGGCGGCACGTCGATCCAGCCGCCGTTCGAATGTCCGATTCCGGGCGGCCGCACCTGTAGGCCCGTGCTGCCCGGTTCGGCCAGCAACAGCGTCAGCACCCCGGCGTCACGGTGCGCGCCCACGCCCTGCGCGCTGGCCGCGCGGCCCGGGTAGCTGATGATCTTGATCAGCGTGGCGGGCGCGTCGGCGAAGGCCGCGTCGAACACATCGGACGGACTGCCCAGCGAGGCCGCCCAGTGCTGCAGCAGGGTGCGGGCCACCGCGGACAGCGCGGCATCCCACTCGGCGACGATCCCGGCTAGTTCCGGCAGCGCGGCCGGCCACTGATTGGGCCCCTGCAGCCACCGAAAGTCGGACCCGTCCAGCCCGCCGATGGGCGGCCGTTCGGGCCCCACGTCGATCTGCTCGCGCCAGTCCACCTCCCCACGGGTCAACTCGCCGCCGAGCCGGGTGTAACCCCGGAAATGGGGGCTGCGCACCATCGCGACGGCGTCCTTGTCGCGCTGCGGCAGCGCGAAGAGACGGCGGGCCGCGTCGAGGACCCGCGTCACCAAATCCGGCGGAACGCCGTGACCGGTGAGATAGAAGAACCCGACCTCGTGGCCGGCGGCGCGCAGACCCTCCCGTAGACGGCCCGGATCGGCCCGCAGGTCCACCGTGGGCAGCTCCGCGGGCGGCGCAGTGACGCCGCGCACATCGGTCATGTGTGCATCATCACCGCAGGTAAATCAATTTCCACCGCGTGACCTGCAGCTTCCCAACCGGTTGGTTAATTAGGCAATGAAATCTAGCTCACATTGGCTTGCATACCGCTGACGCTAGCGATATTTTAGCGGTGTTACTGGTGGGTAACTTAGACCTAGTACCCAACCACAAGTGGCATTCTCAACGAGGAGGACCGTAGTGAGCCACTACAAGAGCAACGTCCGCGACCAGGAGTTCAACCTGTTCGAAGTTTTGGGCGTTGACAAGGCCTTGGGCCAAGGCGAGTACAGCGATCTGGACGCCGACACCGCCCGCGAAATGTTGAACGAGATCAGTCGGCTGGCCGAAGGGCCGGTCGCGGAGTCGTTCGTGGAGGGGGACCGCAATCCGCCGGTCTTCGACCCGAAGGCGCACTCGGTGACGCTGCCGGAGTCTTTCAAGAAGTCCGTACGGGCCGTCATCGAGGCGGGTTGGGACAAGGTTGGTCTTGACGAGGCGCTGGGCGGAGTGCCGGCGCCTAAGGCGCTGCTATGGGCCCTGCACGAGCATCTTCTGGGCGCCAACCCGGCCGTGTGGATGTACGCCGGAGGTGCGGGCTTCGCCCAGATCCTTCACCACCTCGGCACCGACGAGCAGAAGAAGTGGGCCGAGCTGGCCGCTGAGCGCGGCTGGGGTTCGACCATGGTGCTCACCGAGCCGGACGCCGGCTCCGACGTGGGAGCCGGGCGGACCAAAGCAGTCCAGCAAGAGGACGGTTCCTGGCACATCGACGGTGTGAAGCGGTTCATCACCTCCGCCGACTCCGGCGATCTGTTCGAGAACATCTTCCACCTGGTGCTGGCGCGCCCGGAGGGTGCCGGACCGGGCACCAAGGGCCTGTCCCTGTTCTTCGTGCCCAAGTTCCTGTTCGACTTCGAGACCGGTGAGCTGGGCGAGCGCAACGGCGTCTACGTCACCAACGTCGAGCACAAGATGGGCTTGAAGGTATCGGCGACGTGTGAGCTGAGCTTCGGCCAGCATGACGTCCCCGCCAAGGGCTGGCTGGTCGGCGAGGTGCACAACGGCATCGCGCAGATGTTCGAGGTGATCGAGCAGGCCCGCATGATGGTCGGCACCAAGGCCATCGCGACGCTGTCGACGGGTTACCTGAACGCGCTCGAGTACGCGAAGTCGCGCGTCCAGGGCGCCGACATGACCCAGATGACCGACAAGACCGCGCCGCGGGTGACCATCACGCACCACCCGGACGTGCGCCGGTCGCTGATGACCCAGAAGGCCTACGCCGAGGGTCTGCGCGCGCTGTACCTGTTCACGGCGACCTACCAGGACTCGGCTGTCGCCGAGGCACTGCACGGTGTGGACGCCGAGCTGGCGGTCAAGGTCAACGACCTGATGCTGCCGGTCGTCAAGGGTGTGGGCTCGGAGCAGGCGTACGCCAAGCTCACCGAGAGCCTGCAGACCTTCGGTGGGTCCGGCTTCCTGCAGGACTACCCGATCGAGCAGTACATCCGCGACGCCAAGATCGACTCGCTCTACGAGGGCACCACCGCCATCCAGGCGCAGGACTTCTTCTTCCGGAAGATCGTCCGCGACAAGGGCACGGCGCTGGCTCACGTATCCGAGCAGATCCAGAAGTTCGTCGACAGCGAGTCCGGCAACGGCCGCCTGAAGACCGAGCGCGAGTTGCTGGCCAAGGCGCTAGACGACGTCCAGGCGATGGCGGCGACGCTGACCGGC
>NZ_LZMB01000464.1 GCF_001673555.1 Mycobacterium sp. 1165178.9 | reverse complement strand
GGGGCAGCAGCGCCATGGTGATCCGCTGCTGTCGCGGGTCGGGTTCGTTGACGGAGCGCGACGCGACCATGGTGATGACGACGCCCAGCAGGGCGACGGTCAGCGGTTGTCCCGTCGCCCTGGTCAGAATGAAAAGCGCCAGCAGGGAAAGGCCAAGCGCGGCCGTGGTCCGAGTCGCCATCCGCAGCCGAAGCAAGCCAGGATCGGAGCCGATCACCCAATTGCGGGCGCGTTCGTAGAGAACAGTTATCGACAGACCGCCTCTCTTGCGCTTACCCAACATGGTTACCCGAACCGCGCCGCCGCGACCAAGCTAGTCTTCGACATCGTGACTCCGCCGACGCGCGCGAAGCTGGCTGACGGTCGTGACCTGCTGTTCTTCGCGCTGCCCGGGCATCGCCCGGCGCCGGTCGAGGATCGCCGGCCGTTGCCGCCGCGTGCCGCCGAACCCCCCGCGCAGTCGCAGCTGCGGTTCGACCGAAGCACCGGGCAGTGGGTGATCATCGCGGCACTGCGCCAGGACCGCACCTACAAGCCGCCGCCGGAGGCGTGCCCGCTGTGTCCGGGCCCGACCGGGCTGACCAGTGAGGTGCCGGCCCCCGACTACGACGTCGTCGTGTTCGAGAACCGATTCCCCAGCCTCTCCGGCGCGTTGCCGTCGTTGCCCGCCACGGCGCCCGTGCCCGCCGACGGCGGGTTCGTGACCGCGCCCGGACATGGCCGCTGCGAAGTGATCTGTTTCTCCGCCGACCACACTGGGTCCGTCGCCGAGCTGGAGCCGGCGCACGCGCGCCTGGTCGTCGAGGCGTGGCGGCATCGCACCGCCGACCTGATGGCAAGGCCGGGAATCGAGCAAGTGTTCTGCTTCGAAAACCGGGGCGAGGAAATCGGGGTGACGCTGACCCATCCGCACGGGCAGATCTACGGTTATCCCTACCTGACGCCGCGCACCACCACGATGCTGGAGCAGGCGCACAAATATCGAAAGCAGCACGGCACCAACCTCTTCGGCGATCTGCTGGCACATGAGGTCGCCGACGGCGGCCGCATCATCGCGCGCGACGAGCTGTTCACCGCTTTCGTGCCGTTCGCGGCGCGTTGGCCGGTCGAGGTGCACATCTACCCGAACAGGTTCGTGCGCAACCTGACCGAACTGAGCGAGGCTGAAGTGGACGCGTTCGTGGCCGTCTACCTCGACGTGCTCGGACGCTTCGACCGGATGTATTCCGCACCGCTGCCCTACATTTCGGCGCTACACCAATACGCCGATACCGCCGCTTTAGCCGAGGGCTACTTCCACGTCGAATTGATGTCGATCCGGCGCAGCGCCACCAAGCTCAAGTACCTGGCGGCCTCGGAATCGGCGATGGACGCCTTCATTGGCGATGTCGCGCCGGAGAGCGTGGCCGAGCGGCTGCGGCAACTGCGATGACGATCCGTTACGCCGCGCCGGGACGGATCAATCTGATCGGCGAACACACCGATTACAACCTGGGTTTCGCGCTGCCCATCGCGCTACCGCAGCGCACCATCGCGACATTCATCCCCGGCGACGACGACGCGATCATCGTCATCAGCGACCGCGCCGATGCCCCGGTGCCCGTTCGGATCGAGACCGCTCCCGGCGAGGTGGCCGGCTGGGCCGCCTACGTGGCCGGGGTGGTGTGGGCGCTGCGCCAGGGCGGCCATCCGGTGCCCGGCGGCACGATGTCGATCACCAGCGACGTGGAAATGGGATCTGGCCTGTCGTCCTCGGCGGCGCTGGAGTGCGCGGCGCTGGGCGCGATCACCTCGGCCGCCGGTCTTCGCATCGACGCAACAGAACAGGCCCGGCTGGCCCAGCGCGGCGAGAACGAATATGTCGGCGCGCCAACGGGTTTACTCGATCAGCTGGCGGCGCTCTTCGGTCGGGATGCGACGGCGGTGCTGATCGACTTCGTCGACCTCACCGTCACGCCGGTGGTTTTCGATCCGGATTCCGCGGGTGTCTCGTTGTTGCTGATCGACTCCCGGGAGCGCCACACCCACGCCGGCGGCGACTACGCGTCGCGGCGCGCATCGTGTGAACGGGCCGCCGCCGATCTGTCGGCATCGTCGCTGCGTGAGGTGCAAGACGTCGCGGGCGGGCAGGGCCTCGCCGTCTTGGCCGGCGTGCGCGACCCCGTCGATGCCCGCCGCGCCCGCCACGTGCTGACCGAAAACCATCGGGTCATCGATTGCGTTGGGGCGCTGCGTGACTCGGACTATCCCAAAGCCGGGCGGATCTTTAACGCCTCGCACGCCTCCATGCGTGACGACTTCGAGATCACCACCGAACGCATCGACCTGATCGCCGACACCGCGGTGCGCGCGGGCGCGTTAGGCGCCCGGATGACCGGCGGTGGCTTCGGCGGCTGTGTGATCGCCCTCGTGCCCGTGGACCGTGCGGATACGGTCGGCGAGGCGGTGCGGCGCGCCGCGGCCGACGCCGGATTCGAGCAACCGTTCGTCACCCGCACCCGCGCGGCCGCGGGTGCGGGACCTGCGTGAGCTGGCCTATTCGGCCAGACTCAGCCGGACCGCACCGAGCTGCAGCCGGTCGACCGCCTCGGCGAATTCATCGCGTGTCGGTATGCGCTGGTCGCGAAACTTCAGCCCGATCATGCGTTGTGCGCGCTGGGCTCCATAGGACTGCGCGCAGCGCAACAACAGATCGGAGACGACGGCCCGGTCGCGGATGAGCTCACCGCGCATCGCCGTCGTCTTGCCGTTGTACACGACCTGGACCGGTCCGCCGCCGCGGAAGTTCTGCTTCCACGGGCTGCCGGTCAGCGCGTAGAGCTCACCGTCAATCAGGTGGGCGCTCAACGGAATCGAATACGCCCGGCCCGTCTTGCGCCCGGTGAAACTCAGCACCATGAACTGGTTGCGGACCAGACCGGCCAGCGGGCTGCGCAGCACAAACCTCATCACCGGATTGACGAGACGCATCAGCGCCGAGGGTGGATGCCCGGCATCTACCGCATATGCCCGCTCCGTCATGCATTCAGCGTAGAGCCAACGGATCTCGGCCGCCTAGCGATGCGACGAAGCCGCGGAGACCCGGGCTCCGCGGCCGCGCATCCGGGTTCAGCCGGCGGTGATGGTGGTCTGATCGTCGATGATGTTGGTGGCGTCCATCAACGGGCCTTGATCGGCCTCCAGCCCATCGGCGTTGAGCTGCAGCACGTAGACCGCGCCCTGGCTGGGAATTATCACCGTTTTCTGGGCGATGGCGCGGGTCTGACCGCCTCGCTGGTACGTGCCACCGATCTGCCAGGCCTGGTAACCGCCGAGCGTGGACGCGGAGCCGTCACCTTGGCCCTGGTACCCGGGCAGATTCTGTACCTCGCCCGGCGCGTATTGGATGAGCTTCGCCGGGTCGACATTGCCGCTCAGGCGCGAAAACAGCGCCGAGACCGTGGGCGGATCGGAGGGATTGGCGGGCTGAAGCTGCACGATGCCGCCGTAGGAGGTGCCGGAGTTCTGGTTGAGCTGCCAGCCCGCGGGCACCGGCAAGTCGACGTTCGGGCCGGGATCGCCGTGGTGCACCGGCGTCTCGGCGATGTTGTTGTCCTTCACGTAGTCGGCAATGGTGTATTTGGCTTTGGCCGCCGGTGCCGCGCCCGTTGTCGATGTTGACGAGGCCGTCGAGGTTGTGGTCGAAGTGGTCGTCGAGGTTTTATCACCGGATTTGTTGTCGCTGCCGCAACCGACGAGCGCCACACTCAGCGCCACGGAAATGGTTGCTAGCGTCAAATGTTTCATCGATCCAATCTCCCGAAAATTGGGCCGGTACCAGCGCCAGCCATGGTGGGATGACAGTAACCGAAATATCTCGCCGCTTTGCCAAAATTTTTCCGGCCTGCTGCCGCGCCCTCGCCGAACCGCCGATCGTCAGTAAATTCGTCGCCCAAAACGCCACAGGAATACGGCCTTATGCAGTCGCTTTCGGAGTATTAGACAGGTATGCGCTCGCGACGGGCCCTCATTGCGGTCATTGCGGCGTCGGCCGTCTTCATGGTCTTCGTTGCCGCGGCACCGCCCAGGGGATACGACGGTCCGCCCGTATTCGTGGCGAATACGGTCGACCACGTCGCGACGCTCATCGGCACCGGGACCGGCGGCGAGACGGTCGGGGAGATCAACAACTTCCCGGGCGCCACCGTGCCGTTCGGGATGGTGCAGTACTCGCCGGACACCGTCGGCAACTACGCCGGTTACAACTACGACAACCCGCACTCCACCGGCTTCAGCATGACCCACGCGTCGGTGGGATGCGCTGCCTTCGGCGACATCTCGATGCTGCCGGTCATCGGCGGGGTCGGGCTACAACCGTGGAACGCCGCCGAAGAAATCGCCCACGACGACACCGAGCAGGGGGTGCCCGGCTATTACACGGTGCGGTTCCCCGGCACCGGGGTGAGGGCGGAACTCACCGCGACCGCGCACACGGGCGTCGGCCGTTTCAGCTACCCACGCAACGGCCGCGCCGCGCTGCTGCAGGTGCGCTCCGGCTCGTCCTTGGCGGGCAACTCCCGCGCGACCATCCAGATCGGTGAGGACAATACGACGATCACCGGGTGGGCCACCAGCGGCGGGTTCTGCGACAAGCCGAACGCCTACACGGTGTACTTCGCGATGAAGTTCAGCCAGCCCTTCACATCTTACGGATCTTGGGATGGCAGTGCCGTTTACGCCGGCGCCCGGAGCGCGAACGCGCCGTACAGCGGGGGCTATGTGGGCTTTCCGGCCGGCTCGACGCTCGAAGTGCGCACCGCGATCTCCTACGTCGGCATCGAGGGTGCGCGGTCGAACTTGGCGGCCGAGGGCATGACGGGCTTCGACGATGTGCGCGCCGCCGCGTCGCGAGAATGGAACGCCGCGCTGTCCCGCGTGACGGTGGCCGGCCGCAACGGCGACGATCTGACCACCTTCTACACCTCCCTGTATCGATCGCTGTTGCACCCCAACATTTTCAACGACGCCGATGGGCGCTACGTCGGGTTCGACGGTTCCATCCACACGGTGGCCGCCGGCCACACGCAGTACGCCAACTTCTCCGACTGGGACACTTACCGATGCCTCGCGGCGTTGCAGGCGTTGCTGTTTCCCGACCGGGCGAGCGACATGGCCCAGTCGTTGGTGAACGACGCCGAGCAGAGCGGTGCGCTGCCGCGCTGGGCGTTCGCCAACGCGGCAACCGGCGAGATGACCGGCGATAGCGTGGTACCCCTCATTGTGAACCTGAATACGTTCGGGGCCAACGACTTCGACGCCAAGTCGGCGTTGCGCTACATGGTGGACGGGGCGACCAACGGCGGGGTGGGCCGCAGCGGCTACGTGGAGCGTCGCGGCATCGCCACCTACCAGCGGTTCGGGTATGCGCCGTTCACGTTGGAGTTCGGGCGCAATGGCTGGATCGCCGACGCGTCGATCACGCTCGAGTGGTCGCTCGACGACTTTGCGATCTCTCGATTCGCCGATAAGTTGGGTGAGCCCACGACCGCCACCGAGTTCGCGCACCGGGCGCAGTACTGGCAGAATCTGTTCAACCCGACCACGCGATACATCCTGCCGCGCAGCTGGACCGGCTTCTTCCGGCGGGGTCCCGGGTTTGTGGTAGCCCCGGAAAACTTCGGCCAGGTCGGCTACGACGAGGGCAATGCCGAACAATACGTCTGGTCGGTACCGCACAACGTCGCGGGCCTGGTGACCGCGCTCGGCGGCCGCGCTGCCGTGGCCGACCGGCTCGACCGGTTTACCGAGAAGCTCAATGTCGGGCCCAACCAGCCCTATCTGTGGGCCGGCAACGAGCCGAGTTTCGGTGTGCCGTGGCTGTACAACTACATCGGTCAACCGTGGAAGACCCAGCGCACGGTCGACCGGGTGCGCGGGCTGTTCGTGCCGACCGCCGACGGTGAGCCCGGCAACGACGACTTGGGCGCGCTGGCCAGCTGGTACGTGTGGGCGGCCCTGGGCCTGTACCCGGCCACCCCGGGGACCCCGATCCTCACCGTGGGCGCGCCGCTTTTCGATCGCGCCGAAATCGCGCTGCCCGCAGGCAAATCCATTCGAATCGCCGCCCCCGGGGCGTCCGGGCCCCACCACCTCAAATACATCAGCGGCCTCAAGGTCGACGGGCAGGCAACCGACCGCACGTCGCTGCCCGAATCGATCATCAGCACCGGCGGCACGCTGGCGTATTCGCTGGCCGCTTACCCGGACAAGCATTGGGGCACAGCCGAAGCCGACTCGCCGCCGTCGTTCGGGGCGGGCAGTTCCGCGGTGGCCGTCAACGTTGCGCAGCCCGTCGTCACGATCGCGCCCGGACACACGGGCAGCGTGACCCTCGATGCGCAACGCTTGATCGACGCCGCCGACGGCTACGCCGTCGCCGGCACGTCTTCGGATGCCGGGATCGGCGTGAAGCCGGCGACGGGTCAGTTCGGTGCCGACGGATCTGCCAGCGTCACCGTCCCGATCACGGTCGCGCAGTCGGTGCCCGAGGATTACTACTTGGTGTCTTTGACCACCACGGTGGGCCAAACCGTGCGCACCTCGACCGTTCTCGTGGTCGCTGAGGCCGAATCCGAGAGCTGACCGCTCAGACCATGTCGTTGGTGGTCAGCCACCGCATCACCGGCCAGCCGACGAACACCGGTAGCCAGCAGGTCAGCATCCGGTACAGCAGGACCGACGGGACGCCGACGGCCGCCGGCACACCGAACGCGGCCAGGCCACCGATCAGCGCCGCTTCGACCGCTCCGACACCGCCGGGCGTTGGAGCGGCAGACGCTAGCGTCCCACCGACCATGGTGACGACGGTGACGGCAACAAAAGTCGTTCCGCCACCGAAGGCTTCGATGCTGGCCCATAACGCCAGCGCAGCGCCGAGGGTGGTGCCCGCACAACCCAGCAGGATCAGGGCCAGCCGCCGCGGTTCGCGCGCGAGCTTGACCAAATCGGTCACCACCTCGTTCAATTTGGGGCGCACCTCGGTCGCCAGCCACTTGCGTAGCGTCGGCACGAACAGGAACGTGCCGACAATGCCCAGCGCGATCCCGCCGATCAGGTACAGCAGGGTCGCGCTCGGGACGAAATGCCGCAGATTCATCGAGGCGCCGGCCGCGGCGCTGAACAACACCAGCAGCGCCAGGTGCGCTATCACCTGTACCGACTGTTGCAAGGCCACGGCGGCGGTCGCTCGCATAGCCGACAAGCCGCTCTTCTGCAAGAATCGCGTGCTGAGCGCCAGCCCGCCGACGCCCGCCGGGGTGGTGGTTGCGGCAAAAGTGTTGGCAACCTGAGCGATTGACAGCTTCCAGAAGTTCACCATGCCGTCGGCAGACGCCCACAGCGCGGCGGCCGCACCGACGTAGGTCAGCGCCGAAACCAGCAGGCCCAGCAGCGCCCACCACCAGTTCGCGGTCCTTAGTTGGGAGAAGAACGTCGGCGCCGTGCTGATGAAGGGGTACGCCACATAGACCAGCGCGCCGAAGAGCACCAGCTGGACGATCTGGCTGCGGGTGAACCTGGTGATGGTCTGTGGCTTGATCTGATCGGCGCCGGTCTGGCGCTTGACCTCGGCCCGCGCGCCGGAGATGACGGCTCCGGCGTCGGGTACCGACCGCCGAATGGATCGCGGCACAGCGACTTTCGTGAGCCGGCGGGACGCGCTCAGAATGGTGTCCTTGCCGAATACCTCGATCGCCGCGCGCACCGCCGACTTCGGGTCATAGAGGGAGGAGGTGGTCACCAGCAGCTGGGCGATGTCGGATTGGAGCTGGGCCTCGGTCGCCCCGTATTCGGCGCTGCCGAACCCGCCGAACATCACGGTGTCGTCCTCCACCGTGATGTGATGGCTGCGCAGGTCACCGTGGGCGATCTGACGGTCGTTGAGAACTCGCAGCGATTCCCACAGTCGCCCAACGGGAGTCGTCTCGGCGCACTCGTCGATCGGCGTGCCCAGAGGGGGCCGGTGCGAGTAGAGCATCCACCCCCGGTCCAGCGGCGCGACGGCGACCGTCGCCGTGTTGGCCAGGCCCGCATCACCGATGGCGATCGCCATCAACGCGCGGTACTCCACGGCGCGGCGCATAGAGGTCACCAGGGGAGCGGTCTCCGCGTCGCGCAGCCGCAGCTTTCCCCACAGCTGGCGCAGCGCGCCGC
The DNA here is from genome assembly GCF_001673555.1 of Mycobacterium sp. 1165178.9. GTDB lineage: Bacteria > Actinomycetota > Actinomycetes > Mycobacteriales > Mycobacteriaceae > Mycobacterium. The sequence continues at coordinate 8,352 of NZ_LZMB01000464.1, read as the reverse complement.
CGCTGCGCTGATGCGGGCCGTACAGCTCGATCAGCGCTGTCTCCCCGAGATGTTCGCCGTCGGCCGAAAGAATCAGCGGGCCGCGGCCGGCCGGCCGGACCACGGTGAGCCGCGAGACGGCGAAGCCGCCCTTGGCCAGCGCACGCGCCGTGGCCTCCAGCGGGACCTCGAGCGCGGGAGTTCCGACCACGAGCACCACCAGCGCGCCGACGATCCACCCCACCGCCAGGCCCACCAACGAGCGCGCCGGGACGATGGCACTGACCACCAGATGGATGGGGACGAAGGCCAGCAGCAGCGCCCACCACCAGTGGCGCCAGCGTGCCGGCAGCCACGGGCCCGAAACCGTCAGCACCGCCGCCAGCATGCCGATCCAGCGTGGGTCGTCGAGAAATTGCGCCGGAACCGTGCTGAGCCGATCGGGTACGTCGAAGTGCCATCGTGGTGACGCGATGCCGCTGGCGCTGATCGACAACACAAGGATCGCGCTGAACCCCGCAGCGGCGTACGCGCCCAGCAATTTCCACTGCCCGGACACGATCAGGCCGATGAGGATCATGAATGGCAAAGCCACGATCGCGAACCCGTACACCAGGTACACCACGTCGGATTGCGTCGGTGACAAGACGCCGACGATCTGCGAAACGGATTTCTCCAGCGCGATCCATTGCGGGCGGGTGATGACCGAACCCGTGATCACCAACGCCAAGAAGAGCGAAGCCAGCATCAGCCGCAGCAGGTCATTGGTCCGCCGGGTCAGCGGGTGCAGCAAGTTGCCGGAAACGACTATGTCGCGCCCGTCAACTCGCATGTATTAACGATCCCTCGGGTTCGCGCCGGCACCTTGCTTTCGGCCTGCTAAGTGGCCCGCCGACAAGTTAACTCAATACCGGGTTCGTTGACAGCTCCCACTCAGCTGGCGCGCGTAGGGTCGGGTAGGTAGGCGTGCTAGCGAATTTCAGGAGGGCACCGGCGTGGCCAGGACGGACAACGACAGCTGGGAGATCACCGAGAGTGTCGGGGCGACGGCGCTCGGCGTGGCGGCGGCCCGGGCCGCGGAGACGGAGAGCGAAAACCCGCTGATCAGCGACCCGTTCGCGCGCCTGTTCCTGCAGGCCGCCGGACAGGGCATGTGGGACTGGTTCGCCCCGAAAAACCTGCCCGCCCAGATCGCCGAGACCGATCCGGACCTCAAGCCGCGCATGCAGAGGATGGTCGACTACATGGCCGCGCGGACGGCGTTCTTCGACAAGTTCTTCCTCGACGCCATCACCGCCGGTGTGCGGCAGGTGGTGATCCTCGCGGCGGGGCTGGACTCGCGGGCTTGGCGGCTGCCATGGCCGGACGGCACCACGGTCTACGAGCTCGACCAGCCGCGGGTGCTGGACTTCAAGGCGTCGACGCTGGAAGACAAGGGCGCCCAGCCAACCTGCGAGTTGGTCAACGTTCCCGTCGACCTGCGCCACGACTGGCCGTCCGCATTGCAGCGGGCCGGATTTGACGCGTCGGCGCCCAGCGTGTGGTCGGCCGAGGGGCTGTTGCCGTTTCTGCCGGCGGCTGCCCAGGAGCTGTTGTTCGAGCGGGTACAGGCACTCGGCGCGCAAGGCAGCCGGATCGCGGTGGAGGCGCCCGGCCCCGACTTCCTCGACGAGGGCGCCCGCGAGCGGCAACGCCAAACGATGCAACGGGTGCGCGACCTGATAGCCGAGCTGGAACCCGACCGCGACATTCCCGATGTGCAAGACCTGTGGTACTTCGAGGAACGCGAAGACGTGGGCGACTGGCTGGGCCGGCACGGCTGGGATGTGACGGTCACCCCGGCTCCCGAGCTGATGGCCGGCTACGACCGCAGACCACCACGAGACATCGACGACGCCACGCCGCAGACGCTGTTCGTGTCGGCGCAGCGCACTGAAAGGAACTGAGAGTGGCCAGAACCGACAACGACAGCTGGGAGATCACCGAAAGCGTGGGGGCAACCGCGCTGGGTGTGGCCTCGGCCCGCGCGGCGGAGACTCGCAACGAAAACCCGTTGATCACAGATCCATTCGCGCAGGTTTTCCTCGACGCCGCCGGCGACGGCGTGTGGAACTGGCACTCCGCCGGTCAGCTGCCGGACGAGGTCATCGAAGCCGAACCGACGTTGCCGTTACAGATGCAGTCGATGGTCGGCTACATGGCTTCGCGCACCGCGTTTTTCGACAAGTTCTTTCTCGAAGCCACTGGCGCGGGCATCCGCCAGGCGGTGATCCTGGCGGCCGGCCTGGACGCGCGGTCCTGGCGGTTGGCCTGGCCCGCGGGCACCACGGTCTATGAGCTCGACCAGACCCGGGTGCTGGACTTCAAGACGGCCACGCTGGCCGAGCATGGGGCGCAGCCCGCCTGCAACCGCATCGCGGTCCCGGTGGACCTTCGCCACGATTGGCCGGCCGCGTTGCGCCAGGCGGGGTTTGACGCCGCCGCGCCCAGCGTCTGGTCGGCCGAGGGCTTGATGCCGTATCTGCCGGCCGCGGCGCAGGAATTGCTGTTCGACCGCATTCAGGCGTTGACCGTTCCCGGTAGCCGGGTCGCCGTGGAGGCGTTGGGCCCGAAATTCCTTGACCCGCAGGCCCGCGCCAAGCGTCGTGAGCGGATGGACCGGATTCGCGGGCTTATGGCCGGCGTCGATCCGGACCGCGAGATGCCGCGGACCGACGAGCTTTGGTATTTCGAGGAGCGTGAGGACGTCGGCGAGTGGTTCGGCCGCCACGGCTGGGACGTGACGGTGACACCGGCCGACGACTTGATGGCCGGCTACGGGCGCGCGGCGCCCGAGGAAGTCCGGGACTACGTGCCCAGCAATCTGTTTGTGGCGGCGCACCGGTCGGACCGGCACCGTTAATCCTTTGTACTACTTCAGCTTGTAACCGCCAGCCGCCAGTCTTGGCTCCAATTGGTGCGCCACCAGCACCGCGGGTGTTGATGAGGGGTTGCGCAGGCGTTGGGATCGCAGGACGGCGGTGCGGGTTGGGCTCCCGACCCCGATCTCCACGCACGGTAGCCAGCTCGCAGCAGGAACGAATTCCTTATACCCCAACGTGTTTGAGCTGCGATACGTAGCCCGTCGCGGCCGGCCCCGGTAACCGAGCTAGTTGATTGTGGGTGGTGGCTGGGGTTGGAAGGGGTCATACCACCACCAGTCGGCACGTTCGCCGGTGGGCCCGGGACACGGCGGGACGGCGGGCGGGGGGTTCTTCGGCACACGGGCCAACGATCCGGGGTGGAGTTCGTTCCCCGCGCTGTCCGTCACGACGAGGTCGCGGGCGGGTCCGGTGATGGTGATGGCACCTCGATGATGCAACCGGTGGTGATATGGACACAGCAGCACCAGGTTGTCCAGCTCAGTAGCGCCGTCGTCTTCCCAGTGCCGCAAATGATGGGCGTGCAGACCCCGGGTGGCACCACATCCGGGGACCGCGCACGTGGGATGCCGATGCTCGAGCGCGCGGCGCAGCCGCCGGCTGATCACCCGAGTCGACCGGCCCGCACCGATCACCTCGCCGCCACGTTCGAACCACACTTCACACGTGGCATCACAGGTCAGATAACGCCGCTCGGCATCGGTCAGCAGCGGACCCAAATGCAGTCCCGCGACGCGGGCCGCCACATCGACATGCACCACCACCGTGGTGTGCTGCCCATGCGGGCGCCGCGCCGCCTCAGCATCCCAACTAGCCTCGACCAGCCGCATAAATGCCTGGGCGCTCCCCGGCAACGGCGGCGCGGTATCCGAAGAGCCCTGGCCAGTGCCGCGATCGTGCTTCCACTCGGCGATCAGCGCATCCCGATGCGACGCCAAGGCGGCGTCGAACTTCGCCGCCTCATGACGGCCAAGTGTGATCCGATAGCAGCTGCCCCACTCGTCGCCGGTCTTGGTGATCACTGCCTGCGGTTCTGGCCGCGGCGCGGGGTCGGGCCGCGGTTCCAGCTTGACCGCCGTACGCAACTGATTGACCGTGGCGACCGCGGCCAACTGCGCATAGTGCTCATCAGACCCCTCACCACCGCGCGTCGGCATGACCCCGACCTGATCCAGCGACAACCGACCCTCCCGCAGGCCCTGGACGCAACGCGGGAACTCCGCCAACCGGCGCGCCACCGTGCTGATCGTGTGGGCGTTCGCCGATGAGCAGCCCAGCTTCCAGGCCACCAACGCCGGCACCGAGCGCGCACCCGTGATGCCGCACAGCCCGTCACGCTCGATCTCGGCCACGATCTGCACCATGCGCCCATCAATCGCGTTGCGCTGACCGGCTAGCTCCGCCATCTCCTCGAACAGCACCTCGAGACGATCCTTCGGGCGCACTTCGACGCTGGCTGCAATCGCGGTCGGGGACATAATGTCATCATCGCAGCGCCCTCCGACAAATCCGGTTTGCCCGATCCCCAGCTAGGGAGTTTCCGAATTCGCCTCTGGCGCACCATTGTTCTTGTCGCGACGCGCGTGTCCACGCCAGTTGCGGTATCCGCGATGCGCGGCGAACGCGCCGACGACGGCGGTGATGCACCACACCGTGATCGCCGCGTAGGCCAACGGCGATGACCTATTGCCGATCGAGGCGCCCAGCGCGGTGTAGACGAACGCCCGCGGTGCCGACCCGATGAAAGAGCCAACCGCCATCTGCCACACGGGAACGCCGAAGGCGCCGAACGTGTACGAGGCCAGCGCATCCGAGATGCCGGGGACGAAGCGCTGGCCGACGACCGCCCACAACCCGTGCCGCTCGATCAGCGCGTCGAGGCGGGCGGCACGTTTGTCCCCGAGCAGGCCCCGGGCGCTGGCCCGGCCGGCTCGGCGGCCGACAAAACTCGCGACGATCGCGGTACCCACCGTCGCGCCGAGCGTCACGAAGACACCCACAACCGGGCCGAACAACAACCCGCTGCCCGCGGCCAGAATCGAACCCGGGACGAACAACGCGCCCACCACCGCTGAGAGCACGACGTAGGTCAGCGGCGCCGCGGGACCGGTCGCCGACACGACGCGCCGGATCTCGTCGATGTCGATCACCCGCGCGACGGCCACCAGATAGAAGACCACGGCCAGAAACCCGCCGAACACCGCGAGCCGCACGATGTGGACCCGGCGCGATGGTGGTGGGGGACCGTCACTGTCGTCCATGTTGGCCATGATTGTTCCGCACCGCCGCGCGCTGGACGCACCCGGCTGTTTCCAACTCGCCGCGGCGCGAGCGTGATCACCGTAGAGTGCCGCATATCGCCGGAGTTGAAGTTTGGTGCTGGATCTCTCCCGCGTTGTAAGGAGCAACCGCCATGGCACTGAGTTCGCTGACCGAACTGGACAAGTTCAAAGCGGTGCCGTTCCCGCCCGGCTATCCCGACACCACCCGAACGTTCTACAGCCCCGTCGACCAGGTGCACGAGGCGCTCAAAAGCTTGTTGACGTCGGCTAGCAAGAGCATCATCGTCGCGATGTACGGCTTCGACGACGCGGAGCTCAATTCGGTGCTGCAGTCCGCGTTGAACGACGAAAAGGTCTACGTGCAAATGAGTCTCGACTCCACACAAGCCGCGGGAGCCGCCGAGCGTCCGCTACTGGCCGCGTGGCTCAACGACAAGATCGGCAATAGCATCGCAATCGGCCACAGTGAGAAGTCGGCGATCATGCACTTGAAGATGGTGATCATCGACGGTGTCGACGTCATCACCGGCTCGACCAACTGGTCCACCGGCGGAGAATCCAAGCAGGACAACCAACTCACCGTGATCCGCGATCCGTACGTGTGCGCGGAGGCCCGCTCACGCATCGACATCATCCACGACGGCATGCTCAAGCAGATGGCCGCGAAGGCGCGATCCGGTAGCGCGCCTACTGCTGGCTGAACGACCGCAGCCGCTGCCGCAATCCGGTGGCGCGCACCGCGCGGCGTTGGATTGCCGCGCGGATCGACGCCTCGGGGCCCGCCACCCGCACCTTGGTCTTCGCCCGCGTCACCGCCGTGTAGAACAATTCTCGCGTCAGCAATCGTGAATCTTCCGGCGGTATCAGCACCGTCACCTCGTCGGCCTGGCTGCCCTGGCTCTTGTGGATGGTCATGGCATGCATCGTCTCCACCTCGCCGAGGCGGCTGGTCGCGAAGTCCAGTGGCCCGGTGGCGCCGGCGACGACGGCACGTAGGCCGTCCGCGGCGGCCACTGTCACGCCGGTGTCGCCGTTGTAGAGGCGCAGCCCATAGTCGTTCGCGGTCACCAGCAAGGGACGGCCGGCATACCACTGCGACCAGGCCGGCTGACCGGTGACTTCGCCAATCCACTTCTGCACCTGCATGTTCCAGTGCACCGCCCCGTACGGCCCCTCGCGGTGCGCACACAACAGCCGGTGCTCGTCCAGGGTCTCCAACGCCTCGGTCACCGCGCCCAGCAGCGCGGCCGAGCGCAGCCGCAAGGCGTGAGCCACCAGCACCTCACGCAGCCGCTCGGCCGGGCGCTCGGAGTTCACCCACTCGATGTGCCCACCGCCGGCCGCCAGCAATTGCACGACACGGTCCGCGTCACCGACCCGGATCGCCTCGGCCAGGGCGCCGATCGAGGTCCCGAAACGATGCGGTGTGTGCAGGGCCGCGACCCGCACGTCGTCGCGTGCGGCCAATCCGTCCACCAGGTCGGCCAGTACGGCACCGGCTTCCACCGAGGCCAACTGGTCGGGGTCACCCACCAGAATCAGCCGGGTGTCCGGCCGGACGGCCTCGACCAGCCGGGCCATCATCGTCAACGACACCATCGAGGTTTCGTCGACCACGATGATGTCGTGCGGTAGTCGATTGCCGCGATTGTGCTTGAAACGCACCGACGTATCCGGCCGTGGACCCAGGAGGCGATGCAGCGTGGTTCCGGGCAGGCCGGTCAGCCGCGCCCTGTCCGCCGCGGTGAGCTCGTCGCTTCCCGCGGCCACCGCCTCGGCCAGCCGCGCCGCCGCCTTGCCGGTCGGCGCGGCCAACGCAATCCGCGGTCTCGGCAGACCGGCCCGCTCCGCCTGTTCGACCAGCAGGGCGAGCAGGCGCGCGACCGTGGTGGTCTTACCGGTGCCGGGCCCGCCCGTCAGCACGGTCAGCGCCTGCGCGACCGCGATCTCGGCGGCCGCCCGTTGTTCCTCATAGCCGGGGCCGAAAAGCCGCTCGTAGCTGGCCGATTCGACGGAAGTCGGGGTTACCGCAAGGGCCAGCAGGTCGGTGCACACCTGCTCTTCCTCGAGCCAGTATCTGTCGAAATACAGCAGGTTGCCGAGCAGTCGCAGCACCGGCGGCGAGCCGAGCAATGCGCTCTCCCGTACCGCAGCTATCCAGTCGTCGGCGTCGGGCCAGGGCAGGTCGGCTTCCTCGATCTGGGCGTGCACCGCACGCAGATCGACGCAGACCGAACCACCCCGCAGCGCACGCACCACCAGGGCGACCGCGAGCGCCACCCGCTCGTCGGATTCGCCGGTGAGCGAGGTGAGCCGTTGCGCCACATGGATATCGGCGGCCTCGAATACGCCGGCATCGCTGAAGGTGCGCAGCGGCCCGGTCGCGGACATGACTTCCACCGTCACGCGGCCATCCCCTGGGCATCGAGCAGGTCGGACAGGGCCGCGATCAACGGCCAGGGCGGCCGCCAATCGAAAACGCCGGCCGGGTGGCCGTCGAGCACGGGCGTCCGCGCGCCGCACATGCCCCGCACGAACAGGTAGAGGACGCCGCCGAGATGCCGGCCCGGATCGTAATCGCGCAACCGCCAACGCAAAAACCGATGCAGCACCGCGCAATACAAGAGTGCCTGCAGCGGATAGTCCGAATGCAGCATCGCCTCGGCCATCCGTGACCGGTCGTAGTCGGCGGCGGTCAGCGGCCCTTCGGGGTCTCCGAGCAGGTTGGTCTTGTAATCCACCACCACGAAGCGGTGTCCCGATCCGTCGGGGACGCGGAGCACCGCGTCGATCGACCCGGTGAGGTATCCCCGCAGCGACTGATCGCCGAGGCCGGGTTCAGCCAGCCGGTCGGCATACGACGCCAGCACATCATCGCTCGGCAGGTGCGCGCGCAACAGCGGCGCCAGATCCGCGAGCCGAACCTGCGGTGCCGTCGAGCGGCGGTCACCGCCCGCCAGGGGAAGCTCGAAGTCCAGTTCGCGCAACCGGTCCGGCAGACCGATTTGGCGCAGCGTCCTGCCGTCCGTCAAGGGGCCCAGCGGCGTGTCGTGCATCGGCACCATCGCCGCGGCCAGCTCCTCGGGGGCCGCAGCGACGGGCCACCACGCCGAGTGCGCCCGGATCTGCGTCTCGAGCTCGCCGGCGAGGTCCGCGGCAAACGGGTCGGC
>NZ_LZMB01000463.1 GCF_001673555.1 Mycobacterium sp. 1165178.9 | reverse complement strand
AGCACCAGCGCTAGCGCGTTTGGGATCACCAGATGATTCCGAAGCGCCGCCGCGCTCAGCGCCGCCTGGCTCCCCGCTTTTCGCGCACCCGCACGTTGATCCGGATCGGCGATCCCTCGAACCCAAAGGTCTCGCGCAGGCGGCGCTCCAGGAAGCGGCGATACCCGGCCTCCAGAAATCCGGTGGTGAACAGAACGAACGTTGGGGGCCGAGCGGTCGCCTGGGTGGCGAACAGGATGCGGGGCTGCTTGCCCCCGCGAACGGGGGGCGGCGTGGCCGCCACCACCTCTTTGAGCCACGAATTCAACGGGCCGGTCGGAATCCGCGCATCCCACGACGCCAGGGCGGTCTCCATAGCGGGCACCAGCTTCTGCAACGCGCGCCCTGTCTTGGCGGAGATGTTGACCCGCGGCGCCCACCGCAGCTGCACAAGTTCGCGGTCGACCTCGCGCTCCAACAGCTCGCGGCGGTCCTCGTCCACCAGGTCCCACTTGTTGAAAGCCAGCACCAGGGCCCGGCCGGCCTCGATGACCATCGACAGCACCCGCTGGTCTTGTTCGGTGAGCGGATCCGACCCGTCGATCAGCACGATCACCACCTCGGCCGCATCGATGGCCGAGTGCGTGCGCACCGAGGCGTAGAACTCGTGCCCGCTGGCCTGGCCGACCTTGCGCCGCAAGCCCGCGGTGTCGACGAACCGCCACACCTTGTCGCCCAGCTCGATCAGCGAGTCCACCGGGTCCACCGTCGTTCCGGCGACATCGTGCACCACCGAGCGCTGATCGCCGGCCAGCTTGTTCAGCAGCGAGCTCTTGCCCACGTTGGGCTTCCCGACGAGCGCGACGCGGCGCGGGCCGCCGGACGTGGGCGCCACCTCGGACACCTCGGGCAGCGCGGCAAGCACCTGGTCGAGCAGATCCGCCACTCCGCGGCCATGGATGGCGCTGACGGCGTGCGGCTCACCGAGCCCCAGCGACCACAGCATCGCCGCGTCCGCCTCGGCCTTATCGCTGTCAACCTTGTTGGCCGCCAAGAAGACCGGCTTGCCGGACCGCAGCAGGATTCGTGCGGCTGCCTCGTCGGCCGCGGTGGCGCCGACGACCGCGTCGACCACCAGGATCACCGCATCGGCCGTGCGCATGGCCACCGAGGCCTGTTCCGCCACCAGCTGCTGTAGTCCCTTGGCGTCGGGTTCCCATCCCCCGGTGTCCTGCACGATGAACCGGCGGCCAGTCCACAGCGCGTCGTAGGACACCCGGTCCCGGGTGACGCCCGGGATGTCCTGCACCACCGCTTCTCGGCGGCCCAGGATCCGGTTGACCAGCGTCGACTTGCCGACGTTGGGCCGGCCGACCACGGCCACCACGGGCGCCGGGCCGGCCTCCTCTTGTTCGTCGAAACCGAATTCGGCGGAATCCCAGTCGCTTTCGTCGCTCCACGTTCCGTCTTGACTCACCGCACAACCCCGCTTCGCTGTTTGACCACGTCGCGCAGGTGCGAAATGACCTGGGCCTCGGTCATCTCGCTGGTGTCGACCACCACCGCGTCCGGGGCGGCCCGCAGCGGTGACACCGCCCGGGTGGAATCCAGATGGTCGCGGCGGCGGACGTCGGCGAGCACCGACTCGTAGTCGTCGGGGAGGCCGGCCGCCACGTTCTGATCGTTGCGCCGCCGCGCGCGGGTTTCGGCCGACGCGGTCAGGAAGATCTTCACGGGCGCATCGGGCAGGACGACGGTGCCGATATCCCGGCCCTCGACGACCACACTGCCCGGGCCTTGGGCCATTTCGCGCTGCATGGCGACCAGCCGGGTACGTACGGCGGGCACCGAGGACACCGCCGACACCGAGGCGGTGACCCGGTCGCCGCGGATTTCCGTCGAGACATCTTCTCCGCACAGGAAATAACGGTCGCCTTCTTGCCGATAGTCCACCGACATCTGCACCGTCTCCGCCGTGTGTGCGACGGCGTCGGCGTCGGCGGGGTCGATGCCGGCGCGCAGCACGGCCAGCGTCACCGTCCGGTACATCCCGCCGGTGTCCAGGTAGCGCGCGCCCAGCGCTTGGGCCAATCCCCTTGACACCGAAGACTTCCCGGTGCCCGCCGGCCCGTCGATAGCAACGACCATTCCATTCACAGGCCCACCGCTTTGTACAGCTGGCCGACCTCGTGATGAGCCAACGCCCGGATGGTGCCGGGCCGCTGCTTTCCCAGCGCGACCGGCCCAATGTCGGTGCGCACCAACGACTCCACCGGGAATCCGACGGCCGCCAGCAGCCGGCGCACGATGCGATTGCGCCCCTCGTGCAGCGTCACCCGCACCAGCGTCTTGCCCGGAATGGCGTCCACCACGGCGAACTCGTCGAGTTTGGCCACTCCGTCGTCCAATTCGATCCCGGCACGCAGCTTCTTGCCGAGCCCTGGGGGCACCGACCCGGTCACCATTGCCAGATACGTCTTGGGCACCTCGTGGGAAGGGTGCATCAGCCGGTGCGCCAGCTCTCCGTCGTTGGTCAGCAGGATCAGCCCTTCGGTGTCGGCGTCCAACCGCCCGACATGGAACAGGTTCTTGTTGCCGCGGACCTTGCGCTCGACCAGATCGCCGATGCACGGCCGGCCGCGGTCGTCGGACATGGTCGAGTGCACACCGCGCGGCTTGTTCAGGGCGAGGTACACCTGCGAGTCGTCGAGCACCACCCGGGCGCCGTCGACGCGGATCACCGACGAGTCCGGGTCGACGCGGGTGCCCAGTTCGGTCACCACGTGGCCGTCCACCTCGACGCGGCCGTCGATGATCAACTTCTCGGCGGCCCGCCGCGACGCAATTCCGGCTTGGGACAACACCTTCTGCAGCCGGATCCCCTGAACTTCTTCCATCAATCCTGGTCCACGTCGAACGTCAGCGCCTGGTCGGACGGCTGACCGCCGGACAGTTTGATGAAACGTGGCTCGCTGTCCAGGGATTCGGACAGGTCCTCGATCGTGTCGACGTCGGGAAGCAGCGGCGCGATATCGGGCAGGTCGGCCAACGAGGTCAACCCCAGACGCTCCAGGAACAGCTCGGTGGTGGCGAACGTCACCGCGCCGGTGTCCTCGTCGACCCCGGCCTCGGTGATCAGGCCGCGCGCCAGCAGCGTGCGCATCACGGCGTCGACGTTGACGCCGCGCACCGCGCTCACCCGCGCGCGGGTCACCGGTTGGCGATAGGCCACGACGGCCAGCGTCTCCAGCGCGGCCCTGGTGAGCTTGGACCGCGCCCCGTCCAGCAGCAGCTTCTCGACATACGGCGCGAACCGGGCGCGGGTGTACATCCGCCAGCCCTCGCTGTTTTTCCGCAAGTCGATGCCGCTATCGCGTTCGGTGAGTTGTTCGGCCATCTCCTGCAATTTGGTGGCGATCCGGTAGACCGGTTGCTGGGTGGCCGACGCCAGCGCCTCCACCGTGACGGGGGTGTCCACCACCAGCAGCAGCGCCTCGAGCACCGAGCCGAGCTCTTCGGACTCCATCGGCGCGACTTCGGCGATGTCCGGGATGCCGGCGTCGAGATCTGCTTCGAGATCGACGTCCGGCATATCTTCAGTCACTTATTCGTCCCGCACTTCTACCAAGGCTTCACTGGCCGGACGTTCCCCGGTCCACGAGATTTGGAGCACGCCAAGCGGCTCTGACTGGTCGAATGCTACCGCCCGGGACCGAAACAGTTCGAGCAGCGCCAGGAAGCGCCCGACCACCTCCATCGATGCCTCGCAATCGGCGACCAGCTCCGAGAACGTGGCCCACGCGCCGCTGCCCCGCGCTTCCAGGATGGCCAGCACCTTCTTGGCCTGCTCGGGAACCGAGACCTGGACCTGGTGCAGGTGCTCGACCGACACGGTCGGGACGGGTCGCGGGCTGAACGCGATCGCGGCGATCTGGGCGAAGCGTTCGGCGTCCACGCCGATCATCACTTCGGGGAGCAGTTCGGTGAACCGGTCTTCCAGCGACACCGAGCGCGGATAACTGCGCAGCGCCGCGGCCTCGAGCTCGGCGAACATCTCGGCGACGTGCTTGAACGCGCGGTATTGCAGCAGTCGGGCGAACAACAGGTCGCGCACCTCCAACAGCGCGAGGTCTTCGTCGTCGTCGACCCGTCCGGCGGGCAGCAACCGGGCCGCCTTCAGGTCCAGCAACGTCGCGGCGACCACCAGGAACGCCGTGGTCTCCTCCAGCTCCAGCTGCGGACCGATTTCGCGGGTGTAGGCGATGAAGTCGTCGGTGACCTGGTGCAGCGCCACCTCGGTCACGTCGAGGCGATGGGCGAAGATCAGTTGCAGCAGCAGGTCGAACGGGCCCTCGAAATTGGTCAGGCGGACCTGGAAGCCGTTCTGCTGTGGCGCCTCACCGGTTTCGGTCGCGTTCACGCGCCGAATCGGTCGATGAACTCGCGGGCCAGCGCGCGATAGGCGATGGCCCCCGTGGACCGCGGGGCCCACGTGGTGATGGGTTCGCCGGCGACGCTGGTCTCCGGGAATCGAACGGTCCGGGTGATGACCGTGTCGAAGACCAGGTCACCGAACCGCTCCACCACTCGGGCCATCACCTCGCGGGAGTTGACCGTGCGGGGGTCATACCGGGTGAGCAGAATCCCGCTGATCTCGAGCTTCGGGTTGAGCCGGTCGCGGACCTTGTCGACGGTGTCGGTCAACAGCGCCAGGCCGCGCAGCGAGAAATACTCGCACTCGGTCGGAATCACCACGCCGTCCGCGCAGGCCAAGCCGTTGACCGTCAGCAGCCCCAGGGACGGCTGGCAGTCGATCAACACGTAGTCGTAGCGATCCAGCACCGGATGCAGCGCCCGGCCCAGCGTCTGCTCGCGCCCCACCTCGTTGACCAGCTGGATCTCGGCCGCCGACAGGTCGATATTGCTGGGCACCAGATCCATGTGCTTGACCCGGGTCTGCAGCAGCACGTCGTCGATCGACACCCGCGGCTCGACCAGGACGTTGTGGATGGTCTTTTCCAGCTCGTAATGCGGGACGCCCAGGCCGGCGGACAGCGCGCCCTGCGGATCCATGTCCACCAGCAGCACCCGGCGGCCATATTCGGCGAGCGCGGCACCCAGATTGATGGTGGACGTGGTCTTCCCGACGCCGCCCTTCTGGTTGCACATGGCGACGACTTTGGCCGGGCCGTGCGAGGTGCGCGGCTGTGGTTCCGGGATCGCCCGCGGCGGCCGCCCGGTCAGGCCGAGCTCGACGCCGTTGTCCGGCTGCTCGGTCATGGCGGGGGTGTTCGGGAGGTGAACATCGTCGGAAAGTCTAACGGGTTCGTCGCGCGAAACTCGGCGACCCGCAGGCAATTAACCAGCCAATATGGGCAAAAATTGGCGGTAGAACGCACATCCCGACAGCCTGTTAACTTCAGTCACAGCAGTACCAATTCCCAAGGGCGACGCGGCTTCGAAACGTGCTAGCACCGGCGCTATCGCTTCTGCGAATCACCGATCATCACCACCACGGCCTCTAAGCGATAGCAGCCACCGGCCTATCGTGACGTCTATGGATCTCAAGCGACGGATTCCGCTCCTGCGATGGTCGTTCTGGCGCGTAGCCGCCGGCGCCCGAAACATCACCACCACCGGGCAGATCGGTGACGGGCGCGAGGCGGCCGCGGTCGAGTACGTCCTGCGGAATGCCCGCACCGGCGACATCGACGACGTGCTGGCCACCATCGACAAGTTCGCCTACGAAAAATCGTTGCTGATCAACGTCGGTGACGAGAAGGGGCTGCTGCTCGACGCCGCGGTGCGGCGCGCCGACCCGTCGCTCGCGCTCGAACTGGGGACCTACTGCGGTTACGGCGCCTTGCGTATCGCCCGTGCCGCCCCGCAGGCCAAGGTGTTCTCGGTCGAACTCGCAGAGGCCAACGCCGCCAACGCCCGCCAGATCTGGGCGCACGCGGGCGTCGCCGACCGGGTGACGTGTGTGGTCGGCACCATCGGCGACGGTGGGCGCACCCTGGATGCGCTGGCCAACGAGCATGGGTTTACCTCCGGCACATTGGATTTCGTGTTCCTCGATCACGATAAGGACGCCTACCTGGGCGACCTGAACAGCATCCTCGATCGGGAGTGGTTGCATCCGGGCTCGATCGTGGTGGCCGACAACGTCCGGGTGCCGGGCGCGCCGAAGTACCGCGAGTACATGCGGCAGCAGCAGGGCAAGCTGTTCAACACCGTCGAGCACAAAACCCACGTCGAGTACCAGACACTGATGTCTGACCTGGTGCTGGAGTCCGCCTACCTCGGCGGCTGAGCGGGTCCAGCGGGCGGGCGTAGCAAGCTACTGCGCCCGGGGGTGAGCCTCGGCCCACACTTCGCGCAGCGCGTGCACGGTGACCATGGTGTAGATCTGCGTCGTCGTCACCGACGCGTGCCCGAGCAACTCCTGCACGACCCGCACGTCGGCGCCGCCCTCGAGCAGGTGGGTGGCGAACGAATGCCGCAGCATGTGCGGCGAGACTCCCGAGGTGATGCCGGCACGCTCGGCCGCGTCCTGCAGGACCTGCCACGCGCTTTGCCGCGACAACCGCCCCCCGCGCACATTGAGGAAGATGCCCGGCGTTCCGCGCCCTCGGCGCGCCAGCTCCGAACGGCCCCGCACCAGGTATGCGTCCAGGGCAGCGACGGCGGGACGCCCGATCGGCACCAGTCGCTGCTTACCGCCCTTGCCTCGCAACAAGACCGACCGCGCGTGCGTGTCGACGTCGTCGACGTCGAGGCCGACGGCCTCGGAAATGCGTGCGCCGGTGGAGTACAGGAGTTCCAGCAGCGCCCGATTACGCAAAGTCAGCGGACCATCGGCCGGGCTGTCGCCGCCCGCGCCCTCCAGCAGCGCCAGCACCTGGTCGATGGTCAGGCTTTTGGGCAGCCGGCGGCCCGGCGTCGGTGGCCGGACGGCACGCGCCACGTCGAGTTCGGCCAGCCCTTCGGCGGCGGCGAACCGATGCAGGCCACGCACAGCGATCAGCGCCCGCGCAGCCGATACCGCGGAAAGCGCCGCGGCTCCCGTGGCGGGATCGCCACGGCGCAGCGCAACCAGGAACTCGCTCACGTCGTTCTCGCCCACCTTGGCCAGGTCGTGAATTCCACGGGCCGACAGGTGTTTTGTGTAGCGACGCAGATCGCGGCTGTACGAGCTGAGGGTGTTCGCGGCGACGCCGCGTTCGATCGTCAAATGGTCAAGGTAGCCCTGCAACTGCGTGTCCAGCGCCACCGTCGTCATTGCGTGGCCTTACGCGCGACGAACGCGGTCGGCTTGTCCTTCCAGGGGCTGTCCACCGGACGCGGCTGCGCGAGCCCTGTCGTCACGGTATGGGCGGCCAGAATCCCTGCCACGGCAATGGCATTGACGATTTCACCGCTGAGCACTTTGCGGGCGGCGTCCGCCAGCCCATACCACTCCAATCTCATGTCCGCTTCTTCGTCGTGCGCATCGGGCCGGTCGACCTGAGTCAGGCCGGTGGCGAGATAGACGCGCACCGACTCGTCGCTGAAGCCCGGTGTGGAATCGAGGTCGACGAGCACCGTCCAGGCCGCCGCCTTCAACCCCGCCTCCTCCATCAGTTCGCGAGCCGCGGTGAGGTGGGCCGCCTCGCCGTCGACATCGAGCAGTCCCGCGGGCAACTCCCACAGTCGCCTGCCAAAGGCGTGCCGGTACTGGTAGACCATCGGGATGTTGCCCTCGTCGTCCATCGCGACCACGGCCACCGCGCCGAAATGCTCGACGATCTCGCGGGTCACGACCTTACCGCCGGGCATCCGCACCCGGTCGCTGCGCAGCGCGAAAATCTTTCCGGTGTACAGCGTTTCGGACGATGTCGTCTCGAAGACGTGTTCAGGCACGGGCCGCGGGCTCAGGTATCGGCCGCGCAGCGCTGTCCCGGTGCTGGATGCCGTTCGATGACTGCTCCGGGATTTCCACCGGCAGTAGCTCGCCCGCTTTGTAATCGATGGCCGCGCCGACGAAGGCGACGAACAGCGGGTGCGGCCGGGTGGGCCGGCTCTTCAGCTCCGGGTGAGCCTGGGTGCCGACGATGAACGGGTGCACGTCCGGCGGGTACTCGACGAACTCGACCAGATGGCCGTCCGGAGATGTGCCGGAGAACTTCAGGCCGCTCTCCGCGATCTTGTCGCGGTAGGCGTTGTTGACCTCGTAGCGGTGACGGTGGCGCTCAGACACCTCGGTGGCGCCATACGCCTGGGCCACAACCGATTCCGGTTCCAGCACCGCGGGGTAGGCGCCGAGCCGCATGGTGCCGCCCAGGTCGGCTTCACCGGCGACGATGTCGACCTGGTCGGCCATCGTGGAGATGACGGGATCGGGCGTCTCGGGGTCGAACTCCGCCGAGTTGGCCTGGGCCAGACCGGCGGAGCGGGCGGCCTCGATCACGATGCATTGCAGACCGAGGCACAGGCCGAGTACCGGCAGCCCTCGCGCGCGGGCGTGGTGGATGGCGCCGATCTTGCCCTCGATGCCGCGGATGCCGAATCCGCCGGGGATCAGCACGCCGTGCACGTCGCCCAGCGCCGACGACGCACCGGCCGCGCTCTCGCAGTCGTCGGACGCCACCCAGACCAGCTCCACCTTGGCGTGGTGCTTGAACCCGCCGGCGCGCAGCGCCTCGGTGACCGACAGATAGGCATCGGAGAGCTCAACGTACTTGCCCACCAAGGCGATTCGCACGATCTCGTGCGGCTCGTGCACCCTGCGCAGCAGGTCGTCCCATTCGGTCCAGTCCACATCCCGGAACGGCAGGTTTAGCCGGCGCACCACGTAGGCGTCGAGTTCCTCGCGGTGCAGCACCTTGGGGATGTCATAGATCGACGGCGCGTCCGGGGTGGAGATGACGCCGTCGATGTCGACGTCACACATCAGCGCGATCTTGTTCTTCAGCGCTTCGGGCACGTCGCGGTCGCAGCGCAGGATCAGCGCGTCGGGGGTGATACCGATGCTGCGCAGCGCGGCCACCGAGTGCTGAGTGGGTTTCGTCTTGAGCTCGCCCGACGGCGCCAGGTAGGGCACCAGCGAGACATGCAGGAAGAAGACGTTCTCACGGCCCAGGTCGTGACGCACCTGGCGCGCCGCCTCCAAGAAGGGCTGCGACTCGATGTCGCCAACGGTGCCGCCGATCTCGGTGATGACCACGTCGGGACGGTTGCCTTCGGCGTCGGGCTGGGCCATCGACATGATGCGCCCTTTGATCTCGTCGGTGATGTGCGGGATCACCTGGACAGTGTCGCCGAGGTACTCGCCGCGCCGCTCCTTGGCGATGACCGTCGAATAGACCTGTCCTGTAGTGACATTCGCCGAGCCGGACAGGTCGCGGTCCAGAAAACGTTCGTAATGTCCGACGTCCAGGTCGGTTTCGGCGCCGTCCTCGGTGACGAAGACCTCGCCGTGCTGGAACGGATTCATGGTGCCCGGGTCGACGTTGAGGTACGGATCGAGCTTCTGCATCGTCACGTACAACCCGCGGGCCGTCAGTAGCTGACCAAGGCTGCTGGCCGTCAATCCCTTGCCCAACGAGGAAGCGACTCCCCCGCTGACGAAGAGGTGCTTGGTGGCGGATTGCGGGTGCTTTCGCACAGGCGACCTCCGTGAAGACGGGCAGGGCGTGAAAATTGTTCTAGCGAATAACTAGATGGGCCTGCCGACCCACGGAAATCCACCCTAACATCCACCGCGCTGTGCCGCGGCTAACACGCCCGCTACTGAGGCACCGTGATTGAGGCCGCCCCGTGCCCGGTGCCGTACTGCCCGGTATGGCCGCCATTGAGCAGGTCGTGCAGGCCCAGAACCGCGGTGATGCGCCCCGGCGCGGCGTCGACGTCGTCGACGGTGCTGATCGCCGAGTTCATCGCGGCGTCGGCGCGGGTCACCGCCACGGCGGCGCCCCCGGTAGCCGAGCCGTCGCGCCCGGCGAGCAGGATGCCCGAGCCGTGCGGGGCCAAGGCGGCCGAGAATCGGGCCACGCTGACGCCCTTATTGCCGGCGTCCTGGGGCAGCGAGCCGCCCGTCACGACCAGCGCGGCGTTGGCCGCGGCCATGTGGTCGGTGGCCTGGTAGGTGATGAAGCCCGTGTCACGCAGCGCCGCCAGCACGGTATTGCGCTGGATCTCATCGACCGCCGGCGCCGCCGGGTTCGCGTTGGCCAGCAGGGCGATGCCCATCAGGTCGCCCGCCTGCGAACCCTGGTCGACGAGCTTGGTGCTCAGCTGCTGGCCCGCGGGCAGCACCGAGGAGTTGACCACGGTCTGCAGCTTCTCCGCCGAGTTGGCCTCGACGAACTCCTGCGTCAGCGACACCGTCCCGGTCACCGTCCCGCCGGCCTGACCGATGAACTTCGACACCGCGGCCACGTCGTCGTCCTGGGCATCCGGGGTGCGGAACACCACGACCGACTTGCCGCCCAGCGCGTCGTGCAATATCCGGCCGGCCAGTTGGGTGTCGAAATTATTTGCCGCGCTGAGCTTTTCGTTAAGCACATTCTTTTGGTCGTTCAGCCCGCTGATCTGGGTGTTCAAGTCGCGCTTCTCGTCGCGGAGGCTGGACAACAAGGTGTCCGACAAGAAGCCGGAGCCCAGCACGACTCCCACGGCCAGCGCCAGGAAGACAGCGGCCAGCGATAAGGCATGTTGACGCAACGAGATCATCTAGGTGACCCACTTCTGCACCGTCAGGCAGAAGTGGTTCCAGTAGTCGGTGACCCAATGCAGCACCACGCCGTCGGTGCGCGACACCCAGAGCGCGACGATGACGGCGATCAGCATGGTCAGCGCCAGCAGCGCGATCGCGCCCGCCGAGATGTGGTTGCGGTACAGGGTGGCAACGGCCTTGGCGTCCACCACCTTCTCGCCCACCCGCAGCCGGGTCAGGAAGGTGGAGGGGTTGCTGTGCGCGCGGGTGCGGTCGAAGAACGTCTCGATGTTGGCGGTGTGGCCGGCCGTGACCAACAGCGCGGCACCGTGGTGGTCGGCCAGCAGCAGGGCCAGGTCGATCGCCGAGCCGGCGGCCGGGAAGGTCATCGCCCCGACGCCGAGATCCTGGATTCGTTCCAGGCCGGGCGCGTGGCCGTCGGCGTCGGCGGGCAATACAACCTGGGCGCCGCACTTGAGCGCGTCCGTGCTGATCTGGTCGGGGTCACCGACGATGACCTGGGGACGGTAGCCCGCCTTGCGCAGGACGTCCGCGCCGGTGCCGACACCGATCAGCGCCGGCTGATACTCCTTGATGAACGGCTTGAGCGAGCGCAGATCCTCTGCGGCGCTGGGCTCGTCGGCAACGATCACCACGTGCCGGCGGCGCAGGTCGACGTCGACGTCGGGGATGCCGATGCCGTCGATCAGCAGCGGGCTCTCGCTCTTGATGAACTCGATGGTGTTGCCGGCGAACGCCTCCAGGTGTGCGGACAGCCCGCTCTTGGCCTCGCGCATCAGGTCGGCGATGTCGTGGTCGGTGCGCTCGGTCCCGCGCACCAGCCTGCGATCGCCGACGTACACCCCGCCCTCGTGCAGGCGAATCTTGGAGCCGTCCTTGACCTTCCTGAAGATGTCGGGTCCGGCCTCGTCGGCACCGCCCGCGTTGACCGGAACATCGACCGACTGCTGCGTAGGGTCTGCCCCGGCGACATCGTGGTGCTCGACGTCCTGGATCTGGACCGCATCACGGCGGACGCGCTGGTGGAGGCCGATATCGCCGCGGTCGTCAACGCGTCTCCCTCGGTCTCGGGCCGCTACCCGAACATGGGGCCCGAGGTGCTGGTCAACAACGGGGTGACGCTGATCGACGAGGCCGGACCCGACATCTTCAGGAAGGTCAAGGACGGCTCCAAGATTCGCCTGCACGAGGGCGGGGTGTACG
>NZ_LZMB01000462.1 GCF_001673555.1 Mycobacterium sp. 1165178.9 | reverse complement strand
CCGATGCGCTATGACATCCGCTGTCAATTGCTGATTCGACCCGGGCGGCCCGGGAGGGCATGAGCCCGAACGACCCCGACTCGTCCGGGCAGCTAGCTGGGACAGCAGGCGCCGCGAAGCAGCCAAATCGACTGCCCCGCTGGCGCCTTCTGTCCCAGCAAGCTGCACGCCGCCGAACTGCGGCACGCCTGGCTGGACTTGCATGAATCCTGGTTGATGGCCAAGGCGGACGAGATCGGGATCACCGACGACAGTGGTTTCGCGATCGTCGGGATCGGCGGACTGGGCCGCCACGAGCTGTTGCCGTATTCCGACCTCGACCTGATGCTGTTGCACGACAACAAATCCGACGACGTGCTGGGCACAGTGGCCGACAAGTTGTGGTATCCCCTGTGGGACGCCAACGTTCGGCTCGACCACAGCGTGCGGACGGTTTCCGGGGCCCTCGGTGTCGCCAATGCCGACATGATCGCGGCGCTGGGCATGCTGGATGCCCGCCACATCGCCGGCGACGCCCGGCTGTCCGACGAATTGATCGCCGGCGCACGTCGGCAGTGGCGCAGCGCAATTCGCTCCCGCATGAACGAGCTCGTCGAAATGACGCAGACCCGCTGGGAACGGTGCGGACGGATCGCGCAGCGCGCCGAGCCGGACCTGAAGTCGGGATGCGGCGGCCTTCGCGACGTGCAACTGCTCGACGCCCTTGGTGTTGCCCAGCTGATCGACCGCCACGGCATGGCGCGTCCGGAATCACCCGGCGGTTCACTCGACGATGCCCACCTGACGCTGCTCGACGTGCGCACCGAGCTGCACCGGGTGTCGGGACGCGGCCGCGACCAGGTGCAGGCCCAATACGCCGACGAGATCAGCGCGGCCCTACACATCGGAGACCGATTTGACTTGGCGCGCAAGCTATCCGATGCCGGGCGCACCATCGCCTACCATACCGAGACTGGCATTCGGACGGCCGAGAATGCGCTGCCGCGGCGCGGGATGACGGCCCTGGTTCGGCGGCCCAAGCGCCGCCCGCTGGACGAGGGTGTCGTCGAATATGCCGGCGAGATCGTCCTTGCCCGCGACGCACACCCGGATACCGACGTCGGTTTGGTGCTGCGGGTGGCCGCCGCGTCGGCCGATACCGGGTTGCCGATCGGCGCCGCCACGCTGAGCCGGCTGGCCGCCAGCGCGCCAGAGATGCCGGTGCCATGGCCGCGAGAGTCGTTGGACGACTTTCTCATTGTGCTGTCCGCCGGGACGACCACGGTGGCGACGATCGAGGCGCTCGACCGCACCGGGCTGTGGGGCCGGCTGCTGCCCGAATGGGACGCCATCCGCGACCTGCCGCCCCGCGACGTCGCGCACAAATGGACGGTGGACCGCCACGTCATCGAAACCGCCGTCAACGCCGCACCGCTGTCCACCCGGGTGGCGCGGCCCGACCTGCTCGCGTTGGGCGCACTGCTGCACGACATCGGCAAAGGTCGCGGCGTCGACCACAGCGTGCTGGGCGCGGGCCTGGCGCTCGAGATCGGGCCCAGGTTGGGCATCTCGTCGGCCGAGACCGAGCTGCTCGCCCAGCTGGTTCGCCACCACCTTTTGCTGCCGATGGTGGCCACCCGCAGCGACCTCAACGACCCCAACACCATTGAACGCGTGGTGAAAGCGCTGAGCGGGGACGCGCTGCTGCTCGAAGTCCTGCATGCGCTGACCGAGGCGGATTCGAAGGCCACCGGCCCCGGGGTGTGGAGCGAGTGGAAGGCGTCGCTGATCGAGGACCTGGTCCGGCGCTGCCGGCTGGTGATGGCGGGGGAGCCGCTGCCAGAAGCGAAACCCGCTGCGCCGCAATATCTATCGCTGGTCGCCGATCGCGGCGTTCATGTGGACATCAAGCCAAGCGGCGGCGAGCGTCTGGACGTAGTGATGGCCGCGCCGGATCAGCGGGGGCTGGTATCAAAGGCGGCCGCTGTGCTGGCGCTGAACTCGCTGCGCATCCATTCGGCGTCGGCCAGCACCCACGAGGGCTTCGCGATCGTCGAATTCGTGGTGTCGCCGCTGTTCGGCTCACCGCCGGAAGCGGGCCTGTTGCGCCAGCAGTTCACCGGCGCGCTAGCCGGCGACGTCGACGTGTTGGGGGCGCTGGAAAAGCGCGACAGCGATGCCATCAGCGCGGCCGCCGGCCGGGCCGGCGAGGTCCAGATCGGGGTGCCCGTCACGCGATCGACCGCGCCGCCCCGCATCCTGTGGGTTGACTCGGCCTCACCCGACCAGTTGATCGTCGAGGTCCGCGCCATGGACCGACTCGGGTTGCTCGCGCTGCTGACCCGCGCGCTGGAGCTGGCGGGCACCGACATCGTCTGGGCAAAGGTCAACACCTTCGGGTCGACGGCGGCGGACGTCTTCTGCGTGACGGTGCCGGCAGAAGTGGCCGACGCGGCCGCCGGCGCCGAGCACGGTGCGCGCGACGGGGTGGAGCAGAGCCTGCTGGCCGTGTTGGGCGGCCCGGCGGTCGAGGTGCTCGAGGAACCCGTCGGCGACTAGGGCTGAACGACGGCGACCCGCTTCGCGCGGCTCGCCGCGCTCGCGATCGCCGCGAGGCTGACGGCGGCGACCCGCTTCGCCGCGCTCGCGATCGCCGCGAGGCTGACGGCGGCGACCCGCTTCGCCCGGCTCGCCGCGCTCGCGATCGCCGCAGGCCGCACCAGCTCACGAATGCTCGGCGTTGAGCTGGCGCACGGCGTCGATGCGCGCGCGCAGCTGTTCGCGGCTCGCCGCAGCGATCGGGGGGCCACCGCAGCGGCGGCGCAGTTCGCTGTGGATCCAGCCGTGCGGCTTGCCGGTTCGGTGATGGGCGATCGAGACGAGGGTGTTCAGCTCGCGGCGCAACTCCCGAAGCTGCCCGTGCACGGTGGCCGGAGGGGTGCCGACGGCCGCAAGCGCGCCGCCTTCCTTCTGCAATTGGGCGCGCCTCTGCAGCTGTTCGTCCTGACGCTGGTGCAGAAGCGTGCGCATCTGATCGGCATCGAGCAGCCCCGGGATGCCGAGGTAGTCCGCCTCCTCGTCGCTGCCGGCCGGAGCGGCGGTGCCGAACGACGATCCGTCGAAGATGAGCTGATCGAGTTCGGCGTCGGCGCCCAACGAGGTGAACCCCTTGTCGAGGTCGCTCTTCTCGTCCTGCGTCTTGGTGGCGGGATCGCTTTCGAGCGGGTCGCTCTCGGAGACGCGATGCGGCTCGCCGAGCACGTGGTTGCGCTGAGCCTCCAGCTCACTGGCCAGCTGCAGCAGGTTCGGCACCGACGGCACGAAGATGCTCGCGATTTCGCCAGGGCGACGCGACCGCACGAACCGGCCGACGGCCTGCGCGAAGAACAGGGGCGTGGAGGCGCTGGTGGCGTAGATCCCGACCGACAACCGCGGCACGTCGACACCTTCGGAGACCATGCGCACCGCGACCAGCCAGCGGCCGGTGCCCGCGGCGAATTCGCTGATCCGCGCCGACGACCCGCGGTCGTCGGAGAGCACCAGCGTGGGCGTCTCGTCGGTCAGCTTCGTCAGCAGGACGGCATAGGCGCGCGCGGCGGTCTGATCCGAGGCGATGATCATTCCGCCGGCATCGGGTATGTGCGTGCGTAATTGGCGCAGCCGCAGATCCGCTGCGGTGATCACCGCGGGCATCCATTCGCCGGCGGGATCTAGCGCCGTGCGCCAGGCGCGCGCGGTCTGCTCGGCCGACAGCGGCTCGCCGAGGCGGGCCGCGTGCTCCTCGCCGGCGCTGTCGCGCCACCGAGCCTCCCCGGAGTAGGCGAGGAACACCACCGGACGGACCACGCCGTCGGCGAGGGCATCGGTGTAGCCGTAAGTGTGGTCGGCCTGCGAACGACGTATGCCGTCCGGACCGGCCTCGTAGGTCACGAACGGGATGGGACTGTCGTCGCTACGAAATGGCGTCCCGGTCAGGGCGAGCCGACGGGTGGCGTCGCCGAAGGCTTCGCGGATGGCGTCGCCCCACGTTTTGGCGTCGCCGCCGTGGTGTATCTCGTCGAAGATCACCAGGGTCTTGCGTTGCTCGGTGCGCACCCGGTGCAAGGTCGGATGCGCGGCGACCTGCGCGTAGGTGACCATCACGCCGTGATACTCCGGGGCGATGCGCGGGTTGCTGTTGGAGAACCTCGGGTCCAGGGCCAGGCCGTAGCGCTGCGCGGCCTGCGCCCACTGCACCTTCAGGTGCTCGGTGGGCACCACGACGGTGACGTGCTCGACGGCCCGTTGACCGAGCAGTTCGGCCGCCACTCGCAGGGCGAAGGTCGTTTTCCCCGAGCCCGGCGTGGCCACCGCCAGGAAATCCCGCGGCCGGCCCGCGAGGTACTTCACCAGCGCCCTGCGCTGCCAGCCGCGCAGCACACCGGTACCACTGGTGTCGCTGGGATCGCTGTCGGCCCGCGCCTGGATGTCGCCGAGCGGCATCGACACAGGCCCCCCGTTCATTGCTCGTCGACGCGGCTGACTCGATTGAGTCGCGGCTGTGAAATCTAGCACGCCAACGCTTTTCGGCGCAGTAACGACTCGACTGGCTATCGTGCCGGGCTCACCGTTTCGCGGGTCTGCAGCCATTCGTGGATACGTCCGGCAACGTCGGCCCAGCCCGGTTCGAGCATCATGTTGTGGCCCATGGAAAAGAATTCCGGCTTGGTTCGGTAGGCGCGCGCGGTGGCGCGCACCGCGGCCATGCTGACGAAGCCGTCGTGCGTGGCGCCGAGCACCAGGACCGGCGTCGTCACGCGCCGGGTTTTCACCCGGCGGAACATCGGGTCGGTCATCGCCGCGCGGATGCTTTCCGGGCCTGCGCGGTGCCGGCAGGATTCGACGATGTCCTCGGGCGTGTCCGCGCAGAAGAGGTATTCGCGCGCCAGCGCCGGGGTGGCCAGGAATTTCAGCAGTGTCGGGTCGTTCCAGGATTCGATCGTCATGGTCGGCCGGCGGCGCCAAACGCGCAGCGATGTCCCGAGCACCCCCGACGGCGGCAGCGAGCCCACCAGAACGGCGGCCGCGGCGGTTCGGTCCTCGAGGTAGCGCTGAATCGTGTAGCCGCCCAGGGAGTGGCCGATGAGCACTGGCGAGCCGCCCAGGTCGTCGGCAACCGCGCGGACGTCGTCGATGTAGTCGGCGATCGACACCTTGGGCAGCGGCTTGTCGGTGGGGCTGGTGCCATGCCCGCGCAGGCTCATCGCGACCGCGCGGTAGCCGGCGTCGGCGAAATAGTCCAGGAAACCGTCGTCCCAGCACCAAGCGCCATGCCAGCCGCCGTGCACGAAGAGCAGGGGCACGGGATGCGCTTCGCTGCAGGACCCCTTGTCGATCACCTCGAGCACTTGACCATTCAAACCCGCTCGCCGTCCCCGCGAGACTGAAATTACGAACATCGTTCTCGGCGTGTCGTGTGCATAGTTTCAGTGTCGCGGTCGGCGACGGTGAGTCCGCCCCACCGGGCTCCACTAGGCTGGCGGGGTGTTTGAATCGCTGTCCGACCGATTGACCGGTGCCCTGGCTGGGCTACGCGGCAAGGGTCGATTGACCGACGCTGATATCGAGGCCACTACTCGCGAAATCCGGCTGGCGCTGCTTGAAGCCGATGTGTCGCTGCCCGTGGTGCGCGCCTTCGTCACCCGGATCAAGGACCGCGCCAAGGGCGCCGAGGTCTCCGGTGCCCTCAATCCGGCGCAGCAGGTCGTCAAGATCGTCAACGAAGAACTCATCGGCATCCTGGGTGGGGAGACCCGTCAGCTGGCCTTCGCCAAGACCCCGCCGACCGTGGTGATGCTCGCCGGTCTGCAGGGTTCCGGAAAGACGTCGCTGGCCGGCAAGCTGGCCGCCTGGCTGCGCGGACAGGGGCACACCCCGCTGCTGGTGGCGTGCGACCTACAGCGCCCGGCCGCGGTCAACCAGCTGCAGGTGGTCGGTGAGCGCGCCGGGGTACCGGTCTTCGCGCCGCATCCTGGCGCTTCCCCCGAATCTGGGCCCGGCGACCCGGTCGCCGTTGCCGCGGCCGGACTCGCCGAGGCGCAGGCCAAGCATTTCGACGTCGTCATCGTCGACACCGCAGGCCGGCTCGGGATCGACGACGAGCTGATGGCTCAGGCCGCGGCGATCCGCGACGCGATCAATCCCGACGAAGTCCTGTTCGTGCTGGACGCGATGATCGGTCAGGACGCCGTCACCACTGCGGACGCGTTCCGCGAGGGCGTCGGCTTCACCGGTGTGGTGCTGACCAAACTCGACGGTGACGCCCGCGGCGGCGCGGCGCTCTCGGTCCGCGAGGTGACCGGCGTCCCAATCCTTTTCGCCTCCACCGGCGAGAAGCTGGAGGACTTCGACGTCTTCCACCCCGACCGGATGTCGAGCCGCATCCTGGGCATGGGCGACGTGCTGAGCCTGATCGAGCAGGCCGAGCAGGTTTTCGACGCCGAGCAGGCCGAGGCCGCCGCCGTCAAGATCGGCACCGGCGAGCTCACGCTCGAGGACTTCCTGGAACAGATGCTGGCCATCCGCAAGATGGGCCCGATCGGGAACCTGCTGGGCATGCTGCCCGGCGCGGGCCAGATGAAGGACGCGCTGGCCCAGGTCGACGACAGCCAGCTCGACCGCCTGCAGGCCATCATTCGCGGCATGACGCCCGCGGAGCGGGCCGATCCGAAGATCATCAACGCGTCGCGCCGGCTGCGCATCGCCAACGGCTCGGGCGTCACGGTGTCCGAGGTCAACCAGCTGGTGGACCGCTTCTTCGAGGCCCGCAAGATGATGTCGTCGATGCTCGGCGGGATGGGGATCCCCGGTCTGGGCCGCAAGTCGGCGACGCGAAAGTCCAAGGGGGCGAAGGGCAAGGCCGGCAAAAAGGGCAAGAAGGGTGGACGCGGTCCGACGCCGCCGAAGGCCCGCAACCCGCTGGGCGCCGGGATGCCGGCCGGATTCCCCGACCTGTCCCAGATGCCCGAAGGCCTCAACGAGCTGCCGCCCGGGTTGGCCGACTTCGATCTGTCCAAGCTGAAGTTCCCGGGCAACCCCGGAAGAAATTAGCCGCCCGGTGCGCATGCACGTGCGGGGTGTGGGGCTGCCCGACGAAACCGAGATCGAACTGTGGATCGTCGACGGCCGCATCAGCACCGAGCCTGTCGTCGGCGCCGACACCGTCTTCGACGGCGGCTGGATCGTGCCCGGTCTGGTCGACGCCCACTGCCACGTGGGCCTGGGTGATCACGGCGAGATCCCGCTGGACGACGCGATCGCCCAGGCCGAAATCGAACGCGAAGTCGGCGCGCTGCTGCTGCGGGACTGCGGGTCGCCCACGGACACCCGCAGCCTCGATGAGCGCGATGATCTGCCCCGAATCATCCGTGCCGGAAAGCATCTGGCCAGACCCAAGCGGTATGCCGCGGGCTTCTCGCGTGAGCTGGAAGACGAATGGCAACTGCCGCAGGCGGTGGCCGAGGAGGCCAAGCGCGGCGACGGCTGGATCAAGCTGGTCGGCGACTGGATCGACCGCAGCGTCGGCGATCTGGCCCCGTTGTGGTCCGACGACGTGCTCAAGGCCGCGATCGAGACCGCGCATGCCCACGGCGCCCGGGTCACCGCGCACGTCTTCAGTGAGGACGCGCTGCCCGGGCTGATCAGCGCCGGCATCGACTGCATCGAGCACGGCACCGGCCTGGACGACGACACCATCGAGTTGATGGTCGAGCATGGGACCGTCCTGGTTCCGACGCTGGTCAACATCGTGGAGAACTTCCCCGGGATCGCCGACGCGGCATCGAAGTATCCGGCGTACGCCGCGCACATGCGTGACCTGCATGCGCGTGGACTGTCCCGGATCGCGGCGGCCCGCGACGCGGGCGTGCCGATCTATGCCGGCAGCGACGCCGGCACGATGGTCGCGCCCGGCCGCATCGCCGACGAGGTCGAAGCGCTCAAGAGCATCGGGATGAGCCCAGCCGAGGCGCTGGGCGCGGCGTGCTGGGACGCGCGCCGCTGGCTCGGCAGGCCCGGCCTCGATCACGGGGCCTCGGCGGACTTGCTGTGCTACTCGAGCGACCCGTGCTCGGGCGTCGCCGTGTTGAACAGTCCCGATCTGATCATGCTGCGCGGCAACATCTTCCGGTCACCGGTCTAACCGCACACGGCGGGGTCAGCGCATGCCTTGCCCCGCCGCGCCGACATCAGCGCGATTGCGGCCCCGGCGCGCCTCGATGCCGCACACTGACCTCCGTCGCTGAATACCCGCGCGGTTCCGCCGGGAAAAGATTGCGAGTACTTGCTATCTATGTTAGTGTTCCGACATCACCGACCCGGAGGAAACCATGGCCTACGACGTCATCATTCGCGACGGATTGTGGTTCGACGGCACGGGCAGCGCACCCCTGACGCGCACGCTCGGTATCCGCGATGGCGTCGTGGCCACGGTCTCCTCGGAGCCGCTGGATGAGACCGGGTGCCCCGAGGTGATCGACGCGGCAGGCAAGTGGGTCGTGCCCGGCTTTCTCGACGTGCACACGCACTACGACGCCGAGGTGCTGCTGGATCCCGGGCTGCGCGAGTCGGTGCGCCACGGCGTCACCACGGTGCTGCTGGGCAACTGCTCTTTGTCGACGGTCTACGCCGATTCCCGGGACGCCGCCGACCTGTTCAGCCGGGTGGAGGCGGTGCCGCGCGAATACGTTTTCGGTGCGTTGGATTCCAACCGGACCTGGTCGACGGCCGCGGAGTACATCAAGGCGATCGACGCCCTGCCGCTGGGGCCCAATGTCGGTTCACTGCTTGGTCATTCGGACCTGCGGACCGCGGTGCTGGGACTGGATCGGGCCACCGACGCCACGGTGCGGCCCACCGAGGGCGAGCTGGAGAAGATGGCCGACCTGCTGGACGAGGCCCTCGGCGCCGGCGTCCTCGGCATGTCCGGGATGGACGCGCCCATCGACAAACTCGACGGCGAGAGGTTCCGCTCACGCGCCCTCCCGTCCACCTTCGCGACCTGGCGGGAACGGCGCAGGCTGATCAAGGTCCTGCGCAAGCGCGGCCGAATCCTGCAGAGCGCCCCCAACGTGGCGAAGCCGTCGACCGGAATGCTGTTCTTCCTGGCCAGTAGCCGGTTGTTCAACTGGGGCAAGGGCGTTCGGATGAGCATGCTGGTGTCCGCCGACGCCAAATCGATGCCGCTGTCGGTCTACGTGTTCGGCCCGGGGACTCGTCTGCTGAACAAGCTGCTCGGCGCCAGCGTGCGATTCCAGCACCTGCCGGTGCCGTTCGAGTTGTACTCCGACGGAATCGACCTGCCTGTCTTCGAGGAGTTCGGTGCCGGAACGGCCGCCCTGCACTTGCGAGACCAGTTGGAGCGCAACGCGTTACTGGCGGACAAGGAATACCGTCGCAAGTTCCGGCGCGAGTTCGACCGCGTCAAGCTCGGACCGTCACTGTGGCACCGCGACTTCCACGACGCGGTGATCGTCGAATGCCCGGACAAATCGTTGATCGGCAAGAGCTTTGGCGCGATCGCCGACGAGCGCAAGCTACACCCGCTCGACGCGTTTCTGGACGTGCTCGTCGAAAACGGTGAACGCAACGTCCGGTGGACCACCGTCGTCGCCAACCATCGCCCCAAGCTGCTGGACGCGCTCGCCAACGAAGGCAGCGTGCACATGGGCTTCTCGGATGCCGGAGCGCACCTGCGCAACATGGCGTTCTACAACTTCGGGTTGCGGATGCTCAAGCGCACCCGCGACGCCTACCGGGCCGGCGCGCCCTTCATGTCGATCGAGCGCGCGGTGCATCGGCTCACCGGTGAACTGGCGGAATGGTTCGGCGTCGACGCGGGCACGCTGCAACTGGGCGACCGTGCGGACTTCGTGGTGATCGATCCGGCCGGACTCAACGAATCCGTCGACGGCTACCACGAGGAGGCGGTGCCGTTCTACGGCGGCCTGCGGCGCATGGTCAACCGCAACGACGACGCCGTCATCGCCACCGGCGTGGGCGGCGTGGTCGTCTTCGGTGGAAGCCACTCCAAAGGCGAATTCCGGGACGGCTACGGGCAATCCGTGCGGTCGGGCCGCTACCTGCGGGCGGGCGAGCGGGCCCGCCGCGAGCGCGACGCGGTGAGAGTCACGGCCTGACATGGCCAGAACTCAGCAGCAGCGTCGCGAGGAGACCGTCGGGCGGCTCATCGACGCCTGCATCGCCACGATCATCGAGGTCGGCTACGCCAAGGCGTCGGCGGCGGTTATTGCCAAGCGGGCCGGGGTCTCGGTGGGTGCGCTGTTCCGGCACTTCGACACCATGGGCGATTTCATGGCCGCTACGGCCTCGGAGGTACTGCGCCGTCAGCTGGAGTCGTTCACCAAAGGAGTCGCCGAAATACCGGCCGACCGCCCGGCGCTGCAAGCGGTGCTGGAGATCCTGCGCGACATCACCAGCGGCCCGATCAACGCCGTGATCTACGAGCTGACGATTGCCGCGCGCACCGACGAAAAGCTCAGGGACACTTTGCAACACGAGCTCGCGCAGTACGCCGCGAAGATCGACGAGAACGCGCGGGCGCTGCCCGGCGCCGACGGCTTTCCCCCGGAAACCGTGCCAGTCGTGGCTGCGCTGATGCGCAATGTGTTCGACGGGGCCGCCGTGATCGAAGGGGTGTTGCCGCAGCCTGAGATTGCGGCGCAACGCATTCCAGTGCTGATGGCTCTGCTGACCGCGGCGCTGCCGGACGCCGACTCCTGACGAGAAGCTACAGCGAGCCGATACTGGACTGCGGGCTCTGCGCGAATCCCCAGTCGAACAGCGTCGCCGCCTGATCCCAGTACGTCGGGCCGCCCTGTTTGATCAGCCCGTACATCATGGCGATCACCAGCCGGCGGCCACCGCGTGCGGCGGCCCCGACGAAGGTCTTGCGGGCGGCGTCGGTGAAGCCGGTCTTGCCGCCGATCGCGCCGGGGTAGCGTTCCAACAGCTCGTCCTGGTTGGTAATCGGGTGGTCGCCGTTGTCGCCGGGGAACATCGCCGACGGCTCGGCGGTGATCTGCGCGAACACCGGGTTGGCCATCGCTGCGCGGAAGATGACCGCCAGGTCGTGCGCCGTCGACGCGCCCGAACCCCCCGGGCCGTCCAGACCGGACGGCGTGGCCGCGTGCGTGTTGGTGGCACCCAGTGAGGCCGCCTTGGCGTTCATCTTGGCGACGGCGACGTCCGGCCCGCCCAGCATGTGGGCCAGGGTGTTGGCGGCGTCGTTACCCGAGACCAGCAGCAGGCCGTCCAGGAGTTGGCGCGCGGTGTAGGTGCGGCCCGGTTTGATGCCGACGCAGTTGCACTCCACCTGGGTGTCGGCGACATCGGCGACAACGGTCGAGTCCAGGCTCACCGAATCCAGGACCACCTGCGCCAACAGCGTCTTGATGGTGCTGGCCGGCGGGTGCGCCACGTTCTGGTCGCGACCGGCCAGCACCTGACCGCTGTCGAGGTCGGCGATGATCCAGGTCTGCGCGGGACCGTCGGGAATGGGGATCGAGCCGACCGGCTGCGTGTTGTCGGCCCACGCGGTGGACATGGTGACGGTGGCGGTGCAGGTACCGAGCGCGAGCAGGGTAGCGGCTGTGGCCGTGAGCTTCCGCATGGCCGCAAAGTCTAACTTCCGTCTCTGTCCTAGACCGATGGTTCCCTGCACGTCGGCTACACGACAACAGCGACAGGTTCGGCCGCGGTCGGGGTGGTTGCCGGCGCGGGGGTGTTTGTGCGCAGGAAGCTGCCGGTGCGCTGCGTGCCCAGCACCTCGGTGGGCCGCCCGTCGAGGAACACCGGTTGTCCCGCGACCAGGACGGCGCTGACGGTGTCGTCGTTGCGGTTCACCATCCGCGACAATCCGCCGTACTGCTCGACCTTTGCCTCCGCGTAGCTGTCCAGCGAGTCATCGAGGTGTGCGGGGTCGACGATGACCAGGTCGGCGCGGTCGCCCATCCGCAGATGGCCGGCGTCGATTCGATACCAGTCGGCCAGTTCGCCGGTCAGCCGGTGCACCGCCTGCTCGATGGTCATGAACGGCTTGCCGGCCTTTTCGGCGTCGTGGACGTGGCGCAGCAGGCGCAGCCCGAAGTTGTAAAACGACATGTTGCGCAGGTGCGCCCCCGCGTCCGAAAAACCCATCTGGACGCCTGGTTCGCGGGCCAGCTTCTTGAGCAACTCGGGGCGGTGGTTGGAGATCGTGGTGCGCCACCGCAGGGCGGTTCCGTGCTCGACGACCAGGTCGAGGAACGCGTCGACGGGGTGCAGCCCGCCGCGGTCGATACCAACCTGCCCGAAGGACTTACCGATGACGGACGCGTCGGGGCATGCGACGATCTCGGCGTCGAAGAAATCCCGATGCCACACCCGCAGCCCGAACTTGGTGTCGTAGTCCTTCCGAAACCGCCGACGGTAGTCTTCGTCGCATAGCAGCTCGTTCCGTTGGGCCACTTGTTCTTTCAGATGCATTGCCGCCGCGCCGGAACCGAACTCCTCAAAGATCACCAGATCGATGCCGTCGGCATACACCTCGAACGGCACCGGCAGGTGCTGCCAGCGGAAGTCGCCGCCAAGCTTGTTGACGAGCCGGGCCGCCGGCCCCATCGTCGCGATCAGCCACGGGTTGGCCTTGATGTCGGCGGCTGAGAGCAGAGTGGTCTTCAGTCGCCTGCGACCGATGCCCAGCGACTGCATCGCCTGGGATGCGATGTTGAATGGGTTCTGAATGTCGGGACCCGCCTGCAAGACTCGCCCGTTGCGCCGCAGCAGTGACTTCAGCCGGCGCAGCTCCCGCGGCTTCGCATACGTGGACGGCAAGGTACGGGAACGGCAGGTCTCGCCGTCAAGTTTGTCGAAAAGCAGCTGCTGCGAAGACATTCCGACAAATCCGGCCCGCAGGGCCTCGGCCAGCATCTGCTCCATCCGCGACTGCTCGGCCCTGCTCGGCCGCAGCTGCTTGCGGGTGGCGCGGTCTAGACCCATCGTCGCGGCCCGCATGTCCGAATGACCAATGA
The DNA here is from genome assembly GCF_001673555.1 of Mycobacterium sp. 1165178.9. Classification (GTDB taxonomy): domain Bacteria; phylum Actinomycetota; class Actinomycetes; order Mycobacteriales; family Mycobacteriaceae; genus Mycobacterium. The sequence continues at coordinate 4,019 of NZ_LZMB01000462.1, read as the reverse complement.
AGGCAGCCACATTCGGGCCCAACGGCCGTGCCTCCAAGGCGGCGATGTACTCCTCGCAGTTACGCCACGTCTTGTACTGGTCAACCGTGCTGATAACGTGCTCGCGCGGAATGGCTTCGACCCGCGCGAACAGGTCGCCGGCGTCTTGCCCGTTGACGTGAACGGTCGATAAGGAACAGGACCCCACCATCACGGTCGTCACGCCGTGGCGCAGTGACTCCGACAGCGACGGAGCGGCCAGCACCTCGACGTCGTAGTGGGTGTGGATGTCGACCATGCCCGGCAGCACCCACTTGCCTCCGGCGTCGATCACCTGACCGCAGCCGGTCGCGTCGAGCGGACGCGGGCTGATGGCCGCCACGTGACCGTCCCGGACGCCGATGTCGCGGATCGCCGACGGCGCGCCGGTGCCGTCGAACCAGCGGCCGTTGCGGATCACGGTGTCGAAGCTCATGGGGGTTCCTTTGATCGGGTTGCCTCGTTGGCGCCCAGGATGCGGCCGCGACCGGCCCAGGGTCTTGACATTTGTTGACGATTTTTTGACATTCGTTGACATGTCGGTGGTGCGAGGAACGTCGCTGTCGGGCTATCCCCGCCTGGTCGCCGAACTAGGCGGCGACCCAATCGAGCTGCTGCGCGCCGCGGGCCTCCGGCCCGAAGACGTCGGCGAGCACGAGGTCTTTCTGCCCTACCGTGGCCTCATCGTGGCCGTCGAGACAGCCGGAGCAGCCACCCGCACCCCGGATTTCGGTCGGCGGCTGGCACTGCGCCAAGGCATCGAAATCCTTGGTCCGCTCGGGGTGGCCGCGCGCACCGCGCCCACGGTCGGCGACGCCTTCACGATCGTCGAAACTTTCTTGGCGGCCTACAGCCCGGCCATCTCCGCGCGCATAACGCCCGGTACCGACGCCGCACAGTCGTTCTATGCGTTCGAGGTGCTGATCGAGCGGCCACCCCCGCACCCACAGACCACCGAACTCTCCCTCGGGGTGTCGCTGGGTGTGTTGCGATTCCTGCTCGGCGCGCAGTACCAGCCCTTGAGCGTGCACCTTCCGCACCAGCCGCTTACCGCGACCGCCGACTATCTGACCTACTTCGGCTGCCGGCCGCGATTCGGGCGACCGACAGCCGGCTTCACCTTCCGCACCGCTGATCTGGCGCGCTCCCTCAACCAGGACGCACTTGCCCATCAAGCGGTCGTCCAGTACCTGAGCGGGATCACGACACACGAACCCGGCATGACGCAGTCGGTGCGCGCGATGGTCCGTCAACTGCTGCCCACCGGCACCGCCAGCCTCGAGCTGATCGCCGCCCAGTTCGACTTGCACCCCAGGGCATTGCACCGTCGCCTGTCCGCGGAGCACACCACCTTCGGCAAGCTCATCGATGCCGTGCGCCGCGAAACGGCCGAACACTACCTACGCGACACCGACATGAGCCTGTCGCACCTCACCCGAGAACTCGGTTACGCCGAGCAGAGCGTGCTCAGCCGGTCGTGTCGACGGTGGTTCGGCTACGGTCCCGGCAGCTACCGCAGGGCGGCCCGCTCTGGCTCGCCCCGTCAGTACCGCTAGCGCGCCGCGCCACGCGGCCGGATCGTGTTCAATCGACGGCATGTTGAGCCTGGCCGAAATCTCCGACCGCCTCGAGATCCAGCAGCTTCTGGTGGATTACTCCACCGCGATCGACAACCGGCGATTCGACGACCTGGACAGGGTATTCACGCCCGACGCCTACATCGACTACACCGCGCTGGGCGGCATCGAGGGCAACTACCCCGAGGTGAAGAAATGGCTGTCCGAGGTGCTGCCCAACTTCCCGGTGTACGCGCACATGCTGGGCAACTTCTCGGTCCGGATCGACGGAGACAAGGCCTCGTCGCGGGTAATCTGCTTCAACCCGATGGTGCTGGGCGGCGACAAGGACCAGGTGCTGTTCTGCGGACTCTGGTACGACGACGAGTTCGTGCGTACGCCCGACGGCTGGCGCATGACGCGGCGGGCGGAGACCAAGGTCTTCCAGAAAGTGATGTGAGGCGCGGCTCGCGACGTCGAGATTGCCGTGAGGGCTGTGCCTGGCGACCAGATCACGACCATGACGGCAATCTGGGCGCGGTGATGTGATCCCGCCAGCGGGCGAATTTCTGATCGTCGCCCCCGGTCTGGCACAATGGGCGGCTGTCCGCCGAGCGATTACGCATCGCCGACCGGTCATACACGCGAGGCAAAACCGGATCCGGGCATCGGGCCCCGATCGCTGAATTGCAGCGTGACACACACAGGAGAAATCGCTTAACCATGGCTGTGAAGATCAAGCTCACCCGGCTTGGCAAGATCCGCAATCCCCAGTACCGCATCTCCGTGGCCGACGCGCGCACCCGTCGCGACGGCCGCTCCATCGAGGTCATCGGCCGCTACCACCCGAAGGAAGAACCGAGCCTCATCGAGATCGACTCCGAGCGCGCCCAGTACTGGTTGTCCGTGGGTGCGCAGCCCACCGAGCCCGTCCGCAAACTGCTGCAGATCACCGGCGACTGGCAGAAGTTCAAGGGCCTTCCGGGCGCCGAGGGCCGCTTGAAGGTCGCCCCGGCCAAGCCCAGCAAGCTGGAGCTGTTCAACGCCGCGCTGGCCGAGGCCGACGGCGGACCAAGCACCGAGGCCGCGAAGCCGAAGAAGAAGGCCCCGGCCAAGAAGGCCGCGAAGGCGGCGGAGGAGTCTCCCGCGCCCGAGGCCGCGGCCGAGGCCCCCGCGGCGACCGCCGCCCCTGAGGCCGCGGCGCCCGCCGAGGGCGGCGAGCAGGCCGAGCCGACCACCGAAAGCTGACCGCCGCGATGAGTACGGTTGTCGTTGACGCTGTTGAGCACCTGGTCCGCGGGATTGTCGACAACCCCGACGACGTCCGGGTGGACATGGTGACCAGCCGCCGGGGGCGGACCGTCGAGGTCCACGTCCACCCCGACGACTTGGGCAAGGTGATCGGCCGCGGAGGTCGTACCGCGACCGCTCTGCGCACGCTGGTCGCCGGGATCGGCGGTCGCGGCATCCGCGTCGACGTGGTGGACACCGACCAGTAGGCCAGCGCTGCTCATGGAACTCCCTTGGAGTTGACCGTCGGGCGCGTGGTGAAAGCCCACGGCATCAGCGGCGAGCTGGTGGTGGAGATCCGCACTGACGATCCCGCCGCCCGATTCTCGCCGGGTAACACGTTGCGCGGCAAGCCGTCTCGCGGCGGCGCGGAACGCAGCTGTGTCGTCGAAAGCGTGCGCGAGCACGGCGGTCGGCTGCTGGTGCGCCTGGTCGGCGTCACCGACCGTGATGCCGCCGACGCGCTGCGCGGCACCCTGTTCGTCGTCGATTCCGAGGACTTGCCCGACATCGACGAGGCGGACACCTACTACGACCATCAGCTCGAAGGCCTGCGCGTGCGCACCACCGCGGGCCACGAGGTCGGCGTCGTGGCCGAGGTGTTGCACACCGCGGCGGGTGAGCTGTTGGCGGTGCGGCGCGAGGCGGGCGAGGCCGGCGATGAGAAGCGGGAAGTGTTGGTGCCGTTCGTGACTGCGATCGTCACAGCGGTGTCGCTGGATGACGGAACCGTCGAGATCGACCCGCCCGAAGGCCTGCTGGACCTGTAACGGGGGATCTTCGGTATGAGAATCGACGTCGTCACGATCTTTCCGGACTATCTGGATCCGCTGCGGCAATCGTTGCCGGGCAAGGCGATTCAGTCCGGCCTGGTCGATCTGCAGGTGCACGACCTGCGGCGCTGGACGTATGACGTGCACCGCTCGGTCGACGATTCGCCCTACGGCGGTGGCCCGGGGATGGTGATGAAGGCGCCGGTGTGGGGTGAGGCGCTCCAGCGCGCGGCCGTCGCCTGCGTGAACAATCGGCCTGCCGGGGTGGGAACAATCAAAAGCGTTTCCGCAGAGGCGATTTCGTCGAGCGCCTCACCCCACACCGGCGCCTTCATCACCATCCCCGGGCCACCGCCGTAGGGCGAATCGTCGACCGAGCGGT
>NZ_LZMB01000461.1 GCF_001673555.1 Mycobacterium sp. 1165178.9 | reverse complement strand
CGTGGCCTCCGGTACGCCGACCGAGCTGATGCGCAGTGGGGCCAAGGACCAGTTGCGATTCAGCGCGCCGCCACGCCTCGATCTGTCCTTGCTGTCTGCCGCGCTGCCGGAGGACTACAAGGCCACCGAGGTGACGCCGGGCGAGTACCTGGTCGAGGGGCACGTAGACCCCCAGGTGCTGGCGACCGTCACGGCGTGGTGCGCGCGGATCGACGTCCTGGCAACCGACATGCGCGTCGAGCAACGCAGCCTCGAGGATGTGTTCCTCGACCTCACCGGCAGGAAGTTACGGCCTTGACGGACAACGAGACTCACCCGAACGCCTTCCCCGCGGGCACCTTCGCTCCCGATCCGCGGCCCAGCGCGGTGCCGAAAATGCTTGCCGCGCAATTCGGATTGGAACTCAAGCTGCTGTTGCGCAACGGCGAACAGCTGCTGCTCACCATGTTCATCCCGATCACGCTGCTGGTCGGGCTCACGCTGCTGCCGCTCGGCTCGTTCGGCCAGCACCGCGCGGCGACCTTCACCCCGGTCATCATGGCGCTGGCGGTGATCTCGACTGCGTTCACCGGTCAGGCGATCGCGGTCGCCTTCGATCGGCGCTACGGCGCGCTCAAGCGGCTCGGAGCCACCCCGCTGCCTGTGTGGGGCATCATCGCGGGCAAGTCTCTCGCGGTGGTCACCGTGGTGTTTCTCCAGGCAATCCTGTTGGGCGCCATCGGTTTTGCGCTGGGATGGCGACCCACGCCGGCGGCCCTGGCGTTGGGCGCGGCGGTCATCGCGCTGGGCACCGTGGTCTTCGCGGCGCTGGGGCTGCTGCTCGGCGGGACGCTGCGCGCCGAGATCGTGCTCGCGGTCGCCAACCTGATGTGGTTCGTCTTCGCGGGCCTTGGCGCGCTGACGGTCGAAACCGGGATAACCCCGGCGGCGGTGAAGCTGGCCGCGCGACTGACTCCGTCCGGCGCGCTCACCGAGGCGCTGTCGCAGGCGATGACCATGTCGGTGGACTGGTTCGGAATGGTCGTTCTGGTGGCGTGGGGCGCGGTGGGCGCGCTGAGCGCGCTGCGCTGGTTCCGCTTCACCTGACGTTCGTCGGCCCGCCCGGGCGTACTACAGGCCGTAGTTTTCGGTGCCTTAGGATCGGGCCGTGGTTGGACGGATGCTGTTGCGCTTGGTGGACCTGCTCCCCAACCCCAGCCGGGGCGTGCAGCGCCTGATCGCCGCGTTGGTCATCGTGACTCAGGGCGGCATCGCCATCACCGGCGCGATCGTCCGCGTCACCGCCTCGGGCCTGGGCTGCCCGACCTGGCCGCAGTGCTTTCCGGGCAGCTTCGTTCCGGTGGCCCACGCCGAGGTGCCGCGCATCCATCAGGCCGTCGAATTCGGCAATCGAATGGTCACCTTCGCCGTGGTGATCACCGCGGCGCTGGCTGTGCTGGCCGTGACCCGGGCACGGCGGCGACGCGAGGTACTCGTCTATGCCTGGCTGATGCCGGTGTCGACCGTCGTGCAGGCGGTGATTGGCGGCATCACCGTGCGCACCGGGCTGCTGTGGTGGACGGTGGCGATCCACCTGCTGACGTCGATGACGATGGTGTGGCTGGCGGTGCTGCTGTACGTGAAAGTCGGCGAACCCGACGACGGAGGGGTTCGCCAGCGAGTGGTCAGGCCGCTGCGCGCGCTGACCGCGCTGTCCGGGCTGAATCTGGCCGCGGTGCTGGTCACCGGCACGCTGGTGACGGCCGCGGGCCCGCACGCGGGCGATCGCAGCCCCACCCGGACGGTCCCGCGGCTGAAAGTCGAGGTCGACACCCTGGTGCACGTGCACTCGTCGCTGCTGATCGCCTACCTGTCGCTACTGGTGGGGCTGAGCTTCGGGCTACTGGCGGTGCGTGCCGCCCGACCCGTGCTGCTGCGGCTCGGGGTGCTGCTGGCACTGGTGTTCGCCCAAGCCGCGGTCGGCACCGCCCAGTACTACACCGGAGTTCCGGCGGTGCTGGTCGCCCTGCACGTGGCGGGGGCCGCGGCCTGCACGGCGGCCACCGCGGCGCTATGGGCTTCGATGCGAGAGCGGGCCCAGCCCTAGCCGCTCGCAAGCTGACTCCAACGCCAGCGCGAACCGGCGCTGGGCGAATTCGCGGGCCACGGTGTCCAGCCGGCGCCAGCCCAAGGACGGCGCGACCAGGTCGAGCCCGACGAGCCGTTCTCCGGCCACGTCGGCGCGCGCGTACAGCAGGTCCCGCGCGGCGATGCCGGCGCGTCCGGCGGCAGCGGCGAGGGCGGCGTAGCCGAGGTCCCACAATTCAAACTGCGGCTCGACCGGCCAGGCGTGCGATTGTTCGCCGCCCAGGAAGATCAGCGTCGCCTCGGGAGCCGCGTCCGGTCCGGTGGTCGGCACCCCGTCATTCTCGAGGTCGCGCAAATACCGCTCATCGAGGTTCCAGGCCACCGCGCCGGGCGGGTTGAGCAGGTGAGGCACGCGCCGTGTCCAGGACAGGAACGCGTCGCGCCGATCCGGGATTTCCGCGGCGGCTCGCAGGATCACCAGATCTGCGCTGGCGGTTTCCGGGTCGTCCCAGGGCAGCCAGCGCGCGTGCAGCCCGCGTCGCCGTAGCGCGCCCACCAGACCGGCGTCGTCCACCGTCCTGTCCGCGTCGTCGCCTGGCCCCGCCAGCACGATGCGGGGATGAAAGATGTCCGGGCGAGCGAGTTTCATGCCCGGGCATGATAAGCAGATGCACGCGATCGAAGTCAGCGAGACCGGCGGCCCCGAAGTGTTGCGCTACGTCGATACGGCCGCGCCCACGCCCGGACCGGGTGAGGTGCTGATCAAGGCGGAGGCCATCGGCGTCAACTACATCGACACCTATTTCCGCTCGGGGCAGTACCCGCGGGAGTTGCCGTTCATCCTCGGCTCGGAATTGGCCGGCACGATCGAAGCCCTGGGCAACGGCGTCGACGGACTCGACGTCGGCGACCGCGTGGTCAGTGCCGCGGCATCCGGCGGGTATGCCGAATATGCCACGGCCCCAGCACATTTGACTGCCGAGCTGCCCGACGGCGTGACCGCCGACGTGGCGGCCTCGGCCCTACTGAAGGGGCTGACCGCCCACTATCTGCTGCGATCGGTGTATCCGGTGCAGGCGGGCGACACGGTGCTGGTGCACGCCGGCGCGGGCGGCGTCGGGCTGATCCTGACGCAGTGGGCGCACCTTCTCGGCGCGCGGGTGATCACCACCGTCTCAACCCCGGACAAGGAGCGGCTGTCCCGCCGGGCGGGAGCCGACGAGGTGCTTCCCTACCCTGACGATCCCGCGGCATTCGGCGAGCGGATCCGTTCGCTGACCGACGGCGCCGGGGCGGCCGCGGTGTATGACGGGGTGGGCGCCACCACGTTTGACGCCAGCCTGGCCAGCCTGGCCATCCGGGGCACCCTGGTACTCTTCGGTGCGGCCAGCGGGCCCGTCCCGGCGTTCGACCCGCAGCGCCTCAACGCGGCGGGCTCGGTATTTTTGACCCGGCCGTCGCTGGCGCATTTCGTCCGCACCGCACAGGAATTCAGCTGGCGGGCAGAGGAATTGTTCGCCGCGATCGCCGGCGGCGACATCACCGTCGAGGTGGGCGGGCGCTACCCGCTGGCCGAGGCCGCCCGCGCCCACCGGGATCTGCAGGGGCGCAAGACGGCGGGCTCGATCGTGCTGCTGCCCTAGATAACGAGCCCGCTACGCGTGAGGGCAGAAGATTCCGAGAATCTGCTGGCAGTTGTCTCTGTTGATGAGGCCCGGCGGCGGGGGTGGTGGCGGTGCCGGCGGGTTGTCGCCGTCCCAGATGTTCTGGGCGACATTGCCCTGCCCGAACCAGACGTAATAGTAGGTGTGGCAGACGTTGTTGTCCCAGACGACGGGGTTCGTGACATGGTTGCCGGTCGGCGGCAATGGTTGCCCGGGACACCAACGGCACGGCCCCTGGGGGTGGTCATTGGGACAGCCGGGCCACGCGTCCAGCGGCATCGGTCCGGGTTTAGCGTCGGCGGTACCCGTGATGATGCCCATGTCGCAGAAGGACAGTCCGGCCGAAAGCAGAGTTCCGGCGATCAATGTCCGCATGATGCGGTTAGTCATGCCAAAAGTGTGATCCCCTGGACCGGCTACCGATCCCATATCCGACATCACTTTTCGAATTCGCCGGGTGACGCGTTGGCGGCGCCGGGGTGATCCGACTCGGAGACCGGCTCAGAACAGGTGCGGCAAACCGATGGCCGAATCCACGGCCAATGCGCAGAACACCACGGCCAGATAGTTATTCGATTGCAGGAACAACCGCAACGGCTTGACCGGCTGGCCGGCGCGGACGCCCGCGTACAGCTGGTGGGCCATCGCCAAAAACCACACCCCGGCCACCACGGCGACGGCCGCGTACAGCCAGCCCGTCGCCAGCGCCAGCGCCAGCGTGGCCAGCACCGTCAGCCAGGTGTAGATCAGGATCTGCTTGGTCACCTGACGCTCGGTCGCCACGGCCGGCAGCATCGGCACGCCGGCCGCTTTGTAGTCGTCCTTGTAGCGCATCGCCAGCGCCCAGGTGTGCGGCGGCGTCCAGAAGAAAATGATGGCGAACATCACCAGCGCGGGCCAGCCAATGGTGCCGGTGACGGCCGACCAGCCGATCATCACCGGCATGCATCCGGCCGCGCCGCCCCACACCACGTTCTGCGAGGTGCGGCGCTTGAGCAGCAGCGTGTAGATGAACACATAGAACGCGATCGTCGCCAGCGCCAGCAGCCCGGACAGCAGGTTCGTCGTCCACCACAACCAGAAGAACGAGGCCACCGTCAGCACAAGGCCGAGCACCAGGGCGTTGCGCGTGGGCACCGCGGCACGGGCCAGCGGCCTGCGGGCCGTGCGCTTCATCACCTTGTCAATGTCCGCGTCGGCCACACAGTTGAGAGTGTTCGCGCCCCCGGCGGCGAGCATCCCGCCGATCAGCGTGTTGACGATCAGCAGCGGGTTCACGGTGCCGCGCTGAGCCAGCAACATCGCCGGGATCGCGGTGACGAGCAGCAATTCGATGACCCGGGGCTTGGTCAGCGCCAGATAAGCCAGCACCGTGCCCTGTATTCGGCTTGGCAATCGGCTCGGCGCGACGCGCCCGCGAACGCTCACGCAATAACTCCTCGGGGTCGCAGCGGCGCGCAGCATCTACTACACACGATGGTAGACCGGGTTGTGGCGATGGCCCGCCCGCGGGTCCTTTCCGCAGGTTTTTCCCAGATTTCCGCACTGAATGTTAAACGCTTTCCACGGGCGCGTAATTTTCACATCTGCCGGCTGTGGGTACCCGAAATCCTGCGCTGCAATAGCCGGTCCTCCCGCACTAGGGTGGGATTGATCAGCTCGATGACCCAAGGACAGAGTCTGTGACGACACTCGAAGAGATCTCCACGCTGACCCAACCGCACCTTCCCGACGACTGGTCCGAGCTCGACTCGGCCGCCGTCGACACCATTCGGGTGCTGGCCGCCGATGCGGTACAAAAGGTCGGCAACGGCCATCCCGGGACGGCGATGAGCCTGGCGCCCCTGGCCTACACGTTGTTTCAGCGAACCATGCGCCACGACCCCAGCGACACCTCCTGGCTGGGCCGCGACCGGTTCGTCCTGTCCTGCGGGCACAGCAGTCTGACCCTGTACCTGCAGCTGTACCTGGGTGGTTTCGGTCTGGAGCTGTCCGACATCGAGTCGCTGCGCACCTGGGGATCCAAGACCCCCGGGCACCCGGAGTTCCGGCACACCAAGGGCGTTGAGATCACCACCGGCCCGCTCGGGCAGGGTCTGGCGTCGGCGGTGGGCATGGCGATGGCCGCCCGCTACGAGCGCGGCCTGTTCGATCCCGACGCCGCCCCGGGTGCCAGCCCGTTCGACCATTTCATCTACGTGATCGCCTCCGACGGCGACATCGAAGAGGGCGTCAGCTCCGAGGCGTCGTCGCTGGCGGCGGTGCAGCAGCTGGGCAACCTCATCGTTTTCTACGACCACAACGAGATTTCGATCGAGGACGACACGAATATCGCGCTGTGTGAGGACACCGCCGCCCGGTATCGGGCCTATGGCTGGCACGTGCAGGAGATCGAGGGCGGCGAGAACGTCGTCGCGATCGAGG
>NZ_LZMB01000460.1 GCF_001673555.1 Mycobacterium sp. 1165178.9 | reverse complement strand
GCTCGACACGCTTGCCGACGAAATGGGCGTGTATCTGGGCATGTCCACCGTCGCCGCAGCCCGCGAAGAACTGGCCGCGCTGCGGCACTGGGACGGCAAGCGCGCCACGAGCCCGGACGTCGCGGCCGCCGAGCCGGCCCGGCCCGCCGCGGGTGAGGCGGTATTGGCCGGCTGGCGGATGCTGTTGGACAGCGGCCGTTTACAAGACGGCGAGCCGCATCTGGCGGGAACCGCGCGCGAGCCCGTCGCGCGGCTGTCCGCCGATACGGCGGCCGAGATCGGCGCCGCCGATGGCGACGCGGTCACGGTCAGCACGTCGCACGGATCCATCAGCCTGCCGCTGGTGATCACCGATATGCCCGACCGGGTGGTGTGGCTTCCGGTGAACTCGCCCGGTTCGGCGGTGCACCGCCAGCTCGGCGTATCGGTTGGCAGCACAGTCAAGATCGGAGCTGGCTCATGACGGCGTTGACCGCGTTCGGGCACGACACCTGGTGGTTGGTGCTCGGCAAGGCGCTGGCAATCTTCGCATTCCTCATGCTGAACGTGCTGGTGGCGATTCTGCTCGAACGCAAGATCCTCGGCTGGATGCAGTTGCGGCCCGGGCCCAACCGGGCGGGACCATGGGGTGCCCTGCAGAGCCTGGCCGACGGAATCAAGTTGGCGCTCAAGGAAACCATCACCCCGGGCGGCGTCGACAAGTTCGTCTATTTCGCGGCGCCGGTCATCTCCACTATCCCGGCGTTCACCGCCTTCGCGTTCATCCCGTTCGGTCCGGTCGTGTCGGTGTTCGGACACCGCACGCCGCTGCAGCTGACCGACCTGCCGGTCGCGGTGCTGTTCATTCTGGGACTGTCGGCGATCGGTGTGTACGGAATCGTGCTGGGCGGTTGGGCTTCCGGGTCCACCTATCCGCTGCTCGGCGGGGTGCGCTCCACCGCCCAGGTCATCTCCTACGAGGTGGCGATGGGGCTTTCGTTCGCGGCGGTCTTCCTCTACGCCGGCTCGATGTCGACCTCGCAGATCGTCGCAGCGCAGGACCGGGTCTGGTACGTGTTCCTGCTGCTGCCCTCGTTCGTGATCTATCTGATCTCGATGGTCGGCGAAACCAACCGGGCGCCTTTCGATTTGCCCGAGGCCGAGGGCGAGCTCGTCGCGGGATTCCACACCGAGTATTCGTCACTGAAGTTCGCGATGTTCATGCTCGCCGAGTACGTCAACATGATGACGGTCTCGTCCCTGGCCACCGCCTTGTTCTTCGGTGGGTGGCACGCACCGTGGCCGCTGAACATGTGGGCGGGCGCCAACACCGGCTGGTGGCCGGTGCTGTGGTTCACGGCGAAGATGTGGACCTTCCTGTTCATCTACTTCTGGCTGCGGGCCTCGTTGCCCCGGCTGCGCTACGACCAGTTCATGGGTCTGGGCTGGAAGCTGCTGATCCCGGCCTCGCTGGTCTGGGTGCTGATCGCCGCCGTCATTCGCACGCTGCGCAACCAGGGCTTCCAGCACTGGACCCCGATCCTGGTGGCGTGCAGCGTCGTGTTCGCCACGGTGATCGTGCTGTTGCTGCGAAAGCCGTTCAGCGCGCCGGGCATTCGCGCGCTGGAGAAACAGATGCGCCGCGACGCGAAGAAGCTGCCGGCCGCGGAAAGCCCGACACCGGTATTCCCGACACCGCCGCTGCCGATGAAGTCCCTGGCCGCTGCGAGCAAGGAGGAAGCACGTGGCTAAATTCTTGGACGCCGTGGCCGGATTCGGCGTGACGTTCGGATCGATGTTCAAGAAGAACGTCACCGAGGAGTATCCGGAGAAGCCGGGCCCCGTCATGCCGCGCTACCACGGCCGTCACCAGCTGAACCGCTACCCGGACGGTCTGGAGAAGTGCATCGGGTGCGAATTGTGCGCCTGGGCGTGCCCGGCCGACGCCATCTACGTCGAGGGCGCGGACAACACCGAGGAACTGAGGTATTCGCCCGGGGAACGCTACGGCCGGGTCTACCAGATCAACTATCTGCGCTGCATCGGTTGCGGACTGTGCATCGAGGCCTGCCCCACGCGGGCGCTGACCATGACCAACGACTACGAGATGGCCGACGACAACCGCGCGGACCTGATCTACGAGAAGGACCGGCTCCTGGCGCCGCTGCTGCAAGACATGCTCGCGCCGCCGCACCCCAGGGCCGAAGGCGCCACCGACAAGGACTACTACCAAGGCAACGTGACCGCGCAGGGATTGCGGGAGACCCAGCAGGCCGGAGACTCCCAGTGATCGGATTGACCGGCCACGCCGTCGCCGTGGCTTCGAGTTACGCGCAAGACACCATCGTCCGCACGTCCACCGGCGAAGCGGTCGCCTTCTGGGTGCTGGGTGTGGTGGCCGTGCTCGGCGCGATCGGGGTGGTCACCGCCGTCAACGCCGTGTACTCCGCGATGTTCTTGGCGATGACCATGATCATCCTGGCGGTCTTCTACATGATTCAGGACGCGCTGTTCTTGGGTGTGGTCCAAGTCGTGGTCTACACCGGCGCGGTGATGATGCTGTTCTTGTTCGTTCTGATGCTCATCGGTGTGGACTCCGCGGAATCGCTCAAGGAGACGCTGCGCGGCCAGCGGATCGCGGCGGTGGCGGCGGGTATGGGTTTCGGCATTCTGCTCATCGCTGCCATCGGCAACCTGACCACCGGCGGTTTCGCCGGACTCACCACCGCCAACGCCAACGGCAACGTGGAAGGGCTGGCGGCCCTGATCTTTTCGCGGTACCTGTGGGCGTTCGAGCTGACCAGCGCGCTGCTGATCACCGCGGCCATCGGTGCGATGGTGCTGGCGCACCGCGAGCGCTTCGAGCGCCGCAAGACGCAGCGCGAGCTCTCCCAGGAACGATTCCAGGCGGGCGGGCACCCCACCCCGATGCCCAGCCCCGGAGTGTACGCACGCCACAACGCCGTCGACGTGGCCGCGTTGCTGCCGGACGGCTCGTACTCGAAACTTTCGGTGTCGCCGCTGCTGCAAAGTCGCGGCGCCGACGGCAAGAGGACCCCGTCCACCGAGCCGAGCCCGACTCTCTCACAAGGCGGTACGCCGTGAATCCGGCTAATTATCTGTACCTTTCGGCGCTGCTGTTCACTATCGGGGCCTCCGGTGTGTTGTTGCGCCGCAACGCCATCGTCATGTTCATGTGCGTCGAGCTGATGCTCAACGCGGTCAACCTCGCCTTCGTCACGTTCGCGCGGATGCACGGCCAGCTGGACGGGCAGATGATCGCGTTCTTCACGATGGTCGTCGCCGCATGCGAGGTGGTCATCGGCCTGGCCATCATCATGACCATCTTCCGTACCCGCAAGTCGGCATCCGTCGACGACGCGAATCTACTCAAAGGCTGAAGACGCCAACATGACTCAATACACTCCGCTGCTGGTGGCCCTGCCATTGGCGGGCGCCGCAATCCTGCTGTTCGGCGGGCGACGCACCGATCGGTGGGGGCATTGGCTGGGCTGCGCCACCGCGCTGGCCGCTTTCGGGGTGGGCGTGAGCCTGCTCAGCGAGCTGCTCGGCCGCGCCGCCGACGACCGCGTCATCCACCAGAAGGTGTTCAGCTGGATCCCCGTCGGCCAGCTCCAAGTAGACCTCGGGCTGCAAATCGACCAGCTGTCGGTGTGTTTCGTGCTGCTGATTACCGGGGTCGGGTCACTGATCCACATCTATTCGGTCGCGTACATGGCCGAAGATTTCGACCGCCGAAGGTTTTTCGGTTACCTCAACCTTTTCCTGGCGTCGATGCTGCTGCTGGTCGTTGCCGACAACTACGTGGTGCTCTACGTCGGCTGGGAAGGCGTCGGCCTGGCGTCCTACCTGCTGATCGGATTCTGGTATCACAAGCCGACGGCGGCCACCGCGGCCAAGAAAGCGTTCGTGATGAACCGGGTCGGCGATGCCGGCCTGGCCCTGGGAATGTTCTTGATGTTCAGCACTTTCGGCACTCTGTCGTATGCCGGAGTGTTCGCCGGCGCACCGGCCGCCAATCGTGGCGCGCTGACCGCCATGGGACTGCTGTTGCTGCTGGGCGCCTGCGCCAAATCCGCCCAAGTCCCGCTGCAGGCATGGCTGGGTGACGCCATGGAGGGCCCCACCCCGGTGTCCGCGCTGATACACGCCGCCACCATGGTGACCGCCGGCGTGTATCTGATCGTGCGATCCAACCCCCTGTACAACCTGTCCCCCGACGCGCAACTGGCCGTGGTCATCGTGGGTGCGGTCACGCTGCTGCTCGGAGCTTTCATCGGCTGCGCCAAGGACGACATCAAGCGGGCGCTGGCCGCATCGACGATGAGCCAGATCGGCTACATGGTGCTGGCGGCCGGCCTCGGCCCGGCCGGCTATGCCTTCGCGATCATGCACCTGCTCACCCACGGTTTCTTCAAGGCCGGGTTGTTCCTCGGCTCTGGCGCGGTGATTCACGCGATGCACGAAGAACAGGACATGCGCCGCTACGGCGGTTTGCGCGCGGCGCTGCCCATCACGTTCGTCACCTTCGGCCTGGGCTATCTCGCGATCATTGGCGTGCCGCCCTTCGCGGGCTACTTCTCCAAGGACGCCATCATCGAGGCGGCGCTGGCCGCGGGTGGCACCCAGGGTTACCTGCTGGGTGGCGCCGCGTTGCTGGGAGCCGGCGTCACCGCGTTCTACATGACGCGCGTGATGCTCATGACCTTCTTCGGCAAGAAGCGCTGGAGCCCCGGCGCCCACCCACATGAGGCGCCGGCCCTGATGACGTGGCCGATGATCCTGCTCGCCGTCGGCTCGGTGTTCTCCGGTGGCCTGCTGGCGGTGGGGGGCACCCTGCAGAGCTGGCTCGAACCGGTCGTCGGAAAGCACGAGGAAGTAACCCACGCGTTCCCGGCCTGGGTGAGCTCCGCGCTTGCGCTAGGTGTCGTGGTCATCGGCATCGCGGTGGCCTACCGGCTGTACGCGAAGATTCCGATCCCGCGGGTCGCTCCGCTCTCCGTGTCGGCGTTGACGACGGCGGTACGCAGCGACTTCTACGGCGATGCCTTCAACGAGGAGGTCTTCATGCGCCCCGGTGCGCAACTGACTCATGCGCTTGTCGACATCGACAACGCGGGTGTCGACGGCTCGGTCAACGCCCTGGCTGCGCTGGTGAGCTCGACGTCAAATCGGTTGCGCGGGCTGCAGACCGGCTTCGCCCGCAACTACGCCTTATCGATGCTGACGGGCGCGGTACTAGTGGTCGCGCTGATCCTGGCGGTGCGGCTGTGGTGACTCGGGCCGGCGACGATGCGGTGGAAAGCGATGATGAGGAGCGGCGCTGGTGAATAGCGTTCCATGGCTGAGCGTGCTGTGGCTGGTGCCGCTGGTTGGCTCCGTGTTGATCATCCTGATGCCGCCCGGGCTGCGACAGCTCGCCAAGTGGACCGGTCTGGTCTTCGGCGTCCTGACCCTGGCGGCGGCCATCGTCGTCACGGTCGGATTCAAGACCGGCGGCGCGCCTTACCAATTCGTCGAAAAGCATCAGTGGATCCCGGCGTTCGGCGCCGGCTACACCCTGGGTGTCGACGGCATCGCGGTGGTGCTGGTTCTGCTGACGGCCGTGCTGATTCCGGTGCTGCAGGTGGCCGGCTGGAACGACGGGGACGATGGTAGCGACCCGTCAGGTGACGAGCGCAGCCGCGGGGTACACGCCTACATCGCTTTGACGCTGGCCATCGAGTCGATGGTGCTGATCTCGGTCGTCGCCCTCGACGTGTTGCTGTTCTACGTCTTTTTCGAGGCCATGCTCATCCCGATGTACTTCCTGATCGGGGGCTTCGGCGGTCCCGGCAGGTCGCGCGCGGCCGTGAAGTTCTTGTTGTACAACCTGTTCGGTGGCCTGATCATGCTGGCCGCGGTGATCGGGCTGTATGTGGTGACCTCGGAACACGGTTCGGGCACCTTCGACTTCCGCGAGATCGTGGCCGGCGTCGCCTCCGGTCGTTACGGAGCGGACTCCGCGGTGTTCAAGGCGCTGTTCCTGGGCTTCATGTTCGCGTTCGCGATCAAGGCCCCGCTATGGCCGTTCCACCGCTGGCTGCCCGACGCCGCGGTCGAGGCCACCCCTGCCACCGCGGTGCTGATGATGGCGGTCATGGACAAGGTCGGCACCTTCGGCATGCTGCGCTACTGCTTGCAGCTGTTCCCTGGTGCCTCAACGTATTTCCGCCCACTGATCGTCGTGCTGGCGGTCATCGGGGTGATCTACGGCGCAATCGTCGCCATCGGCCAGACCGACATCATGCGGCTGATCGCCTACACGTCGATCTCGCACTTCGGATTCATCATCCTGGGCATCTTCGTGATGACCAGCCAGGGGCAGAGCGGGTCAACGCTGTACATGCTCAACCACGGCTTGTCCACGGCCGCGGTCTTCCTGATCGCCGGATTCCTGATATCGCGGCACGGGAGCCGGGCGATCGCCGACTATGGCGGAGTGCAGAAGGTGGCGCCGATATTGGCGGGCACCTTCCTGGTCTCGGCCATGGCCACCCTGTCACTGCCGGGCCTGGCGCCGTTCATCAGCGAATTCCTGGTCCTGCTGGGCACGTTCAACCGGTACTGGCTGGCCGCCGCGTTCGGGGTCACCGCGCTGGTGCTCTCGGCGGTCTACATGTTGTGGCTGTACCAGCGCGTGATGACCGGGCCGGTCGTCAGCGGCAACGAGAAGATCGCAGATCTGCGCGCGCGCGAATTGATCGTCGTCGCACCGCTGATCGCGCTGCTGCTGGTGCTCGGCATCTACCCTAAGCCCGTGCTCGACATCATCAATCCCGCCGTCGAGAACACCATGACCACCATGGGCCAGCATGACCCCAAGCCGACCGTCCCGGTGGGAACACCCAGACCGGCCGAACTACATCGGACCGCCGAAGGACCACGATGACCCTCCCTACCCCGAGCGTCCAGTACTTCCTGCTCTGCCCGACGCTCATCGTGTTCGGCGTTGCCGTGGTGGGCGTCCTCGCAGAGGCGTTTCTGCCCAGGCGAATTCGCTACACCGCGCAGGTGGCGCTCTCGCTCGCCGGTTTGATCGCGGCGTTCGTCGCGGTCATCGCAGTGAGCCGTTCGATCCAAATCCCGGGTCGGGTCGCGGTTTTGGGCGCCATGGCCATTGACCGTCCGACGCTGTATCTCCAGGGCACGGTGCTGCTGGTCGCGGTGATGGCGGTCATCTTCATCGCCGAGCGCGCCCAGCCCAAAGCCGAGAGCAAGGTGTCCGTGGGAGTCGGCAGGGCCGGCTCGGGCGGCCTGGACTCCTTCACGCCACAGGCATCGGCGGTGCCCGACGGCGACGCCGAGCGCGAGGCCGAGCGGGCCGGGGCCGCCCAGACGGAGTTGTTCCCGCTGGCGCTGCTGTCGGTCGGCGGCATGATGGTCTTCCCCGCGTCCAACGACCTGTTGACCATGTTCGTTGCGCTGGAAGTGTTGTCCCTGCCGCTGTACCTGATGTGCGGCCTGGCCCGCCATCGTCGCCTGCTCTCGCAGGAAGCGGCGATGAAGTACTTTCTGCTGGGCGCGTTTTCGTCGGCGTTCTTCCTCTACGGTGTGGCGCTGCTCTACGGCGCGACCGGCACCCTGCTGCTGACGGGCATCCGTGATGCGTTGGCCGCGCACGGCAACACCTCGATGGCGCTGGTGGGCGTCGCGCTGCTGTCGGTCGGCCTGCTGTTCAAGGTCGGTGCCGTTCCGTTCCACTCGTGGATTCCCGACGTGTACCAGGGCGCGCCCACCCCCATCACCGGGTTCATGGCGGCGGCCACCAAGGTCGCGGCCTTCGGTGCGCTGCTTCGGGTTATCTATGTGGCGCTGCCGCCGCTGCACGATCAGTGGCGCCCGGTGCTGTGGGCCATCTCCATCCTGACCATGGCGGTCGGCACCATCACCGCGGTGAACCAAACCGACGTCAAACGCATGCTGGCCTACTCGTCGGTCGCCCACGTCGGATTCATCCTCACCGGCGTCATCGCCGATAACCACACGGGCCTGTCGTCCACGTTGTTCTACCTGCTGGCCTACAGCTTCAGCACCGTGGGCGCGTTCGCGATCGTCGGCCTGATCCGCGACGCCGACGGAGTCGAAGACGCCACCCTTTCGCACTGGGCGGGACTGGGGCAGCGCTCACCCATTGTGGGCGTGATGTTTTCGATGTTCTTGTTGGCGTTCGCCGGCATCCCCCTGACGAGTGGATTCGTCAGCAAGCTGGCGGTCTTCAAGGCCGCGGCCCAGGGCGGGGCCGCACCCCTGGTGATCGTCGGGGTGGTCGCCAGCGGAGTCGCCGCGTACTTCTATGTGCGGGTGATCGTGTCGATGTTCTTCACCGAGGCGACCGAGGACACCCCACACGTGGTGACGCCGGGCTTTTTGAGCAAGGCCGCCATCGCGGTGTGCGCCGCTGTCACCGTGGCGCTCGGTATCTTCCCGCAGCCGCTGCTCGATCTGGCCGACCAGGCCGCCGAGCTGCTGCACTGACGCGTGGTTTGACGTCTTCGGTCAGCTCATGAACGGCCGGATTGCCAACAGGTAGATCACCAATGCCCCCAGCGGGGCCACCAGCGGCAACCACGGCAGCTGCAGCGGAAACGACGTCGCAACCAGCCCGGCGAACGTAAAGCCCACGGCGCCGGCGGCCGTCGGCCAGCTGTCCAGCACCACCGGGGCGGACGCGCCGACCGCATGGCGGCACACCAGGTAGGCGGCGGCGCACAAACCGGACAGCGCGACGAATATCACCGACGGGTTGGACAGCGTTGCAGTAACCGCGGCCAGCAGCACGGCAACCGTTGCGGCAGGCCGGAATACGACGCCAACCGCGACCGCAGCCAGCGCCGCCACCCATTCAACCACCGCGGAGCCATGCCAACCGTCGGCGACCAGGCCCACCATGAGTAGACCGAAGCCCGTCGCGAACGTTGGCGCCCCCACCCGCGTCAGTGCGCTCGCACCCTTATCCACGAAGCCTCCCCCGCACTCGCCGGCGGCGATCCGGTATCACACCCATGGACTGCTCCAGACCGCTGTCGCCCGGCCACGATACGATGTCCACACCGATGGTGGCCATGTCGCGATACATGGCGGAGCGCTGCAGCGCCCACATCCGATCCACGAGCGGATCCTGCTCGTCTTCGAACGGCGAACGATCGAGAATGTCGACGGCAAGCACGACATGGCCTCGCTTGCGCAGATTGATCAGGGCCAAGGCGAATTCGGTGTCGAGCAGGGTGGAGAACGCGATGACGATCGCCCCGGCGGGAACCGCCGCGCGCGGCGCCAATGTGCCCGTGGTGTGTTCGAAGCGGTCACCGGCGTTCAGGACGGTATCGAGCACCCGATAAAACTGGCGCTGCCCGATGTCCGCGCCCAGCCAACGCGGATGGTTGCCCCCGAGAGCGACGATGCCGGCCCGATCGCCGTGACGCAATGCGGTTTGCACCACCTGCGCCGCCCCGCGCACGACGCGTTCGGTGGCCTCGGTCGCCGGACCCGCGGGCTGCCGGTAGCCATCGATCAAGACCACCACGTCGGCGGCGCGGTCGGTCAATCGCTGTGTCACATGCAGTTGGCCGCGGCGCGCGCTTACCGGCCAATTCACCGCGCGCAGTTGGTCGCCGGGCACATAGAGGCGGATGTCGGCGTACTCCACACCTGGACCGATATGGCGGGTCAGGTGGGCGCCCAACCGGTCGAGCAGCTCGGTCTGCGGGATGGGCGTCTGCTGTGGCGGCGTCAAGGGAAACACGATGACCTCGGCGGCCCCCACAGTGGCTGCGCCGGTGAGCAGCCCACCACGGGCAACGACGTCGACGCGAGCCCCAATGGAATACCGGCCCCAGCGCCGCGCGGTCGTCGTGACCGTTTGCTCCTGGGCCGCATCGGATTCGGCGGTTTCGATCTCCATGCCCGCGATGTCCGGAACCGTGACCCGGACTGCCGAAGTCCCGCCTTCCCCGGTCGCCCACACCCGGATGTGGGCCTGCTCGTTTTCGAAGCAACGCTGGGCGTCGGGCTCGCCATGCACCCGAATCGTTGGGACCGGCCGCTGCCAGCTGATCGAGCACAGCACGCCGAGCAGCGGTGCCGCGAAGGCGATCAGCTGCCACCGTGCGCCGATCACGGCGGCGGCCATCGCAAACCCCGTACACGTTGCGATCGCTCGTGTCAATTCCGATGCACGCCAGCGGAACTCGACCTCCACGCCGGGCGTCACGCCGGGTTCTCTCCAGTGCCGGCGCCGGTTCGCGGCACAGGTAGGCGGTGCAGCAGCTCTCCAATCACGTCCGCGCCCTGGATCTTTCGTACCCACATTTCGGGGCGCAGGGTGATTCGGTGTGAGACTGCCGCGATAGCCAGCGCCTTTACATCCTCGGGGATGACGTAGTCGCGGCCGAGCAGCAGCGCGCGGGCTCGGGCGAGTTGCACGAGGTCGAGTTCGGCGCGTGGGCTGGCGCCCACCGCAACCTGCGGATGGTGTCGCGTCGCATTGGCCAGCGACACCACATAGTGCAGGACGTCTTCGTGCACGGTCACCTGCTCGACCGATTCACGCATGGCCAGCAGGTCGTGCGCGTCCACGACTTGGTTGACCGTCGGTTCCGCCGAACCGCGCTCGAGGCGGCGGCGCAGCATCGAGGTCTCGTCTCGCTCGTTGAGATACCGCAGTTCCAACCGGATCGCGAACCGGTCGAGTTGCGCCTCGGGTAACGGGTACGTGCCTTCGTATTCGATCGGGTTGTCGGTGGCCAGCACGATGAAAGGCTTTGGCAGCTGGTGCGTTTCGCCGTCGATGCTGACCTGTCCCTCGGCCATCGCCTCCAGCAGCGCCGCCTGGGTTTTCGGCGGTGTGCGATTGATCTCGTCGGCCAAGAGCAAGTTGGTGAAGATAGGGCCGGGCCGGAACGCGAAGCGGCCGGACTGCATGTCGTAGATCGTCGAGCCGAGCAGGTCGGCCGGCAACAGATCGGGCGTGAACTGCACCCGGGTGAATTGCAGCCCCAGCGCGGCGGCAAAGGATCTCGCGATCAGCGTCTTACCCAGGCCGGGCAGGTCTTCGATGAGGATGTGGCCGCGCGCGAGGACCGTAGTGAGGATGAGCCGCAGCGCGGAGCGCTTTCCCACCACCACGCGTTCTATTTCGTCGAGAATCGCCTCGCAGTGGGCGGTCGTGGTTGCGGCCGGCAGCGTCATGTTGGGATCGCGCCTCCTGTCATACCTGCTCCAGCTTTTGCAGAATCTCTTGCAGCGCCGCACGGCCCGGACCGGGTTGGCGGTCACCGGTGCGCGTGACGTTGTTGGGATTGACCCATTCCCACAGTTCCGGTCCGAAGAGGATGCGCCCGGTTGCGTGGAATGACACCGGGTCCTTCGACTGCCTTTGGCCAGTTGTCATCTCGTAACGGCGCGCGAGCATCGGGCGCAGATGGCGGTCCCAGTCGGCCCGAGTGGACTCCGACCACCGAATCGTCGTCTCGGTGGCGGACAGCCAACGACGCAACGAATCCCCGAGATCGTCGACGTCCGGATCCGCATCGGCATCGAATCCACGTGCTAGCGCACGACGCAGGCTGAGCAGCACCAAAGCCAGCCCCAGGCCGGAGGCCGCCAACACCCACCGACGATCATGCTGCGTCAGTGCCAACAGTTCTATGCCGATGATGAGGCAAACGCCCAGGGACGTAATCTTTTTCATGTCATGCTCCGAGAGCCCAGCTCGGTGAGGACCAATCGCAGGACGCGCACCGCGACGTCGCGATGGCCCTCGTTCATCACGTGGGGGCTGAACCGCGCCTCGGCGAACAGGTTCACCAACTGGACGGCATTGTCGGCATGCAGAGCGTGGTGCTCGACCGCGCGGGCCAGCACCTCGGTCGGTGTGTCGAACTCCTGGGGTACTGCGCCGGGAACTTGGGCGAGTTCACGTTCCATCGCGGCATAGCAGGCGATGATCGCCTCTCGCGGCTCCCGGCTCAGGTCGGTCATCTCGTCCAATCCACGCTGGGCCGCTCGCGCCAGGGACTCCGATCGCGCGGGGGGCGCCGTGGATTCGGCCGGATCGTCGGCGATGGCCGGAGCCGTCGGGCGCCAGCGCCGCCGTGCCGACGCGACCGTCCCGACGACGAACATCACCAACATGGCAACGGTGCAGGCGAGCAGGATCCCCAGCATGTTCTGCGACGCGTCGCGAGGACGGTGCGGATGCTGCGGCGGGGGCTGTGCGGGCGCCTGCGTCGACGGTGCCGCACCGCTGTCGGGCTGTGACGGGCCGGGAGCGACGCCATGGGGCAGGAACCGGGTCAGCAATATCACGATCAGCAGCCAGGCCACGATCACGGCGAGTCCGATCAACAACACGCGCCAGCTGGGTCGTCCCCTGCCGGTGCCCAGCATGTCGGACAGCCGGCCGGCACTCGGAGCGGGGGCACGGGGGTCGCGCAAGCGCGCGACCACGGCGACGGCGATCAACGCGAGCGTCACGGCGAGAATCGCTACGACGAAGGCGAGCGCCGCCCGGCCGCCGGACTCGCTCCGAGTCGCATCGTGAGGGGCGGGAAGGTAGCCACGCAGGGCGGCAGCGACCAGGAGCAGCAGAACGATCAGGGCAACGGCTCGCCCTGTCGGCTTGTCCATACCAGGCATTGGCACGCCACTCGGTTGGTTGTTGCGGCACTGGCTTTCCTCATACTTGCACGTCAGGCGGCCCTAGGGCCAGGACCCGCGTTGCCGCTTATCCACAGTCAGCGATTCATCCACATGTTCTTCTAGGTCACCTTGCATTCGAACGCTTGTTCGATACCGTGGAGTGCGTGGGCCTTTTCATGAGCGCGGAACAGGCGCGCGAGCGAATGTGCTCCGCGCTCGACGCGATCGATGCGGCCCACGAGGTGCTGCGCCAGACCCCGTCGGACGTGGTCGGCAACGGCTTCCGGGTTGAATGCGCCGAACGACTGGAAGCCCAGGGCCGCCTCAATCGGGGCCTGATGTATCGGGTCTTCGGCGAAATCGCCGATCCTCCGGACGAGGCAGGGTGCGTTCCGTCGGTGCGCAGCATGTTATGGGCGCGGCTGCGCATCCCGCCCCGAGAAGTCACGCGCCGCTTCAGACTCGCGGCCCGCCTACGGTCGCGACGTTCGCTGACCGGCGCACCATTGGAACCCGAGCTCCCGGCGTTGGCCGAGGCGGTGGCCGCCGGCGCGGTCGGCGAGGACCATATCCGCGCCGTGTGTGCCGCGGTCGACACGTTGCCCTCCCGCGTCTCCCCCGCCGATGTTGCCGACGCGGAGCGCACGCTGGTGCGGCATGCGACCAAGCTCGACGCCGCCGTGGTCACCAGGCTGGGCCACCGAATCGCCGACTATCTCAATCCCGATGGCCGTTTCACCGAAGCCGATCGGGCCCGCCGTCGCGGTGTGCACCTGAGCCCGCAAGGGCCAGACGGGATGTCGCGGCTCACCGGACTGCTGGATCCCGAGGCTCGGGCCTATTTCGAAGCCCTCGAAGCTGCGGTGCGGCCCGGCCGCCATCAGACCTCCGACAGCGATCCCGAGGCGCGCGACGAGCGCACCCCGGCCCAACGCTGTCACGACGCCCTCAAGCTCGGACTCGAGACCGCCATCGCCTCAGGCGGTCTCGGGATGCACCGGGGGCATCCCGTCACCGTAGTCGTCACCGCCACGTTGGCCGAACTCGACCGGGCCGCGCACGCCGCGGGCGATCCATCAGTCCAGATGCCCGCGCCGGCGCGGACCGGCGGCGGTTCACGATTGCCGATGCCGGATCTGATTCGGATGTCCACCAAGGCAATCCACTACCTCGCCGTGTTCGACGAGCACACCGGCCGGCCGTTATACCTGGGCAGGCAAAAGCGCATCGCCACCGCGGACCAACGGCTCATCTGCTACGCCCGGGACCGCGGCTGCACCCACCCCAACTGCCTGGAACCCGGGTATCACTGCGAGGTGCACCATGCGCGCGAATGGGCCGACGGAGGCCCGACCGACGCGGACAACCTGTTCTTCGCCTGCGCGTCGGACCACGGCGCGGTGGGCAGGGGCGAACAGCGCACCACGGTCGCCCGCAACGGGCGACTCGGCTGGACCGACAGGAACGGACCGCCCCTCGTCAATCACGCACACCACCCCGACGAGCTCCTGCGGGGCGATCCCGATCCGCCTGAAGGTGAACGATCCTGAAGGTGAATGATGTTGTGTCGCCGCGATCGTCAACGCGGTGACCGCTCGCGCGCCCGCCTAGTCCACCGCGAAGGGACGGAAGCTGCCGTCGAGGACCTGGAGGTGACCGATGGTGCGCCCGGTTACCTTGGCGGGATCGACCAGAGCCAATTCGACCGCCGCGCGGGCGAATTCATCCTCCGAAGCGGTCTCGTCGAAGTTGCGGGCATAGTACGAAAGCCCTGGTGTGAGAATTGGTTTGGACGGCGAAAGCGCGTTGACCGCGATGTTGTGGTCGGCGAGATCGAAGGCCGCGCACTGGGTGAGGTGCTCGAGCGCGGCTTTGGATCCGCCGTAGCCCGGCAGCACCCCGCCGCTGCGGTCGGCGTACGGGCCGTCACCGGGCAATCGCGACGCGACCGAGGTGATGTTGATGATCGAGCCGCCACCCGCCTCGATCATGTCGGGGCACACCATCTGCATCAGTTCGTAAGCCGCGAAAACGGCGATGTCGAAATGCCGGCGGTAGGCATGCAGGGGCGTGCTCACGAACCCAGGCCAGCCGGGTTTGGCGGCGGCACCCGCATTGGCGGCACCCGCATTGGCGGCACCTGCTTTGGCGGCACCCGCATTGGTGGCACTTGCTGTAGCGGCTTTGTCGCGTCGCTGCCCACCGGGTGCCGGTGGCCGCCCGGGGGCGGTGAAGGCCGCGTTGTTGATCAGAATTCCGATGGGGCCCAACGCCTCTCGCGCCGTCGCCACCAGCCCGGCGATCTGATCGCGGTCGGTCAAATCGGCGCGGACCGCAACGGCGCGCCCGCCGGCCGCCTCGACGTCGGCGACCGTCTCGCCGATGGTCCCCGGGAGCCGGTCATCCCATACCTCTTCGGTACGCCCGGCAACCGCCACCGCGGCGCCGTCGGCTGCCAGGGCCAGCGCGATCGCCCGGCCCAGGCCGCGGCTGGCGCCGGTGACGATCGCGGCGCGGCCCGCCAGCCGCCCCGTCATCGCCGCACCCCATGCACCACGATGGCTGTGGTTTGCTCCACCCACGCGTCGTCGAGTTCTTCTTCCGGACGCAGCAGCATCCGCAGCATCGTCGCTCCCCCGATCAACTCGATCAGACGGTCCGGATCCACATCGGGATGGGCTTCGCCCCGGTCAACCGCCTCCCGCAGTCGCACCCGCACCGCGGTGAACAGGTCCACGAATCGCGACATCACCCGCGCATTGAGCGCGGGATCGGCCGTCATGTCGGCGACCAGACCGGGCAGCGCGGCGCGCACCACCGGGGTGGTGAACACGTCGCGCGTGGCCTCGACCATCATCCGCATGTCGGCGGCGATGTCCCCCGCCGGCGACTCCAGCGCGGTCGGGGCCGTCGGGAAGGCCGCCTCGTGCACCAGTTCGGCCTTGCTCGACCAGCGCCGGTACAGCGCTGATTTCGTGGTGCCGGCGCGCTCGGCGACCGCGGCCAGACTGATGTTGGAATAGCCCGTTTTGACAAGCAGTTCTGCGGTCGCCGATAGGATCGCCGAGTCGATACGTGGATCGCGCGGGCGGCCGGCGCCGGAGGCCTTGTCAAGGCCGGACGGGTCTGCTTTCATAACGCTACCTACCGTATCGTAATTGCCTCAACGAAGGAGGCACCTTATGGCAACAGAACCGGCGGTCGACAACATCGACCGGCTCCAGCGCTCCAGCCGCGACGTCACGACGTTGCCGACGGTGCTGTCACGCTGGCTTTCCACCGTACTGCCCGACGGCGCGAATCCCGAGGTCATCGTGGAGAGCGGCGTGGACTCCACGGGCATGTCGTCCGAGACGATCATCCTGACGACCCGCTGGCAGCAGGACGGGCGATCGACCGAACAGAAGTTGGTGGCCCGGGTGGCGCCCACGGCCGAGGACGTGCAGGTGTTTCCCACCTATCGCCTCGACCACCAATTCGACGTCATCCGCAAAGTGGGCGAGCTGACCGACGTGCCCGTGCCCCGGGTGCGCTGGCTGGAGAACACCGGCGAAATCCTCGGCACACCGTTCTTCGTGATGGATTACGTCGAGGGCGAGGTGCCGCCCGACGTCATGCCGTATACGTTCGGGGGCAACTGGTTCGCCGACGCCCCCGCCGAGCGGCAGCGTGAACTGCAGGACGCCACCGTGGGCGTACTGGCCACATTGCACTCGATTCCGAACGCGCAGAGCACGTTTGGCTTTCTCACCGAGGGGCAACCCGGAGACACCGCAATGCGCAGGCATTTCAACTGGGTGCGGTCCTGGTATGACTTCGCGGTGCCGGACATCGGGCGATCGCCGTTACTGGAGCGGACTTTCGACTGGCTGGAAGCCAATTGGCCGGCCGAGGCGGCCGCAGCCGAGCCCGTGCTGCTGTGGGGCGACGCCCGGGTGGGCAACGTGTTGTACAACGACTTCCGGCCGGTGGCGGTGCTGGACTGGGAAATGGTGACGTTGGGACCACGTGAGCTTGACGTGGCGTGGATGATATTCGCGCACATGGTATTTCAAGAACTCGCCGCCCTGGCCACGCTGCCGGGCTTGCCAGGTGTGATGCGCGAGGAGGACGTGCGCGCCACCTATGCGCGGCTGGCCGGCGCCGAAGTCGGCGACTTGCACTGGTTTTACGTGTATTCGGGCGTGATGTGGGCCTGTGTGTTCATGCGCACCGGAGCTCGGCGGGTTCACTTCGGCGAGACCGAGAAACCCGACGATGTCGAATCGCTGTTCTACCACGCAGGATTGATGCGCCGCTTAATCGGAGAGAGTCCCATCGGAGAGGACCAGTAATGCTCGGACCGCTCGACGAGTTCCCGGTACATCAGATTCCCCAGCCGATCGCGTGGCCGGGCTCCTCGGACCGCAATTTCTACGATCGCTCCTACTTCAACGCCCACGACCGCACCGGAAATATTTTCGTGATCAGCGGCATCGGCTACTACCCCAACCTGGGGGTCAAGGATGCGTTCCTGCTCGTCAGGCGCGGCGACACCCAGACCGCCGTACACGTTTCCGACGCCATCGACCAAGACCGGCTCAACCAGCGCGTCAACGGTTACCGCGTCGAGGTCATCGAGCCGCTGCACCACCTACGCATCGTCCTCGACGAAACCGAAGGCATCGCAGCCGATCTCACCTGGAAGGGGCTTTTCGACGTCGTTCAGGAGCAGCCGCACGTCCTGCGATCGGGCAACCGAGTCACGCTGGACGCGCAACGTTTTGCGCAGCTGGGCAGCTGGAGCGGTCGCATCTTCATCGACGGCGAGGAAATCACCGTCGATCCCAAAACCTGGCTGGGCAGCCGCGACCGGTCCTGGGGCATCCGTCCGATCGGCGAGGCCGAGCCCGCCGGCCGGCCCGCGGACCCGCCCTTCGAGGGCATGTGGTGGCTGTACGTGCCCATGGCTTTCGACGATTTCGCGATCGTACTCATCATCCAGGAGGAGCCCAACGGGTTCCGCTCGCTCAACGACTGCACCCGGATCTGGCGCGACGGCCGCGTCGAGCAGCTGGGTTGGCCGCGGGTCAAGATCCACTACCGCTCCGGCACCCGCATCCCGACCGGTGCGACCATCGATGCCACCACCCCCGATGGCACCCCGGTGCACTTCGACGTGGAGTCCAAGCTGCCGGTGCCCATTCACGTCGGCGGCGGCTACGGCGGCGACTCCGACTGGATACACGGCATGTGGAAGGGCGAGAAGTTCGCCGAGCGGCTGACCTACGACATGACCGATCCGGCCATCATCGGCCGAGCGGGCTTCGGCGTGATCGACCATGTCGGCCGCGCGGTCTGCCGTGACGGCGACGGCGAGCCGGTCGAGGGCTGGGGCCTTTACGAGCACGGCGCGTTGGGCCGGCACGACCCATCCGGATTCAAAGATTGGCTGACGGTTTCGCCGTAGCCACGCCAACGGTCATGCCATAACCGCGATGCGAACGCCGAGCGGTTCTGCCGTTGGCTTGCACGATTTGCCAATGGAAATCGTAGAAATGCGGTTCACTAGACCGCGTGCCGAAACCCCCGCGGATTGTCGACGTTGTCGTCGTCGGGGCGGGCTTTGCCGGACTCGCCGCCGCGCGCGAGCTGTCCCAACAAGGCCACGACGTGGTGGTTTTCGAAGGCCGTGACCGAGTCGGTGGACGGTCGCTGACCGGGAGCGTCGCCGGATTGCCCGCCGATCTGGGCGGCACATTCGTCGGGCCGACCCAGGACGCCGTGTTGGCGATGGCGGCCGAGCTCGACGTCCCGACCACCCCGACGCACCACGACGGAAAGAACCTCATTCATTGGCGCGGGTGGACGCACGCGTATCACGGCACCATCCCCAAACTTTCGCTGACCGGGCTGCTGGACATCGGACGATTGCGGTGGCAGTTCGACAGGATTGCCCGCAGCATTCCGCTGGCGGCGCCCTGGGATGCCCGCCGTGCCCACGAACTCGACGGCTTGTCGCTCGGCGGCTGGTTGCGCTCGGTGCGCGCGACCGCTTCGTCGCACGACCTGCTCGCGATCGTGGCGCGCGTGACGTGGGGGTGTGAACCCGACGACGTGTCGATGCTGCACGCCGCCCGTTACGCGCACGCGGCGGGCGGCCTGGACCGGCTGCTCGACGTCGAGGACGGTGCCCAACAGGACCGCTTCCCGGGTGGCACGCAACAGATCGCCGAGGCCGCGGCGGCCGAACTAGGCACCCGGGTGGTGCTCAACGCGCCGGTCCGCCGAATCGAGCGCCACGGCGCGGGGGTCACCGTCACAACCGATCTCGGCGAGACCGAGGCCGGATTCGTCATCGTCGCGATCCCGCCCGCCCATCGCGCCTCGATCGAGTTCACTCCCCCGTTGCCCGCCGAGTACGAGCAACTCGCCCGGCATTGGCCGCAGGGCCGGCTCAGCAAGGCGTACGCGGCCTATTCCACGCCGTTTTGGCGGACCAACGGATTTTCCGGACAGGCGCTGTCCGACCAGGGTCCCGTCTTCATCACCTTCGATGTCAGTCCGCACCCGGACGGCCCCGGCATCCTGATGGGTTTCGTCGACGCCCGCGCTTTTGACTCGCTACCCAGCGATCAGCGCCGCCGCGACGCATTGCGTTGCTTTGCAACGCTTTTCGGCGACGACGCGCTCAAACCTCTGGACTATGTCGATCATCGTTGGGGGGTGGAGGAATTCGCGCCCGGCGGCCCCACCGCCGCGGTGCCACCGGGGTCGTGGACGCGGTTCGGGCCGTGGTTGCGCGAACCGGTCGGCCCGATTCACTGGGCCGGCACCGAAACCGCCGACGAGTGGACCGGGTTCCTCGACGGGGCGATCCGCTCCGGGCAGCGCGCCGCCGCCGAGATCACCGCCCTGTTATGAGCTGATTCGGCGGGTGGCCGCGTTGTGGACCGCCATTTCGGCGAGGCCGCGCAAGTGGCGATTCACCTCGCGCGGGTGTTCCAGCATCGAGCAGTGACCGCCGGGCAGTTCAACCAGCTCGATCAGGTTGGGCGCGGTGCGTGCGATCGTGCGGGACTGACTGATCGGGGTCAACCGATCGCGTGCGCTGCCGATGACCAGCGTCGGCACGGTCAGCCCGTCCAGATTCAAATACCGAGACCCCAGTGACGTCACCAGCGCCCTCGCGCAGCCGGCCCGTCCCGCCGGTGATGTGTTCTCGAAGAGCTCGTAGACGAGCCTGGCGACACTCGGGTCGGCGTCTCGTCCGGTGGCCAGCATCGCCACCGCATACCGGCTAGGGACGCGGGCGGCACGCGGGAGCGGAAACCCACCGAACGCGCTGATCAGGGTGCGCCCGGCGAGAACTCGCGCCGGCGACAACCCGTAGGGCGCCGGCAGCAGTTGCACCTTCCGGATCAGATCACCGGTGGTGGTGTTGATCAGCGCGACGGCGTCGGCGCGGCGGGGAACCTTGTGGCGGTAGCGCTCAGACCACGCGGCGATGGTGATGCCACCCATCGAGTGACCCGCCAACACGGCCCTTTCGTGCGGCGCCAGGGTCGCATCCAGCACCGAATCCAGGTCGGAGGCAAGGTGTTTGAGGCTGTAGTCCTTACGTCGTGGCACGCCGCTTCGTCCATGGCCGCGATGATCGAACGCGATCACCCGGTAGTCGTTGGACAGGTCGGCGATCTGATATGCCCACGCCCGGATCGCGCAGGTGATGCCGTGGATCAAGACAATCGGATAACCGTCGGGCGGCCCGAACACCTCCGCGTGCAGCCGGGTGCCGTCGGCCGCCTGTACCGGCACGGTCTGACTCGGCGGCAGCCGGTCGGGGAACTGGTCAACTGGGCGAGCCAATCGTCGAGCACTCATTACCGCTCCCCCCTCGAACGCGGCCCCGTTGCCGCAGCTAAGGATGAGACGATCTTATGCCCAAGTTCGGTCCTTTTTTGGCAAATCCAACAAGCGGTTCTTATTAAATGCTTAGACCTGCTGCCTCAGCGTGGTGTGCGGGCTTTGGCCGTACGTCTGCCGGTAGAGCACCGCGAATCGCCCGGTGTGTGCGAATCCCCACCGCTGAGCGATTTCGGTGACCGTCGAGGTGGCGCTCGTCGCCGCGATCAGATCTTGATGGGCGTGACTGAGCCGAACACGACGCATGTACTCGGTCGGCGTCGTGTCGAGCTGCCGGCGGAAGAGATACTGGACCGCTCGGGGCGTCAGATGCACCGCGGCGGCCACCTCGTTGATGCCGATGTCCTGAGCGCTGTGGCGGTGGATGAAAGACACCGCCTCCTTCAGGGTTTCGGGCAGCGCGAGATCACTGGCCGGGTCTTGCTCGGTTAGGTTGGACGGGAAGCACTCGAGCAGCGCGCCGGCGAGCAGGCCGGCCATCCCCGCGGCGATCAGCGGCTGGTGGGCGGTGTCGGCGCAGGCCAAGGCGCCGACCACATAATCCAGCGCCCGGTGCCACGCCCGCACGGCGGCGCGGGAACGTGGCCGCCAGTTCACGAACTGAGTCGGCTGCCCTAACGACGTCTGCCAATCCGCGGCGACTTTGTTCAGCACGTCCGCCCCGACGCTCACCACGTCGAAACGTGCCTCATTGCAGTGCAATACGCACGGCATGCCGTGAGCGACGAGAATCGGGAAGTCCGCCGTGGCGAGGGGACCACCCGCGACACTCAGCGATCCCGCACGCGGCTGGATTACCACAATGGTTTCATCAGCTGCAATCTCGAGAATCACACGTCCCTGAATTATCACCTCGTCGACGGTCGTCGAGCCGGCATCACTGCGCCGGTGTGACACCGCGTGGCTCACAAGCCCCGAGATTCGCCAGGCGGGCTGATACGCGGCGACGAAGAATCGCCGCGCCTCATGTGCATCGGCGGTGCGAAACTGCTTGTATTGCACTACGACCGGACGAAAGCCGTGTTCTGGATCGCGCCCGAGCACAGGATGGCCCGCGCAGTAGTCGGACCGAGTACCGTCCGGCGATTCTGGCGGAGAACCGATTGCCGGACCCGAAGTCTTGGTGCCGGGTCCGCTCGTCACGACTGTCATGGCCGGCCTGGATGAATTACCGCGGACGACGTCGTCATCGCGTCACCGCGGGTCGCAAGCCGATCGGTGCCCGATCTGGCGACCCGATGTTTTCATAAATGTTGAGCGCATCAAGCGCAATCCGCTCCCATGCGAAGCGTGACATCGCGCGATTGCGGCCCGCCGCACCCATGCTCTCGCATTGAAAGCTTTGTGCGAGAAGTCTTCTCAATGCCGCGGCCACCGCGATGGGGTTCTCCGGCGGCACGATGAGACCGGTGATGTCGTCGAGTACGACGTCGGCCAGGACTCCGACGGCGGCCGCGACGACTGCCATACCGGTGGCCATGGCCTGCAGCACGGCGGCGGCCCGCGGCGGCTCCCGGGGAGTGCACACCGCGACGTCGGCGGACCGGATTAAACTCGGCAGCTCGCCATCGGCAACCGTGCCGGCAAAGCGGACCCGGTCGGCGACGCCCAGCTCCACAGCCTGATATTGCAGCCGAGCTCGCGCGTCGTTGTGGCCGCCGTTGGTGGCGTCATGCTCCGCAATCACCAGCTCCGCACCACGCACCTTGGGCAAAGCGCGGATGGCGATGTCGATCCCGTTGCACCACTGCGGATTTGGTGTGACGCAGATAATGCGTCGCACGCCGTCATGCGACACCGTCGGATGAGTCGGCGCGTAGCGCAACGCGTCCACTCCGCAAGTCAATGCGGACACCCGCGTGCGGCCGTGACGCAGCCGGGCCAGCGCGTCTAAGTCGTCGCTGCTCTCGCCCGTCACCCAGGCCGCGCTGCGCGCCAGGAGCGGCTCGACGCGCCGACGTCCGGCGTTGTCCTCCGCGTCGGCTTGCCCACGCGAGGTCGCGGCCAGACCCAGAAACGTCTGCGCGACGGGGATACGCCGACGGCGAGCGGCCAACTGAGCGGCCAGGCCGCCCAGCCAGCCATAGGCATGCACGACGTCGGGCTGCTCTCTTGCCCAGGCGCGCTCGAGTTTGGCCGCCCAATCCCCCACATAGGGCAGTAAGTCGACGGACGACGCGGGCCTGCGTGGGCCGATGGGAACCGACAGGCAGCGGTAGTACCCCTCGGCGGCCGCCTGAACCGAGCGCCGAGCGGCTCGTCGGAGATACACTGTCGCGTCATGCCCCTGGGCCGCCAGGGCTGCACAGAGCTGCTCCGGGTCCTCCCCGACGACGTCATCGCCGCTGACAATTGCAATCCTCAACCGCAATCCCTCCGCGCGCCATCGTCCATCCACCAACAGTAGGTGAAATACCCTGCCCGATATTTACGAAACGGACCGAAGCGCCTTCGCAGGCTGGCCCAAGATTCGCCTACCGGCTATCGGTGAGCTGCTCAAACGCGCATGCGCGACATCGTCCACCGCAGCACTGTGGCGGCCGGTCGATAAGGAGGAGACTTAAGAGGTGACGACCGACCAGCATGGCCCAGGTGTTCAGCTGGTGGTCCTGCTGGCGTCGGCAGGTGGCTTGGAACCTCTGTCGACCGTATTGCGAGGTTTGCCTTGCGACTTTCCCGCCGCCGTCGTCGTGCAACAACACCTGGGCGGTCACGACAGCCTGCTGGCCAAGATCTTGCACAGGCAAACGGGACGCGAGATCGCTTGGGCAAAGGACGGAATGGTTCTGCGTCCCGGACAGGTGGTCGTCTGTCCACCGGCGGTACTGCTACAACTGACCTCGAAGGGCCGCTGCCGCCTTCAGGATGCGCAGAGGCATCAGGCGCTGGCGTTCGATGTGCTGCTGGCATCGATCGCCACCTCGTACGGGCCGAGAAGCGTTGCCGTGGTGCTGTCGGGTTCCGGACACGACGGCGCGGCGGGCACCGTCGCGATGAAGCTGGCCGGCGCAGTGGTCATCGCCCAAAGCCCAGAGACGGCGCAGTACCCGTCAATGCCGATCGCTGCCGCGCGCGCCGGCGCTGATCTGGTTTTGGACCTCGCCGAAATCGCCGACGTGCTCAGCGGCATCGTCGGAGGGGCGGCGCTTCCCCCCCGGCGAGAAACGCCGGCACCTACTCCGGTGACCGAACCTAATACGGCCCCCGCGACGTACGACGTTCTCGATCGGCTGCGCCCGGAGTTCGCGACCAACAGCGCGGCGGCCCGGGGCGAGCTCGCCCGCCTGCGTGCGGCCGAGCTCGAACGCCGCCGCAAGGAGCTGACGGTGGGATTCGGCGCCACGCGGGAGACGGTGGCCATGGCGCGGCGTCGGGCCCAGGAGTCCCGTTCCCGCGCCCTGCTGGCTCATCAGGCAGCCGACGAGGCATCGAGCCGGTGGCCAGCCAAAGCACCGGGTCACCGCACCGCGGGCGCCTAACCGACAACCTCCATCAGCAGAAGTGCCCCGCCGACCGTCCCCTCGGCCGAACGGAACGACGTGCAGGTGATGCGCACCGTCGCCGGCCGGCCGCGCCGGTTGACCGCCTCGACCACGACTTCGCCGGAGCTCTCCGGGTCCACGAAAGCGTTGCCGATCAGGGGCCGCACAGCCTCAAGCGGCAGGCCGATGTCCAGGTTCGTCAGCCCTGTCCCCATCGTCTCCTCTGCGCGCAGCCCCCAAAGCTCTTCGCAGCCGCGGTTCCACAGGATCACCTTCGTTTCCCGGTCGACCACCACCATGCCCATCTGAACCGAGTCGATCAACGAATCCTGGAAGTGTTTGGCTTCGTCGAGTTCCAGGCTGCGCTCGCGCAACATGTCGTTGATGGTGTGCAGTTCGTCGTTGGTGGACTGCAGCTCCTCGTTCATGGTCTCGAGTTCTTCGTTGGTGGACTGCAGCTCCTCGTTCGTCGTTTCGAGTTCCTCGACGGTGGATTGCAGTTCCTCATTGGTGGTTTCGAGTTCTTCGTTGGTGGACTGCAGCTCTTCGTACGCCGCCTCCAGCTGGCGGTTGGTTTGGACGACCTTG
Organism: Mycobacterium sp. 1165178.9; assembly: GCF_001673555.1. Lineage (GTDB taxonomy): Bacteria > Actinomycetota > Actinomycetes > Mycobacteriales > Mycobacteriaceae > Mycobacterium. Next base: position 275 of record NZ_LZMB01000460.1, on the reverse strand, counting down.
TCCAGCAGCGCGCGGGTGGCAGTGACGTCAAAGAACACGATTGACACACCGAGCAAGCCGTTCTCGGCGTCGACCAATGGATTGACGTGGATCTCGAACCACACCGTCTCGGCACCCGGTCGCTGCCATTTGACGTCCTGGATCCGCGCCGAGCGCCGCTCAACCTTGGCCTGCTCCAGGTAGGCGCGCAACTCGACCGGGCGGTACGAAACCTCGAGGTCACGCAGCAGTCGGCCGATGTCGCGGGCGGAGAGCATCTTCGGGCCTGTCTCTTA
>NZ_LZMB01000459.1 GCF_001673555.1 Mycobacterium sp. 1165178.9 | reverse complement strand
GTCAGGTCGCGGGCGTGTGCTCGATCGCGGTGCGCATCGGCAAGGATCTCGGTGGCCGCGGCGTCGGTGCGCGCCGCTTTGTCTCGACTGGGCCGACCGTATGTCTGGGGCGCGACGGGCCCCGACCAGTTCGACTGTTCCGGGTTGGTGCAGTGGAGCTATGCGCAGGCCGGTATTCACCTGGATCGCACCACATATCAGCAGATCAACGACGGGATCGCGGTGCCCCGCTCCCAGGTGCGGCCCGGTGATCTGGTGTTTCCGCACGCCGGACATGTGCAGCTGGCCATCGGGAACAACCTCGTCGTGGAAGCGCCCTATGCGGGCGCCTCGGTGCGAATAAGCCGACTGGGCAACAACGTTGCGGTCCGCCGACCGATATGACAAGCCAAGACCGCCCGGTGACACGGGCACGACGAATGGGGTGAGCCGATGCCGGAACAACCGGGGCCCTCATTAGAGGCCGTTGAGGCGCGACGGACGGCGCTGGCGAGCCAGCACGGCATCGCGTCCGAAGCCGATCGGGTGCTGAACGAGGTGCTGACCAGCGCTCACGACGCAGCACGCGAGAGCGTCAGGCGACTGGATTCCATAGCCGAGCAGATCGACCATGCAACCGTGAATCAGGCGGGCCTCGCACTCGATACTCCGATGGGCGCGCGCGAGTTCCGGAAGTTTCTGATGGACAAGCAACGCGAGATCGCATCGGTCGTGGCCGAGGCGCGCGAATTAGGCCAGGCGAAAGCCGCTGTGTTGCAAAACCTTCGGGCCCAGTACGCCGCCGATAGCGGCTAGTCGGGAATAGTCCACACCGTGCAGCACAGTGAATTGTCGGCACCAATCCGCCTGAGTACCGTCGCCGGACATGGAGGGGTCGCGTCGTTTCCCGCAGCAGCGTTCAAGCAAGTTGCGGCGCCGCCCGTTTGGCTGATGTCGGCCTATGACGACCTGCTGGCCGCGGTCAAATACCTCCGAGATCGCACCGGTGATCCGGGCGCGTGGCAGACGGGACTGGCGCCGGCCGAAGTCAGCGCCGCGCTCACCCCGACCACCCGCCCCGAACAGATCGAGGCAATCCTGCGCAAGGTCCGCCAACAGCACGCCGTCTTGTTCGGCGCCGGAACGACGGCCAACCCGCCCGTGCGGCCGCCCGCCGGAGCCGCGGTACCGCCGGATCACGAAACGGGTGATGCGGCCGATGCCATTGCCAACGCCGAAGCGGCTCTCGCACAACAGAACTCGGCCAGCTCGCAGTTAGACCTGCAGGTGATCTCGGCAATCCTGAACGCGCACCTGCACGCGGTTGACGGCGGCGAAGCCCTGATCAGGTTGCAGCACGATACCGAAGCCGCGGTACGGACGAGATCCGATCTGGACACACCGGCGGGGGCGCGTGACTTCCAGCGGTTTCTCATCGGCAAGCTGCGCGACATTCGCGAGGTTGTCCTCACCGCCAGCCTGGATAACACGTCGAAGTCTGCGCTGATGGCCGCCTGGACCTCGCTGTACGACGCCTCCAAAGGCGAATCGAATGCCCCGGGCGACCGCCCGCGAGCTTTAGCGCCGGCCGACGATCCGGGCCTCGCGACCGATGATGACGGCGCCGACTGGGATCCGCTGCTGGATTCCTTGCTAGCCGACGATGACGCGCCGGCCGGCGATGGCCCAGGGCCGGATCCGGCCGCCATGGCCGCGATGCCCGCCATACCGCAGCAACCGATGGCGCCCGCCATGCCCACGTTCGGCGGCGGATCGCTCCCGGGGTTTGGTTCTCTGCCCGCGTCGATGGCCGGTTGGGAACGGCCCGGCGGACTTCCGCTGTCCGGGCTGCGGGACGGCGACGGGACCGATCCGGCTCTGGACGATCTGGCCGACGAGGAGTTGCCGAACGACCAGGACCAACACCCGGGCTCGCGCGACGCCCCGAACGAGCCGGGAGACGGGACCGATGCCTCACACGGCGAGGCATCCGATGAGCCGCCGGCCGGGCCGACACAAGTGACCTTGCCGGACGGGGAAACGGTGACCGCGGCCACCCCGCAGCTGGCGGCGGCGATCACGGCCGCCGTCGGCGGCACCCCGGTAGCGGAGGCCTTCCAGCAGCAGGGAATGACCATTCCCCCACCGGGGACCCCGGTGCCCAACCCCATCGATTCCGTTCAGGTTGTGCCCGGCGATATCGGGATGTTCACCGATCGCCACGCGCTCGCCCTTGGCCCCGGCAAGGCGCTTGTGGATGGCCAAATTCAACACATCGCCACCGTGAGCGGGCCGAGCTTCCTAGGCTGGGAGCATCCGCCGGCGTCGAGCGCGGAGGTAACGACGCCGGTCAAGCCTGACCCACCGACACCTACTCGGCCGGCGACCACGTCGACCACCTGACAAAGTGAATTCGCCGCAACAACCGGCGATCGTCAACAGGAGATAGCGGATGGCAGATTCGATTCATGTAGTGCCTGCGCACCTACGTCAGGCTGCCGCGCATCACCAGGACACCTCGGATTACTTGCGCACCGTCCCCTCGTCGCACGCGGCGATCCAGGAGAGTCTCGATTCCCTCGGGCCAATCTTCAGCGAGTTGCGCGACGCCGGCCGTGAGCTGCTGGAGCTTCGACGCCAGTGCTATGAGCAGCAAGCCACTGACCACGCCGATCTTGCCGACAAACTGAACGTTTCGGCGACGATGTGGGAACAGCACGAGCAGGAGGCGGCAGGGAAGTTCGGCGACATCGTCGACCGCGGTCGATGACCGACGCGAATCCCGCTTTCGACACTGTTCACCCGAGTGGACACATTCTCGTCCGCTCTTGCCGCGGCGGCTATATGCACAGCGTCGCGCTGAGCGAAGAGGCGATGGAAACCGACGCCGAGACGCTGGCGCAGGGCATCCTGCTGACGGCCGATGTGTCTTGCCTCAAAGCGTTGCTGGAGATCCGCGACGAGATCGTCGCGGCCGGGCATACCCCTTCCGCGGTGGTCCCGACCCCCCGAGACCTCGATGCGGCCATCGAGAAGTTGCTGGCGCACAAACTGCGTCGTCGTAGCGGCGCGATCTAAGGGCTGTCAGGCCAGCCGTCGGGCTAGCGTAACCGTGGCTTGGCCACGCTGGGATCGGGAGCGATACCGGTCGGCGGCTCTACCGGATTGGGGCCGAACAACTCTCGCGCGCGAGCGAGGAAGGCACGCACCTCATCGAGTTGCTGCTGCAGTGCAGAATCAGCCATGTCCTCACGCTACCCAGGGCCGTGCGACCGCACAATTCACCGACCGCACAAGTGGCCGGCCGGGTCCCGGTACGCTTAGCCGGTGGCGGTCTTCGGTCGGATGTCGGCGCGCCAGCGTCTCCGGAGGGCTACCCGGGAATCACTGGCGACGCCGGCTTTCAGCTCCCCTATCGACTGCACCCCGTGGGTGACAGGCGGGCTATGGCCTGCCGAACTGTCGACGATCACGCCCGAAACCGCCACTCTCGCTGAGCATCTCAAGGCCGATCTGCAACGCATCGCTCACGCCGCCAACGACGAACTGAAGTTGCTCAAGCGATCGGGAATGACCGACCTTGCCCGCCAGGCGGCGGAGGCGCGAGTCATCGACGAGGCCCGCGGGCGGGCGGCGCGCCGAGTCGAATCGACGATTCGCTATCTGCACGCCATGCGGAGTGGAGCCAAAGCCCCGGCTCCTCCCCCACCGAGGGTTGAGCCGTCCGGCGCGGACCTGGAGAAGACGCAGGTACTGGCGACAATCCGCGACGCCAAGCCCATCGGCAAGGCGCCCGCTCAGCTGCCACCTCCCGTGACAGCGCCACGCACGGGAAGAAGGCGGCGTCGAGAATCCGCTGGCGAGCCGCCCGCCGGCCTCGGTACACCGCAGCCAGTCCCGCAGGAAGTCCATGCCGACCGCGCCGCCCGCCGCACCGCCGATGTGTCGCATCTCGGCGAGACCCAAGTCATCCCGGTGATCAGGGACGAACCCGGTTCAGCGACGCCGGCGGAGCCTGCTTCCGCGCCGGCTCCGGACCAGGCCGACTCCGGGCGGCACCACGCCGTCACCGAGCAGGCCGGTGGGGACGAACAGGAGGCGGCTAGCGAATCGAGCGCTACCGAAGATGAGCTTGCGGGACCCACCAATGCGTCACGCCTCGAGCAGACACAAGTCATTCCGGTGGTCAGGGACGAACCCGGTTCAGCGACGCCGGTGGAGCCTGCTTCCGCGCCGGCTCCAGACCAGGCCGACTCCGGGCGCCACCACGCGGTGGCCGACGAGCCGGTTCCCGTTGAGGCGGAGCCGCAAGAGGTCGCGCAGGAACCCCTCGCCGATGCCACGCCCGTCGCGGCCGATGCCACGCCCGTCATCTCTGACAGCGACACTGCCTCGGTCTCCGCCGCCCGGCCCCATACCGAAAAGCCGTCAACCTCAACGGTATTCGATAATGAGCGGCTGAACCGACTGCTCGAGTTCGTGGTCCGGCAGGAGCCGCGTTTGAATTGGGCGATCGGAGATCGCGCCGATGGCACGACGGTGCTGGTGACCGATCTCGCCCACGGATGGATACCGTCGGGCATCACCCTTCCGGCGGGCGTGCGGTTGCTGGAACCCGAGCGTCGCAGCGGCAGAGTGGCCGCGTTGATCGGCGAGACGGCGCGCGTCGTCACTTACGCTCCCGGTGATTCGTTGCGCCGCTCAGTCAACTTCGCGGCGACCAGGTCTTCGGTGGAGCCGCGCGCGCTGCCCGCCATCGATGATTTGGCGAGCGTGCTGAGTGCGGCCACGCGGGGGCGTGACGATCTGCCCAAGATCGTGCCGAGGTTGGCGCAAGCCGCCGCCGCGGGAACGGTGGTCGTCGACCAGGAGGTCGACGTGCTGCGGGTCCATCTCGATACCGCCCGCTACCAGCTCCTCGTTCAGTACCCGAACGTCAATCCCGCGCTGCTGCTCAAGTGCCTGCTGATGGCCGCCACCGAGGGCATCGCCAGCGGGGATGCTGTGTCCGCGAACTACCACCTCGCCTGGTATCAAAAGCTTGTCGGGTGAGCGCCCGGCAGGCTCGCCGCAAACCTGCGCGCAAATGAATTGACGCTGGTCGGAGGGGTCGACGATACTGTCATGGTGGCGGGTTCGGGCAGTCGCGCGAATCTCAGCGAGAAGGATCTCGTCGAATCGGTTCTTCGGGAACTGAGCGAGGCGGCCGACAAGTGGGAAGCCCTTGTGGCGCAGGCCGAAGCCGTCACCTACAGCGTCGATCTGGGTGACGTTCACGCCGTTGCGAATTCCGATGGCCGGCTCCTGCGACTGACCCTGCATCCCGGGGTGATGACGGGATACGGGCACGTCGAGTTGGCCGAAAGGCTGAATCTCGCGATTACCGCGCTACGCGAGGAGGCTGAGGCCGAGAACCGGGCGAATTACGGCGGGCCGCTGCACTGACGGGTGCTCGACGCTCATCGACCGGCGCTTGAACCGATGGGCCCCGGCTCTCTTTGCGCTTTTCAGGCGCCGCCCGATCGTACTGACCGGTGGAGGGGGCGCTCATCGACCAGCGCCGGGAGGTCCCGCGAAAGCCTGAGCGATCTGCAGCCAGCGGTGGGCGTCGGCGCCCTGGGCACTGATGTCGAGGGCGCTCAACGGGCGCCGCTGGGTGACCAGGAAACAGAAATCCTGGGCGGACCCACTGACCCGCTGCTGGGCATCGGGTGGCCCCCAAGTCCACGTGTCTCCGCCGGGGCCGCGCAGCTCGACCAAAAACGGTTCGGCGGGTGGCACCAAATTGTTGACGGCGAAGGCGAAATCGCGGGTGCGTACCCCCAGGTGAGCGATCGACCGCAGGCGTTCGGTCGCGGGTCGCGTCACGCCCAGGGCATCGGCGACATCGAGACCGTGCGCCCAGGTCTCCATCAGACGCGCGGTGGCCATCGAGGCCGCACTCATCGGTGGGCCGAACCACGGCAGCTTGCGACCGGACTGCACGGTGAGCAGCGCGTCGTGCAGCCGTCCTCGGGTCAGCCGCCAGTCGGCGAGCAGCTCGGCCGGCGCCAGCGCCGCCAGCTCCTCGGCGCCCTGGTCCACGAAGCCCGCCGGGTCGGCGGCCGCCTCCGCCAACACCTCGGCGAACCCGGCCTCGTCGGTAACCGCGATCAGAGCGACCCGATCGGTCCACAGCAGGTGGCCGATCTGGTGTGCGATGGTCCAGCCGGGCGCCGGCGTCGGATCGGACCAGCGGTGCGGCGACAACGGCGCTACCAGCTCGTCGAGCGCGTCGCTCTCGGCGCGCAGGTCGTCGACCATGGGGGCGGGACCGGTCATCGCAGCCATCGACTGTCGGCCGCGGCCATCGAACAACTCACGTCTGTACCTTAACGATCGCTCGCCGAGTCCCCGCCGCGCCCGATGATGCTGTGCACGGCCAGGCCGATCAGGTACAGCACGGATCCGAACAGCGCGAATGTGGGCGCGTGCCCGTCTTCGGGAATCAAGGTGCCGGCCACCGTGATCGCGACGATGAACGCGACCCAGAACAGCGCATCCTGCACGGCGAACACATGCCCTCGAAGCGCGTCGTCAACGTCCATCTGGATCGCGGTGTCGGCGCAGAGCTTGACCATCTGCCCGGTGATGCCCAGCAAAAAGCCGCACGTGACCATGACCGGGACTAGCAGCTCGGCGCCCGCGACCTCGATGATCGCCGACGTCGCCAGCGCGCCATTCGCCGTCGCGTAGCGCCCCCAGCGGCGGATCGCCGGTGGTGTCAGGACGTTGGCCAAGAAGGCGCCCAGGCCCGCGGCGCCGAAGAACATCAGCGCGGTGCCGAATCCCCCGCCCTTGAGGTTGGGAATGTGGTGGACCAGCAACAAGACCAGCAGCGAGTTGATGCCGACGACCATTCGGTGGGCGGCCAGGCCGGACAGGGTGGCGGCGACCGTGGGACGCTGGGACACCGTGCGCGCGCCGTGCAGCCAACCCGTGATCACCGCGTAGATGACGGGTCCGTGGATCGCTCGGCGGGTGTCGTCGGGACCCAGCACCCGCGCACCGAACCGCCAGGACAAGACCAACGCGATCGACACGGGAATAGCCGTGATGAACACGATCACCGAGGCGCCCTTGTCGCTGGCCCCCAGGATGAATCGGGGCACCAGCATGAAGTTTGCGCCGACGAACGCCGCGATGGCCCCGGCCGCGGTGGCCACTGAGTTCATCGTCACCACCTGCTCGCGCGGCACCACATGCGGCAGCGACGCCGACAGCCCGGACCCGACGAACCGGGCCAAACCGTTGGCAAACAGGGCGCCCAGTAGCAGCGGCACATCGCCGGCACGGACCGCCAGGATCGTGCCGATCGCGGCGAAGAGGATCAGCCGGCTCGCGTTGGCGCCGACGAGCACCAGCCGCCGGTCCCAACGGTCCATCAACGCACCGGCGAACGGACCGAGCAGCGAATACGGCAAGAACAGAACCGTGAAGGCGCGGGCTATGGAAAGAGGATCGGCGGCCCGATCGGGGTTGAACAGCAGGGCTCCGGCCAGCGCCGCCTGAAACAAGCCGTCACCGAACTGGCTCGCAACGCGCACCTGCAGCAGCCGCCAGAAATCTGGCAGACCGCGCACCGACCGCCAAACTTCGACGGGTGCGCTGGACTGCATCCGGGTTGGGATCACCGAAACCGACTTCCACGATTGGGGCTGGCAACGCTCGCGCGATCAGAGCCGTCCAACCACAGTACAAATCCCTGGGGCCCATGGTCTCGATTGCCCCGGGCCACGATGCGCCGGATGCGATGATGGTGTGGTGCCGCCGCCGGAGGATCCAGAGGACTACGTCGCACCTGCCGCGCAACGGGTGCGCGCGGGCACTTTGCTGCTCGCCAACACCGACCTTCTCGAACCGACGTTTCGGCGCAGCGTGATCTACATCGTCGAGCACAACGACGGAGGGACGCTGGGCGTCGTCCTGAATCGCGCCAGCGACACCGCGGTGTACAACGTGTTGCCGCAGTGGACCAAGTTGTCGGCCAAACCGAAGACGATGTTCATCGGCGGCCCGGTGAAGCGTGACGCGGCGTTGTGCCTGGCGACGCTGCGCGTCGGCGCCGACCCCCAGGACGTGCCGGGCTTGCGGCACGTGGACGGACGGGTGGTCATGGTCGATCTGGACGCCGACCCGGACGTGATCGCGCCATCGGTCGAGGGGGTGCGGATCTTCGCGGGGTACTCGGGCTGGACTATCGGTCAGCTGGAGGGCGAGATCGAACGCGACGATTGGATTGTGTTGTCGGCCTTGCCATCCGACGTACTGGTGGGACCCAGGTCCGACCTGTGGGGCCAAGTCCTGCGTCGCCAGCCGCTGCCGCTCTCGCTGCTCGCCACCCACCCCATCGACATCAGCCGAAACTAGGGCCCCTCCCCCAGTTCAGATCAGTGGCACGACTGCGTGCAGCCGGCGCAGCTGCCGGCGCAGACGGGCGCCGCCGCTTCCTGGCGCAGCGCGAAGCGCGCGCTCTGCCACGAGCCAGCGGCCAACGTTCCCAGCGCGCCCACCACACAGACGACGAGCACGACCAGCGCGGTCTCCGGGACCGCGGCCACCGCCACCGCGCCACCCGCCGCCAGCATCACGGCGGCCGCCAACTGTGTCGGCGCCATCGCGCGCAGCGCCAATGCGGTGGCGCCCATACTCCGATTGTGCGCGAGCGACCAGGTACCGAACCCCGCCGACGCCACCGCCGCACACATGCACAGCACGCCCGCAATCAGCATGGGCTCACAATACGAGCCGGGGCATGAGTCCGCACGCCGGGCTCTGCGGGTGCCGGCGCGCCGCCGTCCTTTAGTGCTGGAGGAACGAGAAGTTCGGTAGCGGGGGCAGTCCCGGCACCATGGCCAACAGGCTGGGTGTGCGCTGCGCATTTGCCGCCGGCGCCTGCGCGGGAAGCCCGACCGGGGCCCCGGGTGACGGCTGGGCGAGCGGTACCAGCGGAGTCGCACCGGGTGCCGGGGCGGTAGGCGCGAAGGGAGTCATGGCCGGTGCCGGGGCGACCGGGGCGGCGGCCGGTGCCGGAGCCGCGGGCGCGACGGGCGCAGCCGCGGGAGGCTGAGCGGGCAGCCCAACCGGAGAGGCGGCGGGTGCCTGGGCCGGCGCCGGGGCGGCGGCCCCGCTGGGGGCGCTGACCCGGAATCCGTTGACGATGGCATCGGTGGCCGGTGCGTCGGCGACGCTCACCGCGCGATCCGTGGTCACCGACAGCGACACGAGGTACTTGTCGTGACCCGAGGTCGCAACGACGTGGCGCCGCGACGTGTTGAGCGTCAAATCACCGTCGCGGTAGGTGCCTTCGACGACCGAAGACGGAAAGCCGCAGAAATCGGCCATCGAGGCGTTGGTGGGCTGCCAGGCCAGAAGCTTCTGGCTGTCGACATAGCCGTGGGTGATGGCCTCTTTCGGATCGAACGCGCCGACCAGTTTGTACACCACTACCTGCGCATTCGATGAATAAATGCTGCTGCCGTGCCGGTCGGCGATGACCGCGAACGCGTCGGGCACGTTGGGATCAGGCACCTGGGTCCAGCGCGCGGGCACCGGCAAGGTGATGTCGAGTGCATCGAAGCCCTGGGGCTTTTGCGCCTCCAGCTTCACGCCCTTCGACTGCAGGAATTCGTGGATCGTTCCCGACGTCGCCGGAATCGGGGCCGCGGGGGGGACCGCGGCCGGTGCCGTGATACCCGGTGCCGTGGCGGTAGGCCGCGGGGCGATCTGGTTGCCGGCCGGCGGGGCCGCGAGGTATCTGCTCGGCGGCACCAGCTCGGGCCCGAGGTTCTGTGGTGCCGGCGCTGGGACCGTGGGGACGGGTGCCGGCGCCGGAGGCAACGGGTCTGCCGATGCCGTGCCGCCCGCAACAACCGCCAGGCCGATCAGGCCAGCGACCACACCGCCGAGGAGTGCCCGGTGGACAGGGACGATCTCAATCATCTGCGTCGGTCCTTCCAATGGCTCGTCTACCAGAAGCCGTCGATAGTGGCTGACTGTAACTAGAGGTCAAAGGGGTGAACAGGCTCGAAACACACCTGGGATGAACCTCTGATCGACGCGCAACGGAACCGAGACCAACCTGTGGCCGGCAAAGTCGCCGCGTCGGCCCTTATACCCTGTTCAGGTGACCGATTCCCCGACCGCTTTGCCGGCGAGCAGCTCTGGCGCCGCCGCGCCCGACTCTGACGCGCCGCCGCATCGCTACACCGCGGCGCTGGCAGGCCGTATCGAGGGCGAGTGGCAGGAGAACTGGGCGAAGCTCGGAACGTTCAACGTGCCCAACCCGGTCGGTTCCCTGGCTCCGGCAGACGGCGCCCCGGTCCCCGACGACAAGCTGTTCGTGCAGGACATGTTTCCCTACCCGTCGGGGGAGGGGCTGCACGTCGGCCACCCGCTCGGCTACATCGCGACGGACGTCTACGCCCGCTACTTCCGCATGACCGGCCGTAACGTGTTGCATGCGTTGGGTTTTGACGCCTTCGGGCTGCCCGCTGAGCAGTACGCGGTGCAGACCGGAACCCATCCGCGCATCCGCACCGAGGCCAACGTGGTCAATTTCCGGCGCCAGTTGGGGCGCCTGGGCCTCGGCCACGACAGCCGAAGAAGCTTCTCCACCACCGATGTCGAGTTCTACAAGTGGACCCAGTGGATCTTCCTTCAGATCTACAACGCGTGGTTCGACACCGCCGCAAACAAGGCCCGTCCCATCGCCGAATTGATCGCCGAATTCGATTCCGGTGCTCGCGGCCTCGAGGACGGGCGGGACTGGGCCGGGCTGTCGGCGGGGGAGCGCGCCGACGTGATCGACGAGCACCGACTGGTCTACCGGGCCGACTCGATGGTGAACTGGTGTCCAGGTCTGGGCACCGTGCTGGCCAACGAGGAGGTGACCGCCGACGGCCGCAGCGATCGCGGCAACTTCCCGGTGTTCCGGAAACGATTGCGGCAGTGGATGATGCGAATCACCGCGTACTCCGATCGGCTGCTCGACGATCTCGAACTGTTGGACTGGCCGGAACCGGTCAAAACGATGCAGCGCAACTGGATCGGCCGGTCCACCGGCGCCATAGCGCTGTTCGCGGCGACCCGCGCCGACGGCGAGACGGTCGATATCGAGGTGTTCACCACCCGGCCCGACACGCTATTCGGCGCCACCTACCTGGTGCTGGCGCCCGAGCACGACCTGGTCGACGGGTTGGCGACGGCCGCCTGGCCGGACGGCACCGACGCACGTTGGAAATACGGCGCCGCCACACCGCGTGAGGCCGTCGCCGCCTACCGGCAGGCGATCGGATCGAAGTCGGACCTCGAACGCCAGGAGAGTAAGGCGAAGACCGGCGTCTTCTTGGGCAGTTACGCCACCAACCCCACCAACGGGAAACCGGTGCCGATCTTCATCGCCGATTACGTGCTGGCCGGATACGGCACGGGGGCGATCATGGCGGTCCCCGGCCACGATCAGCGCGACTGGGACTTCGCCCACGAGTTCGGGCTTCCGATCGTGGAAGTCATTGCCGGCGGTGACATTTCGGAGTCCGCCTACGCCGGCGACGGGGTGCTGGTCAACTCCGGGTACCTCGACGGATTGGATGTGGCCGCGGCCAAGGAAAAGATCACCGCGCGCCTGGAGGCCGACGGTCGCGGCTGGGCGCGCATCGAATTCAAGCTGCGCGACTGGCTTTTCGCCCGTCAGCGCTACTGGGGCGAACCGTTTCCCATCGTTTACGACGCGGACGGGCGCGCCCATGCGCTGAGCGAAGCGGCACTGCCGGTCGAGCTGCCCGACGTGCCGGATTACTCGCCCGTGCTGTTCGACCCCGACGACGCCGACAGCGAGCCCTCGCCACCGCTGGCCAAGGCGACGGAGTGGGTGCACGTCGAGCTGGACCTGGGCGACGGCCTCAAGTCCTACAGCCGCGACACCAACGTGATGCCGCAATGGGCCGGCAGCTGCTGGTATGAACTGCGCTACACCGATCCGCATAACTCGGAAAGGTTCGCCGCCTTGGAGAATGAGGCGTACTGGATGGGTCCGCGGCCGGCTGAGCATGGCCCGCAGGATCCCGGTGGTGTCGACTTGTATGTCGGCGGCGCCGAACACGCGGTGCTGCATCTGCTGTACGTGCGGTTCTGGCACAAGGTCCTCTACGACCTGGGCCATGTGACCTCGCGCGAGCCGTTCCGCCGGCTGGTCAACCAGGGCTATATCCAGGCCTTCGCTTACACCGACGCGCGCGGATCGTACGTTCCGGCGGAAGAGGTGGTCGAACGGGACGGCCGTTTCTTCTACCCGGGGCCCGGGGGAGAGGTCGAAGTCTTCCAGGAGTTCGGGAAAATCGGTAAGAGCCTGAAGAATTCGATCTCGCCCGACGAGATCTGCGACGACTACGGCGCCGACACGCTGCGGGTCTACGAGATGTCGATGGGCCCGCTGGAGGCCTCGCGGCCCTGGGCGACCAAGGACGTCGTAGGAGCCCACCGCTTCCTGCAGCGGGTGTGGCGTTTGGTGATCGACGAGCAGACCGGTGACACCCGCGTGGTCGACGGGCAGGCGCAAGACTTGGCGACCGACACGCTGCGAGCGCTGAATCGGACGATTGCCGGCGTCGCGGAAGACTATGCCGCACTGCGCAATAACACCGCCGCGGCCAAGTTGATCGAATACACCAACCATCTCACCAAGGAACACCGCGACGCGGTGCCCCGAGCGGCCGTCGAGCCGCTGGTGCTGATGTTGGCGCCCCTGGCCCCGCATATGGCCGAGGAGTTGTGGCTGCGACTGGGCCACCAGACGTCGCTGGCGCACGGCCCCTTCCCGGTCGCCGACCCCGCCTATCTGGTCGACGACACGGTCGAGTACCCGGTGCAGGTGAACGGCAAGGTGCGCGGACGAGTGTCGGTGGCCGCCGACGCCGATCAGGACACGCTGAAGGCCGCCGCGCTCGCCGACGAGAAGGTCCAGGCTTTCTTGGCGGGCGCGGACCCGCGCAAGGTGATCGTGGTGCCGGGCCGGCTGGTCAACCTGGTCGTCTAGCGCCGCCTAGCGCCCGGCTGGACGCAGCACGACCTCGTGCAGGTGGCCGTCGCGCGGGGTGGCCACCGCATTCACGACCGAGGCCGCGACCGTTTCGGGCTTCAAAAAGTCGGCGGGGTCATAGGTGCCGCCCTCGAACTCGACGAGTTCTCGCTGCATGTCGCTAGCGGTTCGCCCCGGATAAACCGTCGTCACTCTCAACTCCGGTTCGCCGCTGCGCAACGAATCCGCGAAGGCGCGCAGCGCGAACTTACTGGACGAATAGGCGGCCATGCTTTTCGAAGCGGTGCGGCCGGAGCCGGAATTGATGAACACCACCTGCCCGCGGGCCCGCCGCAGCGCGGGCAGCAGTGCCAGCGTAAGTTCCACCGGTCCAAAGACGTTCACGGCGAACGTGGCACGCCATTCGTCGACGTTCGAGTCGGCGACACTGCCGGGTATGGACACCCCCGCGTTGTGCACCAGCACGTCGAGTTCGTCCACAATCTCGCAGGCGGCCTCGATATCGCCGGAGTCGGTGAGATCCAGCGGAAACGTGGTGGCCCCGAGTCGCTGCGCGACCGCGTCGAGCCGATCGGACGGCCGGCCCGCCAGCAGCAGGGTATGCGTGGGCGCCAGCGCCGTGGCGATGGCCGATCCGATACCGCCGCCGGCGCCGGTGATGAGTGCATTGGGCATGCCCTGGAGTCTACCGATCCCCCAGGAGCAACCGAAAAGCGTTGATGTGGAGAGCTTTTCAGGCTTCCTTGCGTTCGGGCGGCACGCCGGCGGGTCCGGACGTCGGGTCACCGGAGGCCAGCCGCTCCAGTGGCGCCAGCGCCTGCATCAAGGTGTTGAGGTCCGACGCCGGAAGCTGGCTCAGCATCGCGGCCAGCGAAGCGCGCCGATTGGCCAGCGATTCACCGTGGACCGCCCGCCCCCTCGGGGTGATGTCTACGAGCACCGCACGCAGGTCGGACGGGTCGCGGGAACGCTTGACCAATCCCACCTTCTCCAGCCGGCGGATCGCCACGGTCGTGGTGGGAGTCCGCACCCGTTCATGTGCGGCGAGATCGGTCATCCGGATCGGGCCCTGGTCGAGCAGTGTGACCAAGATCGACAACTGCGCGAGGGTCAACTCTCCGGCCGCCGCGCCGCTGGGGTCTCCACGACGGAGAATGGCAAACAATTTGGACAACGCGCGGTGCAACCCTTCGGCGAGTTCGGCTACCTCGGCCGGGGTCGATTCGCTGTCTGCCATAAATCGGGAGTCTATCCCGATATCAGGTGCTTACAAGGGAGCTATCGCCGACGAGATAGTTGAGATCAAAGCACTTGGGACAAAAAGCGCTGCAGCCGTTCGGTCTCTGCGGCGTCGAATATTTGCTCGGGTGGGCCCGATTCCACGACTTTGCCGTGATCCATAAACACGACGGCATCGGATGCCGACCGCGCGAAACCCATTTCGTGGGTTACCACAACCATTGTCATGCCGTCGGCGCCAAGGTCGGCAATGAGTTGCAGTATTCCCTTGACCATTTCGGGATCCAATGCGGAGGTCGCCTCATCGAAAAACATCACCTGCGGCGCCATTGCCAGTGCACGGGCGATCGCTACCCGCTGTTGTTGGCCGCCGGACAGCATGCTGGGTCGGGCACCGGCCTTGTGCTTCAGGCCAACTCGGTCCAGTTGCATCAGCGCCAAGTCGCGGGCCTCGTCGGCCGGCAGCCGGCGCAACTTTCGTGGAGCGATCGCAACGTTGGCCAAAACGCTGAGGTGCGGGAAGAGATTGAAATGCTGGAACACCATGCCGATGCGCTGGCGCAGCTCGTCGGGGTCGTCGCGCAGCACCGATCTGCCATCCAGCAGGATGTCCCCGCTGTCAGGCTCATACAAGCGGTTCAAGGTGCGCAGAAGTGTCGACTTGCCCGAGCCGGACGGACCGATGATCGCCACGGTGCTGCCCGCGGGTGCCTGGAGATCGACCCCTCGCAGCACCTTGCTCGAGCCCAGAGTTTGGTGAACGTCCTTGGCCGCCAGCGAGACTGAGGCACGCGCGTGAATAGCAGAGGTCACGTGATTTCCTGGCCGAAAGTCGTTGCCAGCATGTCGGCGTCGTCCTCTGGCGTGGCGGCGCGGCGGCCGCGGCGAAGGCGGGTGTCGATGTAGTTCACCAAATGTGTTAGCGGGATGGTCAATAGCAGGTAGAAGAGACCGGCGGCCACCAACGGCGAAAGGCTCCCGGTCTGCGCGTTGAGGTCCCGTCCGACCTGGAACAGCTCGCGCTGATCGGCGATCAGGCCGAGGAAGTACACCAGCGCGGAGGCCTTCAGCAGTCCGATGGCCTGATTGACCAGGGCGGGCAGCACGCGGCGGATTCCCTGCGGTACCACCACCAGCCGCATCGCGGTGACATAGCCGAACCCCAGCGCCCGGGACGCTTCGAGTTGCCCCGCATCGACGCTTTGGATTCCGGAGCGCAAAATCTCACCGATGTACGCGGCGGCCATCAATCCCAGCGCGGCGATGCCGAGCGGATAGGGATTCTTATTGGTCAGGCCGCCGACCAATGGGCCGATGCCCATCCCGATCAGCAAGATGATCACCACTTCCGGCAGGCCGCGGAAGACGTCGGTGTACACGCGCGCCGGCCAGCGCAGCCAGCGTCGGTGTGAGATCCCCGCCGTCGCCAACACCATCCCCAACGCCAGGCCGATCGCCAGGGCGCTGCCGGTCAATATCAAGGTATTTGGCAATCCGGTGGTGAACAGGATGGGAATGGCCTGCCGGTACATATCCCAGTCGAAGAACGACTCACCCACCTGGGCCAGTGGTGATTTCGGGGCGGGTGGCCCCGCGGCCGAGCGGTGTTGTTTCGCGATCGCGGTGAAGTCCGGCAGTTGGGGGACGGGCGCGGCTTTGGATCCGGGTCTCCAGCCGGGCGGCATCGTCCGTGGCACCCATTGGGTGTAAAGGTGAGCCCAGGTGCCGTCGGCGATGACGGCGTCCAGCCCGGAATTGAGCGCGTCGATCAGATTCTTGTTGCCGTGGGCGACCGCGTAAGCCACGAAATTGCCTGGGCTGTAGGTATTCGCGGCGACCACCGCCGGATCACCGGGGCGGATGACGGTCGCCGCGAGGGTTCCCGGTGCCACCCACGCATCGATCTGGCGTGATTTGAGGCTGGCGTACAAGGTGGCGAAGCCCGGATACTTCACGGGTTGCATATGCAGTACGTCGACGACGTACGACTCCTCGACGGTGCCCTGCACGACGCCGATGCGCCGGCCCGGTGCGAGGTCGCTGAACTTGTGGATGGCCGAACCGGGCGGAACCACCAGCGAATAGAACCCGAAGTCGTAGCCGTTGGTGAAGGAAACGGTGCGCCGACGGGCATCGGTGGCCTTGACCGCCGCCGAGCCGACGTCGAAGCGCCGGGACGCCACCTGGGCGAGCAGCGCGGAAAAGTCGGTGCTGACGAAGCGGACCTGCAGACCCAGCTTGTCGGCGATGGCGCGCAGCAATTGGTTGTCGAAGCCGCTGAATTCGCCGGTGGCATTGATGCAGATGTTGGGCGGGGCGTCCGACAGCGTGCCGACCGTCAGGACGCCCGGCGTGCCGAGGCCCAAGGCGCCGACGTCGACCGCGCCGATCGGCTCGACCGATGCGGTTGTGTCGCGGTCGTCCTCGCGGGTGGTCGGGTTCTCGGTCAGGTCCTTAGGCAGGGTCCGGGCGCTGTCCACGCCGGCCGGCGCGCATTGATTCCAGTCGGCGGCCGCCGGCGCAACCGGTCCGGCCAGCGCGACGCCGCACCCGATAAGGACTGTCGCGGCAAGGCCGAATGCCCTTCCGCGGCGCTTGGTGTGCCGGCCCACACGCGAACTCATCAGTGTCACCGTAACGACTGATCGGCGACGCGGTCCGCCCAGAGTCGGTCAAAGTGACAGCGGTGCTCCGCCGTGGATGCTGTCCGCATCGGAGACGACCTCCAGCGGGCCCGCAACGACCCGACTGAACTCGTCGGTCGGGGTGAATACCCGCCGCCGGAACAGTTCGGCCAGCATGGTTTGGGCCATCAGACACGAGCGGTCGACGCACGCCGCTCGCGCGGCTTCGGGGTCGCGCCGCTGTATCGCCGCCGTCTCGTCTTCGTAGGACGGCAGCATCTCGTCGCGCCCGCTCTGAAACGTCGTCCAGAACATGCGGGGGATGAGGTTTTGCGAGGCGCGGATCGTGGCATGCAGCCGCGGACCGGCGTACTCGTCGTTGACCGTGCGCCGGTATTCGGCGGCGGTGTCGATGAAGGCGCGCGAATCCTTCGCGCTGCGCAGCGAGCGCATGAGCCTATCGAGCTGTCCCAGAATCCGCGGCGTTGGACTGGTCGCCGCGCGGGCGGACGCAATCCCATTGAGCAGGCCGTCCAGCTCGTGGTGCTCGAGGACGGTTGCTTCATCGAACCGCTCGACGAACGCGCCGCGGTGATAGCGCGTGGACACGATGCCGTCGTGTTCGAGTTGGACCAGCGCCTCTTGAATGGGGACTCGGCTCACCCCCAAGCCCAGCGCAATTTCATTGCGATCAACGCGGTCGCCAGTGCGCAGCTTCCCGGTCAACAAAAGGTGGAGGATGTGCGAAACAACCAGGTCCTTTTCTTTAACCCCGTATTTCTTCGGCATCTTTTTGTTGAGCCTCTTTCCCACCGGGTTCGGCCATCTAGCGGTGAGAGTTTCTCACGAATTGGCGCGTGCGTTTAGGTCTTTGGCCGATCAACTCAATGCCGGGCCGATGGTTTAACGGCCATCGCGCCATCTGCATAGCGCTTCGGCGGCGGTCAGGTCGTAATCCGGACCATTCACGCCGACGGTCAGCAGCGTCACGCCCAGCGCGGTGAGGCCTTCGGCACTGCTGATCAACCCGCCGATGCCCTCGCCTCGGCGAACGCCGCTGTTGTTCTCGACGCCGGCCGACCTCTCGATGGTGGACGGGTCGCGCCCTACGGCGGCGCAATGTTCTTCCAGCACGGCCGCCGCGGCCGGATAGGTTTCAATCGTGGTGAAGCCGTGCCAGATGTCACCGTGTTCGGCGACCATCCGCAGCGTCTTTCGTGGCCCCTTGCCGCCGATCAGGATCGGGAGGTCGCGGGTGGGAGCCGGGTTCAGTTTGGCCAGTCGAGCCTCAATTCGAGGCAGTGCGGACGCCAGGTCGTGCAGGCGGCTGCCGACGGTACCGAATTCATAGCCGTACTCGTCGTAGTCCTTTTGTTTCCAACCCGAACCGATGCCCAGGATGAGCCGGCCGTCGGAAATGTGGTCGACGGTGCGGGCCATATCGGCCAGCAGCTCCGGATTGCGGTAGGAGTTGCACGTCACCAGCGCGCCGATCTGGATGCGCGATGTCTGCTCGGCCCACGCCCCGAGCATCGTCCAGCATTCGAAATGCGCGCCGTCGGGATCGCCGTACAGCGGGAAGAAGTGATCCCAGTTGAAGGCGATGTCTACGCCGATGTCCTCGCAGCGGCGCACGGCGTCGCGGATCTGGCTGTACTGCGGTGCGTGTTGCGGCTGCAGCTGGACACCGATGCGGATGGGAAACCGAGACGTCATCCCCTTACCGTAGGTTCAGCGTGCCTCGAGCACCCCACGCAGAATGTCGATCAACGCGCGGGGCTGGTCGCTTTGGACCGAATGGCCCGAATTGTCGACGACGTGCGCGGAGCGGAAATGCTTTGCGCGGCGGCTGAGCTCGGCCGCGTCCTCGTCGCTGACGAAACCAGATGAGCCGCCGCGCACCAGGGTCACAGGTGCGGACAAAGCGTCGACGTCGTCCCACAGACCGGCGAAGTCGGGGAACGTGCGGATGGCGTCGTAGCGCCACGTCCAGTTGCCGTTTTCCAACTTGCGCGAGTTGTGGAACACCCCGCGGCGCAGTGCCTTCACCTCGCGATGCGGCGCAGCCGCGACCGTCAAGTCGAGCATCGCCTGAAAATTGGGGAACTCGCGCTCCCCGTGCATCAGCGCCACGGTGCCCTGCTGCTCCTTGGTCATCTCCGAATGGCGTTGCAGCGCCGACGGGGTGACGTCGATCAGCACCAGCTCGTTGACCAGTTCGGGTGCCACCGCCCCCAGCCTGATCGCGGTCAATCCGCCCAGCGACATGCCAACGACGAGGTCGGCCGACGCGGCGTGTTCGCGCAGGATCGGCAGCAAGGTGTCGGCGTTGCGCTGCGGCGAGTAGTCGCCGTCCTCGCGCCAGGCGGAGTGACCGTGGCCGGGCAGGTCGACCGCCAGCGCGGGTTCACCGATGCCGACGATGATGGTGTCCCAGGTGTGCGCATTCTGGCCGCCGCCATGCATGAATACGATCCGCGGGGGTGCGCTGCCCCAGCGCAAGGCGCTGATTTTGCTTTCGCCCGTGCCGGACTCGACGCGCTCCGCTTCGGGCAGGGGACCGGAGACTCCGGCCTGCTCGGCGTTTTCGGACAGCAGCGAGAATTCGGACAGCCCGGCCAGTTCGTCTTCGGAGATCTCGGTCACGATCTTTGACACTAGCGCCGGCGTCTAGGGCGGGTCGCCACCGTCGGGCTAGAGGACATAGCGGCGGCGAATGCCGTGGAAGCGTTCCCACATCGCGGTGGCGCGCTGGGATTCACTGACCATGGCTGTTTCTTCGGGCAGAGTGCCGAGCAATTCGTCGTGATTGACCACCCGAGTGTCCAGCACCGCGGGTTCACCCTCGAGCATGTGCCGGTAGGTCAGATTGCCGCGTTCGAAGCCCTGGGTGTCCAGCCAGTTGTGCACCCCGGGATCACGGTGAGCCATAACGAGTCGGATGCGGCCGTCGTGGTCGATTCGGGTGCGGCTCGGTGTGTAGCTCACTGGACGGTACAGGTAGTCCATGCTGTTGAAGAAGACACCCATGTTGGTGAACATCCACAGCCCGTCATGGGCGTCGAACTCGACGATCAGTGCCTCGTCGGCGGCCAGCTCCCAATACATGTTGGCGGCGGCCCGGCCGCGCTTGTTGTCGGCGTCGGTGGCGCCGACGCGCGGAAATGCGTTCGGATGCTCGGCGTCCACGCCGCCGTAGTGGAAGGGGTATTCGGGCCAATCGGACATCAGCCCGGTGACGAAATCACCGGCCCAGCTCATCGCGTCGACCATGTCGCCGGGGGTGGGTAACGGCTTGGGGGAGGCCATGTCGATGCGTTCGATCCGCATCTGCGCCGGCGATTCGTCCCAGCGGTCAAATCCCTGACGGATGAACAGCTTTCGCGACTCCGGCGTGGTCGGCAGCCAGTTCGACCGCCGCTCGGGCCCACCGATGTAGAGCTCGAATTGTCCATCGGCATCGAGATCGAGCTGGTGGCCCAGCAGGTTGGCCTGCGGTGTGTCACCGAAAGGTTCGTGCAGGACGCCCGGTCCCGGGACGCGTCGTCCCTGCACGGTGACGTTGAAGAAGCGCGCGGTGCCGCGGGTGCCGACGAGCCGATAGGCCGAGTGTCCGTCGATCCATGCTTGCTGATAGGTGAAGTCGGCGCAGTCCCCGCCGAGCTTGCGCGTCGGCCCGCAGAAGGTGTGCAGCGCCGGGTAGCCGGTGTCGCGGGTCTCGAGCGCCAAATCGAAGGCTTGCCCGAGGTTCTGGGTGAGAAACCGGTACGCGTCAACGCGCTGCGCTCCGGCGGGCGGGTTGGCGTCCTTGAAGACTCGTTCGCCCGCGCGCTGTAGCCGGGCGCAGAATTCGGTCCATGCCGATCGCAGCGCCGCGTCGTCGGGACCATCACCGAAACCCATTGTCAGGCACCCAATCTGTTCAGCATCGCGCCGACGACGTTGCAGGCGCGCCGCGCGGCCTTCAAGTGGCCCTCCGCGTCGATGCGTGGCCCGATCAGTTCCAGGTCGAATCCGTGCGGGTAACCGCCGGCAAGAGTTTGGGCGAGGAACGTTTCGAGCGGAATCACACCGTCGCCGGGCACCGCGCGAGCCGGGAGCGCCCGGTCACCCAGCACGTAGTCGCTGAGCTGGATGAGCTCGGTGCGCGGCAATGCCCGCTGCACCATCGTTTCGAAATCGCCCTCCGCCCAGCAGTGGAACAGCTCGATGCAGATGCCGAGCCCGCTCATCTCGGCCAGCGTGACGGTATCGCGCAGGGTGTGGGCGAGATGGATGTCGGCGTAGAGGCTCGAGGCGTTCTCGATCGCCAGCGCCACGCCCGCCTGCTTCGCGTGCTCGACACAAGGAGCGATGATGGCGCTGAAGCGGTCGGCGGCCTGCGGCCAGGCCAGCGCGCCCCGACCGCCCGTCAGCATATAGACCACGCGCGCACCCACCGCGGCCGCGGCGTCGATCACCGGCAGCAGTGCGTCCCGTGCCGTGCGAGCGCCGGTGTCCAGCCGGCCACCGCCAAAGATGTGGCACACCGCCTCGACGGTGTAGGTGTTGCGCTGCAATAGCTTTGGGAATTGGGGGTCGAGCAGCTCACTGTCCAAGACGCTCAATCGCGACACACCGAGGGCGGCCCAATGCTTTTCCAGCTCCGCCAACGAAGCGCCGAAGAAGGTGACGTCGTGGACCGACAGACGTTTGTGGGGTGTCGCCACGTCAGTCACGGGTTTCGATTTCGACGCCGAATCGTGCACGAAACGGCTGGAATTCGGCGTTCAGCGCATTGAGGTCTTCGCCGATATCGACCAGCAGCTGGGTGGAGTAGCGGAACTTGCCGTACCGGTCGCCGCGGTTGTTCGCCAGGTAGTCGCGCATGGCGGATTCGGCCTCCGGCGTGACATCGCGGCCGGCGAACGCATAGTAGCGCTGCACCGTGCCCACCTGATCGGCGACGAAATCCGTGTAGCGGATGTGCAGGATGCGCGGATCGTCCACCATGGGATTGCTCATGGTGTTGGCGACGCCCTCCCGCGTCAACTCCAGATGCATCTTCGCCAGGGCGTGCAGGTCGACGGAACCGACCATACCGTCGGCGATGTCGGCCATCATCATCGTGCGTGAGGCGGCGACCTGAACCGGATCGCGGTGCAGCCACACCAGCGTGGCGTCGGGGTAGGCGTCGAACATCTCCTTGAGCCGGAACCCGTGAAAACCCTTCAGCACCCAGTATTTTCGCGGTCGCCGGTATTGCAATTGCTGAAGCATGGCCTTGTGCAGCCGATATTGCGCGGCCGGGTCGGTTGCCAGGCCGCCGACCAGTGACTGCATCGGCACCCGCCACCAGGCCGTAGGGGTCATCACCCGGAAGTCGAACGCCCAGGTGCGCTCGTCTTCGGGAAGGCCGTCGCCGAGCATGTCGTTGTAGGGGTGGCTGTGCAGCCACTTCGGCATCTTGGCGTTGATCTCAAGCCAGTCGGCGTCGGCGCGCGCCCGCCGGTCGTCGTCGGGTGCGGCCAGCCCCGGCGGTGGGGAGGGATACATCACCTCCCAGAACCGCAGCGCCCGGGCGTGCGGATCGACCGACATCAGGGCGTGCATAAGCGTTGTCCCCGAACGGGGCTCGCCCGTGACGAACATCGGCGACGCGATCACTTCGGCGCCGATCGGATAGCGGTTGCGGTCTTCGATGAGTTCGAGGCGCGACGTCAGCAGCCAACGGCACACCTGCGCGGCTTCGAAGCGGCCGTCGGCATCCATGCCCAGACCGTTCAGGTGGTCGACGGCGACGGCGAAGCGTTCGGGCAGAGTGGGATCGCCGTAATCGTGCAGCCCGGTTTCCGCCTCGGCGGCGGCGAGTATCTCCGCGGCGTCCAAACGTGTTGTCACGGCAGGTCTCCGCAGAGTCGCATCAGTTCGTCCTCGGCGGCGCGGACGTTCGCTGCTGAGGCCTGTGCGTATTGCAAGCCGGCCATGGCGCCGTAGTCAAGGATCTTGGGCACGCGCAGCCCCGCGTCGACGTACGTCTTGACGATCTTGGCGACCTCTCTCGGTGTGCCGTGGGGCACGACGGCCAGAACCATCTCGGGGCGCACGTTGCCGAGGAACTCCACGATCCGCTCCCGGGTCAATACGGCCGGGTCGATGTCCTGGAATCCACGCCAGTTCTCACCCATCGGATGTTCGAATCCAAAGCCGCGCAGAGTCTTCGCGGAAACCTGCAGAACAAAGGCCTTGACCAGGGGCGCCTGCAGGATCTCGGCGAGGGCGGCGTCGTCGGCACCGATCAGGCACACCTGGATGAAACAGGGGGTGATCGCCATCGGATCGCGGCCGGCGGATTCGGCCGACGACCGCACCGCGGCGAGCATCTGGGCGTAGTGCTCCGGAGTCCAGGCGCCCGCCGGCCACCACCCGTCGGCGTAGCGGCCCGCGATGTCGAGCATCCGCGGGCCGCTGGCGCCGATCCAAATCGGCGGCGGCCGGCCCTCGTAGGGTTCGGTGTCCAATCGGGCATGGTGCAGCGAATAGAACTGGCCGTCGAAGTCGAGCGGGCCGTCGCTGCGCCACAGCAACTGGATCACCGCGAGCGCTTCCTCGAAGCGGCTGACCGACCGCGAGAAGTCGAAGCCGTAGGGCACCGTGTTTTCGCTCTCGCCGCTGCCCAGTCCGAGGATGAAACGCCCCTTGGCGAGGTGATCGATGGTCAACGCCGTCTGCGCGAGCATGGCGGGGTGGCGGCGCACGGTATCGACGACGGCGCTGACCAGCGGAACCCGCTCGGTGCGCACGGCCGCCGCGGCCGCTACCGCAAGCCCGTCCAGGTGGCGGTGTGGCGAGGCCGAAGCGGTGGCCAGGTCGGTGAATTCGGGTGTCCAGATCGAGTCCGGCCAGAAGCTGACCATGTGATCGGGCAGCCAGATGGAGTGATAGCGACCGCTGTCGAGTTCCGCGAGCCCGGAGAGGTCGAGGGGGAGCGTGGTGCGCAGAAACGCTGCGGGCTGAACGGTCATCGAGACATGATGCTAAGCAGCTGCACAGCATTGTGTCGATGGTTTGGCGATTGCGCCGCACCGTCCGCCGGCCGAACGTCGAGTTGTGGGGCTGCCCTCCGGCTTGTCGCCGCAACAACTCGACGTTCGCGGGCCGAAGGGTGTCTAGCCCGAGATGATGAACTCTTCGAGCTGGGCGCGGGCGATGTCGTCCGGCAGCTGCTGCGGCGGGCTCTTCATCAGGTAGGCCGACGCGGGGATCACCGGGCCGCCGATGCCGCGGTCCTTGGCGATCTTGGCGGCGCGCACCGCGTCGATGATGACGCCCGCGGAGTTCGGCGAGTCCCAGACCTCGAGCTTGTACTCTAGGTTCAGCGGCACGTCACCGAAGGCGCGGCCCTCGAGTCGCACATAGGCCCACTTGCGGTCGTCGAGCCAGCCGACGTGATCGGACGGGCCGATGTGCACGTCCTTGGTCTTGAACTCGCGCTGCAGGTTGGAGGTAACGGCCTGCGTCTTGGAGATCTTCTTGGACTCGAGGCGCTCGCGCTCGAGCATGTTGAGGAAGTCCATGTTGCCGCCGACGTTGAGCTGCATGGTGCGGTCCAGCTGCACGCCGCGGTCTTCGAACAGCTTGGCCATCACGCGGTGGGTGATGGTCGCGCCGACCTGGCTCTTGATGTCGTCACCGACGATCGGCACGCCGGCGTCGGCGAACTTCTTGGCCCACACCGGGTCGGAGGCGATGAACACCGGCAGCGCGTTGACGAACGCCACGCCCGCGTCGATTGCGCACTGGGCGTAGAACTTGTCGGCCTCTTCGGAACCCACCGGCAGGTACGACACCAACACGTCGACGTTGGCCTCGCGCAGCGCCTGGACCACGTCGACGGCCTCGACGTCGGACACCTCGATGGTGTCGGCGTAGTACTTACCGATGCCGTCCAGCGTCGGGCCGCGCTGCACCGTCACGTTGGTGGGCGGGACGTCGGCGATCTTGATGGTGTTGTTCTCCGACGCGAAGATTGCCTCGGACAGGTCGAAGCCGACCTTCTTGGCGTCCACGTCGAACGCGGCGACGAATTTCACGTCGCGGACGTGGTACTGGCCGAACTTCACGTGCATCAAGCCGGGCACGGTGCTGTTCGCGTCGGCGTCGTAGTAGTACTGCACGCCCTGAACCAGCGAAGACGCGCAGTTACCGACGCCGACAATGGCGACTCGTACCTCCGTCGACGCCTGCGGCGCGTTCTGCTCACTCATATGGGCGTTCTCCTAACCTCTAACCACTGACTGGGATGCTGGGTTCGTGCAGGGGGTTTACGTTTGCTCGGAGAGACCTGGCATAGCCCGCTCCGCAGCGATGAGCTCGTTGAGCCACTTGACTTCGCGCTCACTTGACTCGAGCCCCAGTTGATGAAGCTGACGGGTGTAGCGGTCGAACGAGCTACTGGCCCGCGCAACGGCTTCGCGCAGACCTTCCCGCCTTTCCTCAACCTGACGGCGGCGGCCTTCCAGAATGCGCATCCGCGCCTCTGCCGGAGTCCGGTTGAAGAAAGCCAGGTGTACCCCGAAGCCGTCGTCGGTGTAGTTGTGGGGACCGGTGTCGGACACCAGCTCCCCGAAGCGCCGGCGGCCCTCGTCGGTCAACTGGTAGACGCGCCGGGCGCGCCGAACCGGCGTTCCGGCCGGGGCGGCGTTCTCGGCAATCAACCCCTCGCCCTGCATGCGCCGCAGGGCCGGGTAGAGCGATCCGTACGAAAACGCCCGGAACGCGCCGAGTAGACCGGTTAGCCGCTTGCGCAACTCATAGCCGTGCATGGGCGACTCGATCAGGAGACCCAGGATGGCAAGCTCCAGCAATCGACTCACCTCCCTGAAACAAGATTTGCGTGGCTGGTTACGACGGTTCGACGCCTCGCGCAATCGTATCGTCTCGATATATTAGCCACAACACCACCAAGTGTTGGTTTGGAGTTCGTCACAGCGCCTCGGCGCGGAATGCGCCGGGGGACCGGGCTTCTACGTGGGCAGACTCGTCTGCTTTACGGTGCCGTCACTCGAGAAGGTGACGTGACCCCCTCCGTAGTCGCTGGAGACGTACAGCGACAGCGAAAGCGCGCGCGGCGTGGTCGGGTCGGTTGCCGGCTCGACGATCAGGTACGTGCTTTTGACGTCAGACGGCCTCATGTGCAGCGTCTCGGGGGCGCCGCGCATGATGCCCACGGTCTTCGTCACGTCGAATTTGCTCAGGTCGACGGGGACGGGACCGTCCGTGGAACTTTTGGCCGAACTAGTCGGATCGCCCCAGCCGCCGCGGTAGGTATACGCCAGTATCCGGCGGTCGTCGGAGGGGTCCGGGCGGTCCAACACCGCGTATGTCGGGTAGATCACCAACCGGTAGCCGGTGGTGTCGCCCATACGCTTGCGCATCTGCTCGAACAGCCCGGTGAGGCCGCCCACCGAGTGCAGCTGGATGGGCGGCGTCAGCACCACGGCGGTGACGCCGTCCGGCTTGGCTCCCGGGTCGGTGGTGAAGTCCAGCGGCGAGCGGGTGTTCCCGTATAGCCCCCACCCGATGCCCATGCCCAGCACCACCGACACGACGAAGGCGGCGGCCAGCACCCCCCAGCCGCTGACTCGCGATACCTTCGGCCGCGAGTCGAGGGCCGGCAATGGCCGCCCCGCGTTGGTCTGCAGATCGCTCACCAAGGCCTGCAAGTCGCCCAGCGTTACCGCCTTGGTGGCCGCGCTCACCCTCTCCCGGTGTTCTTCGGCGGAGAGCTCGCCGTCGGCCAGGGCGTCGTCGAGGACCGTGCAGGTGTCTTGGCGATCGGTGTCCTTGGCGCGGGTAGTCGTTGTCGCCCCGCCGGCCAGCGGTGTCCCGAGCCATTTCGCCACGGGGATGATCGTAGAAGTCCGGTCCCGGTTTGGCCCAGCAACCACCGTCGATTACCCCGGACGGACGGCCACGGTTCGGTTGCGTATCCCTGCTCGGGATGGCGACGTACTCTGGTGGGCGTGCGATTGCAGCGACAAGTGGTGGACTACGCGCTCCGGCGGCGCTCACTGCTGGCCGAGGTGTACTCGGGCCGCACCGGCGTGTCCGAGGTTTGTGACGCGAACCCGTATCTGCTGCGCGCCGCCAAGTTTCACGGCAAACCGAGTCAGGTCATGTGCCCGATCTGCCGCAAGGAGCAGTTGACGCTGGTGTCATGGGTGTTCGGCGAACACCTCGGTGCGGTGTCGGGCTCAGCGCGCACGGCCGAAGAATTGGTGATGCTGGCAACCCGCTTCGAGGAGTTCGCGGTCCACGTGGTGGAGGTTTGCCGGACCTGCAGCTGGAACCATCTCGTCAAGTCCTATGTGCTCGGTGCGGCGCGTACGGCACCTCCGCCTAGGGGCACCGGACGCACGCGGACGGCGCGCAACAACGCCCGCACGGCCATTGAATAACGAAGGACGCCACGGTCAGTCGTCCGGTGACCCGCGTGGGCCAGCGACTGAGCGTGTAGGCAATCAGAACTCTGACGAGCGTCCGGAACCCAAGCGTCCGGACGCCGGCAGGCGCGATCCCGAACGTCGGGAAGCGCCGCCGACGATCAACCGCCGCCGTCAGGCCCCGCCCGATGACCGGATGACGACGATCTTGCCGCCGGTCAAGGATGACCGGGCTCCCCGGCGGTCCGATCCCATCGAGGAAGTCAAAGCCGCGCTGGCCGGCCCGCCTTCGACGCCCTTGCGGCGCGACGCTCTCGACGAGGTCAAGGCGGCACTGGACGGCCGGGGACCGACATCCGGCCGCCCGCAGAGGGCCAGCCTCGGCGGTGGTCCGCCCGGTGGACCGCCCCCTCCGCCCCGGCACCCCGGACGTCCAGGAGGACCCGGCGATCCCGGCGGCCGGCCCGCCCCACCGTGGCGCGACTGGGCCTGGACCGAACAGATCAACTGGCTGTGGGTCCGGCGAGCGGCCTACATCAGCGCGGCGGTGCTGGTGCTGTTGCCGATCGTCACGTTCGCGATGGCGTACTTCATCGTCGACATCCCCAAGCCGGGCGACCTTCGCACCAACCAGGTTTCGACGATCCTGGCCAGCGACGGCTCGGAGATCGCCAAGATCATCCCGCCGGAAGGCAATCGGGTTGACGTCAACATCAACCAAGTTCCCGTCCACGTGCGCCAGGCGGTGATCGCCGCCGAAGACCGCAATTTCTACTCGAACCCCGGGTTTGATTTCAGCGGTTTCGTGCGTGCGGTGAACAACAACCTCTTCGGCAGCGGCGACCTACAGGGTGGTTCGACGATCACCCAGCAGTACGTGAAGAACGCGCTGGTGGGTTCGGCCCAGCACGGAGTCAGTGGCTTGATGCGCAAGGCCAAGGAACTGGTGATCGCGACCAAGATGTCGGGGGAGTGGTCGAAAGACGATGTGCTGCAGGCCTATCTGAACATCATCTATTTCGGGCGGGGCGCCTATGGGATTTCGGCCGCCGCCAAGGCCTACTTCAACAAACCCGTCGAGCAGCTCACGGTCTCCGAAGGCGCACTGCTGGCGGCGCTCATCCGCCGGCCGTCGACCCTGGACCCGGCGGTCGATCCGCAAGGCGCCAGGGCGCGCTGGGCGTGGGTGCTCGACGGCATGGTGGAAACCAAGGCGCTGTCTCCGAGTGACCGCTCCGCGCAGCAGTTTCCGCCGACCGTGCCGCCGGATCAGGCGCGCGCGCAGAACCAGACGACCGGGCCCAGCGGGCTGATCGAGCGTCAGGTGACCAGAGAGTTGATGGAGCTGTTCAACATCGACGAGCGCACCCTGAACACCCAGGGCCTGCAGGTCACCACCACCATCGAGCCCAAGGCTCAGCAGGCTGCGGAAAAGGCGGTGTCGAAGTACCTCGACGGCCAGGACCCGGATATGCGCTCGGCGGCGGTCTCGGTCGACCCGCACGACGGCGCGATCCGTGCGTACTTCGGCGGCACCGACGCCAACGGTTTCGACTTCGCTCAGGCCGGACTGCAGACCGGGTCGTCATTCAAGGTGTTCGCGCTGGTGGCCGCCCTGGAACAGGGCATCGGGCTGGGTTATCAGGTCGACAGTTCACCGCTGACGGTCGACGGCATCAAGATCACCAACGTCGAGGGCGAGAGCTGCGGGACCTGTAACCTCGCCCAGGCGCTCAAGATGTCGCTCAACACCTCCTACTACCGGCTGATGCTCAAGCTCAAGGGGGGCCCGCAGGCCGTCGCCGACGCGGCCCACCAGGCCGGCATCGCCACCAGCTTCCCCGGTGTGGACCACACCCTTTCCGAGGACGGCAAGGGCGGCCCGCCGAACAACGGCGTCGTGCTGGGCCAGTATCAAACCCGGGTGTTCGACATGGCCTCCGCCTACGCCACGCTGGCGGCCTCCGGCGTCTATCACCAACCGCACTTCGTGCAGAAGGTCGTCAACTCCGACGGCCAGGTCCTTTTCGACGCCGCCAACTCCGAAAACAAGAGCGAGCAGCGCGTGCCCAAGGCCGTCGCCGACAACGTCACCGCGGCCATGGTGCCGATCGCCGCCTATTCCCGCGGCCACGCGCTGGCCGGCGGTAGGCCGTCGGCGGCCAAGACCGGCACCACCCAGCTCGGGGACACCACCTCCAACAAGGACGCCTGGATGGTGGGCTACACGCCTTCGCTGTCCACGGCGGTGTGGGTGGGCACGGCCAAAGGAGATAGCCCGCTGGTAACCGCTTCGGGCGGACCGGTTTACGGTTCGGGGCTGCCGTCAGACATCTGGAAGTCCACGATGGACGGGGCGCTCAAGGGCACCTCCAACGAATCCTTCCCCAAGCCGACGGAGATCGGCGGCTACGCGGGCGTGCCCGTTGCGCCGCCGCCACCACCGCCGCCGTCGGAGACCGTCATTCAGCCCACCATCGAGGTGGCGCCGGGGATCACTATTCCGGTCGGTCCGCCCACGACGATCACCGCGGCGCCACCGGCACCCGGCGGCCCGCCGGGTGGCCCGGAGCCGGGCGGCCCGTTCGGTGGCCCGCCGTTTGGGGGTCCCCCGGGCGGTGGTGGCGTCCCGCCGGGTGGACCCCAAGCGCCGCCACCGCCACCGTGACCGAAGCCGCGGAGGACGGCGCGACCACTTCACCGCAGTCGCTGGCCGCGGATCTGCGCAGCGCCGACAACCGAGATTGCCCGAGCCGCACCGACTTTCTGGGCGCCGCGCTCGCCGACGTCATCGGGGGACCGGTGGGCCGGCACGCGCTGATCGGCCGCTCTCGGCTTATGACCCCGCTGCGGGTGATGTTCTTGATCGGGCTGGTCTTCCTGGCGCTGGGCTGGTCGACGAAGGCGGCCTGCCTGCAAAGCACCGGCACCGGGACCGGCGATCAACGGGTGGCCAACTGGGACAACCAACGCGCTTACTACGAATTGTGCTACTCCGACACCGTGCCGCTCTACGGCGCAGAGTTGTTGAGCCAAGGCAAATTTCCCTACAAGTCGAGCTGGGTCGAGACCGATTCGACCGGCGCCCAGCAGATCCGCTACGACGGTCAGCCCGCGGTGCGCTACATGGAGTATCCCGTGCTGACAGGGATCTACCAGTACGTGTCGATGGCTTTGGCCAAGACCTACACCGCGCTGAGCAAGCTCGCCCCACTTCCGGTGGTCGCCGAGGTGGTGATGTTCTTCGATGTCGCGGCATTCGGGCTGGCCCTGGCCTGGCTTGCCACCGTATGGGCGAGCGCGGGCCTGGCCGGGCGGCGGATCTGGGACGCCGCCCTGGTGGCCGGCTCGCCGATATTGATCTTTCAGATATTCACCAACTTTGACGCGCTGGCAACGGCTTTCGCGATGGCCGGGCTATTGGCCTGGGCGCGACGGAAACCGGTGCTGGCCGGCGTGCTGATCGGCTTGGGTGCCGCGGCGAAGCTGTATCCGTTGCTGTTCTTGGGTCCGATGCTGCTTCTGGGAGTCCGAACCGGGCAGCTGCGCGCGTGGGTGCGCACGGCGGTGGCGGCCGGGGTGACCTGGCTGTTGGTGAACCTGCCTGTGCTGGTGTTTTTCCCCCGCGGGTGGTCGGAGTTCTTCCGGCTCAACACCCGGCGCGCCGAGGACATGGACTCGCTGTACAACGTCATCAAGTCGTTCACCGGTTGGCGGGGATTCGATCCCAAGCTCGGGTTCTGGCAGCCGCCGACGGTCCTCAACACCGTCGTCGCGGTTCTGTTCGTGGCGTGTTGCGCCGCAATCGCATTCATCGCGTTGACCGCGCCGCAACGCCCGCGAGTGACGCAGCTGGTGTTCTTGGTGATCGCGGCTTTCCTGCTGACCAACAAGGTGTGGAGCCCGCAGTTCTCGCTGTGGCTGGTGCCGCTGGCGGTGCTCGCCCTCCCGCACCGGCGGCTGCTGCTGGCATGGATGACCGTCGACGCGCTGGTGTGGGTGCCGCGGATGTACTACCTGTATGGCAACCCCAACCGCTCGCTGCCCGAACAGTTCTTCACCACGACCGTGCTGCTGCGCGATCTCGCGGTTATCATGTTGTGCGCGTTAGTGATTCGCCAGATATACCGGCCCGGCGAGGATTTGGTGCGATGGGGCGCACGGGTGGACGACCCGGCGGGCGGACCGTTCGACCGCGCGGCCGACGCGCCACCCGGCTGGTTGCCGGACTGGTTGCGGCCGGTCGGGTCGCGCCGCTCGAACGTCCCGGCGTCCGACGACGCCGACGAGCAACCCGCAGTGGTAAGCGGCGCCAGGTCATGACGCGGGTCGCCATCCCGATCTTTCCGCGATTCACCGCGCTCGACGCCGTGGGGCCTTACGAGGTGCTGCAACGCATTCCGTCGATCGAGGTCGTGTTCGTCGGGCACCAGCGCCGCGAGGTGCGGACCGAGAACGGGATGCTCGGCGTCAGCTGTGACGCCACCTTCGACGAGGTGGACGCCCCCGATGTGGTGGTGTTCCCCGGCGGCATCGGCACCCGGCAGCTGATTTACGACGAGGCCATCAAGGCGTGGCTGCAGGCGGTGCACCGCACGACCACGTTCACCACCTCGGTGTGTACCGGTGCCCTGCTGCTGGCTGCGGCCGGACTGCTCGACGGGCTCACCGCTACCACCCACTGGCGGGCCGCCGAGCTTCTCGATGGTCTGGGCGCCCGCTACGTGCCGGAACGAGTCGTCGAACACCTGCCGCAGCGGATCATCACCGCCGCCGGGGTGTCCAGCGGCATCGACATGGCCCTGCGTCTGGTGGAACTGCTCGTCGATCGCCAGGCCGCACAGGCGGCTCAGCTGCTCATCGAATACGACCCGCAGCCGCCCTTCGATTCGGGCGCCCTCGCCAAGGCCGATCCCACGACCGTGGCAAGGGCACACGAATACTTGGCCGCCCGGCAATAGCGGGGTTGCCCAATCGGCCGGATTTTTCTGGTCAGCTCGCTATCCGGTAGCCTGGTGCGGTTGCCGACGCAGGCGGCCCTCCTGCCACGGAACGTCCGTGGCCGCTTGAGACCAGAGGAGGTGGTGAGGTTTCCATGCGTCCATACGAAATCATGGTCATTCTTGACCCCACGCTCGACGAGCGCACCGTTGCCCCATCCTTGGAGACGTTCCTCAACGTCGTCCGCAAGGATGGTGGATCCGTCGACAAGGTCGACATCTGGGGCCGGCGCCGTCTGGCTTACGAGATCGCCAAGCACGCCGAAGGCATCTACGTCGTCGTCGACCTGAAAGCCGAGCCGGCGACGGTATCCGAGCTCGACCGGCAGCTGAGCCTCAACGAGTCGGTACTGCGCACCAAGGTGATGCGCACCGACAAGCACTAACAGCCTTGGCTGCGTCGCGTGCTTCTCGTCGGCGCACCTGCTTAGGCTGTGGAGAGCTCAGCGAAAGTACGCTCATGACACCCACCACCCGAGCGGCGAGGAACAGGGCCGGAACGAGGAGGAAACTGTGGCTGGTGACACCACTATCACCGTTGTCGGAAACCTGACCGCCGACCCCGAACTGCGGTTCACCCCGTCGGGTGCCGCCGTCGCGAACTTCACCGTGGCGTCGACACCGCGAATCTATGACCGCCAGAGCGGGGAGTGGAAAGACGGCGAGGCGCTGTTCCTGCGGTGCAACATCTGGCGCGAAGCTGCCGAGAACGTCGCGGAGAGCCTCACGCGTGGTGCCCGGGTGATCGTCACGGGTCGGCTCAAGCAGCGCTCTTTTGAGACTCGTGAAGGTGAGAAGCGCACCGTCGTCGAGGTCGAGGTCGACGAAATCGGTCCCTCGCTGCGGTATGCCACAGCCAAGGTCAACAAGGCCAGTCGCAGCGGCGGTGGCGGTGGTGGCGGCGGTTTCGGCGGTGGCGGCGGCGGCGGATCCCGCCAGCAGCCGGCCCCGGCGAGCAGTGCGCCCGCCGACGACCCGTGGGGCAGTGCGCCCGCATCGGGCTCGTTCGGCGGCGGGGACGACGAACCGCCCTTCTGATCAAAGAAAACTTCAGTAATAGAGAACGGATAGAAAGACAGACATGGCCAAGTCCAACAAGCGGCGGCCGGCTCCGGAAAAGCCGGTCAAGGCACGCAAATGTGTCTTCTGCGCCAAAAAGGATCAAGCGATCGACTACAAGGACACCGCGCTGCTGCGTACCTACATCAGCGAGCGCGGCAAGATTCGTGCGCGTCGCGTCACCGGCAATTGTGTGCAGCACCAGCGTGACATCGCCATCGCGGTGAAGAATGCCCGCGAGGTGGCGCTGCTGCCCTTTACCTCCTCGGCGCGATAGTCGCCGCAGGCCTACCGAAAGTACGAAACGATGAAGCTGATTCTGACGGCTGACGTCGACCACCTGGGTGCCGTCGGCGACACAGTCGAGGTCAAGGACGGTTACGGCCGCAACTTCCTGCTCCCTCGCGGCCTGGCGATCGTGGCCTCCCGCGGCGCGCAGCGGCAGGCGGACGATATCCGCCGGGCCCGCGAAACCAAGGCCGTGCGCGATCTTGGGCACGCCAACGAACTGAAGACGGCGATCGAAGCTCTCGGCCCGGTCTCGCTGCCGGTCAAGACCGCGGCCGATTCCGGAAAGCTGTTCGGTTCGGTGACCGCCGGCGATGTCGTCGCGGCGATCAAGAAGGCCGGCGGCCCCAACCTGGACAAGCGGATCGTGCGGCTGCCCAAATCGCACATCAAGGCCGTCGGGACACACCCGGTGGCGGTGCACCTGCACCCCGAGGTGGACGTCGAGGTCCCGCTCGAGGTCGTCGCGCAGAGTTAAGCACCCGACATTTGCTCGTTCCCGGCGGTGGCCTTGATCGGCCGCCGCCGGGCTTCGTTGCGCTGCGGGCACGCGGGCGCACTCCGCCGGTGTAGATCGCGGACGTGCTCCCTGGCGAACAATTTCCGGGGTGCATTCCGCGGGGGCGCTTTACCGGCCCGTAACGCTGGGAAAACGCGGCGTAAAGCCAACACGCCCGGCGCAGTAACCTGGCCCGACACGCCGTAGAGATTCTTGTCCACACGAATTGCATGGCGTTGTATGGCCGGTATCTGCAGCGATGTCCTAGCCCTTTGCATTAATCCACAGGTTCTCCACACCCCGCTCAACACAGGTGTCGACGGATATGCACACACGATGCACAGCTTCATAAACAGCACCCCCTTTGCCTACTAGCCAGCAACGTTTAACGTCGTCCCGGCGCCGGGCGTACGGGTGCTCTGCGGCGCAGGTTGTCAGGATCTTGACTTACGCTCGATGTCGGCTATCGAATGTATGTTCGGATGCGTGAGCCAGGGGAGGAGGGAATCCGTGGCGGTCGTCGATGACTTGGCATCGGGCATGGATTCCTCGCCGCCAAGCGAGGACTTCGGGCGTCAGCCACCGCAGGACATGGCGGCCGAGCAGGCGGTGCTGGGCGGCATGCTGCTCAGCAAGGACGCCATCGCCGACGTCCTCGAACGGCTGCGGCCCGGCGACTTCTACCGCCCCGCCCACCAGAACGTCTACGACGCGATCCTGGACCTCTACGGGCGTGGCGAACCGGCCGACGCGGTGACGGTCGCCGCAGAACTGGACCGCCGCAACCTGCTGCGCCGCATCGGCGGGGCGCCGTATCTGCACACGCTGATCTCGACGGTGCCGACCGCGGCCAACGCGAGCTACTACGCGACCATCGTGGCCGAGAAGGCGCTCCTGCGGCGCCTCGTGGAGGCCGGCACCCGGGTCGTGCAGTACGGCTACGCGGGCGCCGAGGGCGCCGACGTGGCCGAGGTGGTCGACCGCGCGCAGGCCGAGATCTACGAGGTGGCCGAGCGTCGGACGTCGGAGGATTTCGTTCCGCTCGAGGATCTGCTGCAGCCGACCATGGACGAGATCGACGCCATCGCCTCCAACGGCGGCGTCGCGCGCGGCGTCCCAACCGGTTTCACCGAGCTCGACGAGGTGACCAACGGTCTGCATGCCGGGCAGATGATCATCGTGGCGGCCAGGCCCGGCGTCGGGAAATCCACGCTGGGACTGGATTTTTTGCGCTCGTGCTCGATCAAGCACCGCATGGCCAGCGTCATCTTCTCGCTGGAGATGAGCAAGTCCGAGATCGTCATGCGGCTGTTATCGGCGGAAGCGAAAATCAAACTCGCAGACATGCGGTCCGGTCGCATGAGCGACGAAGACTGGACGCGGCTGGCGCGGCGGATGAGCGAAATCAGCGAAGCGCCGCTGTATATCGACGACTCGCCGAACCTGACGATGATGGAGATCCGAGCCAAGGCCCGCCGGCTACGCCAGAAATCCGACCTACGTCTGGTCGTGGTCGACTATCTGCAGCTGATGTCGTCGGGAAAGAAGGTCGAGTCACGCCAGCTCGAGGTGTCCGAATTCTCCCGCCAACTCAAGCTGCTGGCGAAGGAGCTGGAGGTGCCCGTTGTCGCGATCAGCCAGCTGAACCGCGGTCCCGAGCAGCGCACCGACAAGAAGCCCATGCTGTCGGACCTTCGCGAATCGGGATCCCTGGAGCAGGATGCGGATATGGTCATCCTGCTCAACCGGCCAGACGCGTTCGAGCGCGACGATCCACGCGGGGGAGAGGCGGACTTCATTCTCGCCAAACACCGAAACGGCCCGACCAAGACGGTGACGGTCGCGCACCAGCTGCACCTGTCGCGGTTCACCAACATGGCGCGGTGATCTAGGTCCAAGTAGGTTCCAGATTTGAGCGCCTGAATTCCAGACTTTGTGACGTAAGGATGGCGGATCCGCCGCGAAGGTCGGAATCGGCTAGCGCGACAAGGCTACGATCTCACGTCGGTGTCGCCCCGTCGCCTGCGGTTGCGAGTTGATGGGTTCGCGAAAACGTTGTGCACCACGGGTATTGGCGGTCCGAAGTCCAAATATCAGCTGTCATCCATGATGGTAAATTCCTGTTTTACGGCGTGCATGCCGCAATTCGTAAATGTTGGGTGAGCTCGCTGACCGCCTGCTCCCCCTGCGCAGTCTGGTTCTGACCAGTCGGTGTCGCTGTGGCCCCCCCGACTACCGCAGTGGGTCGGCTTCGTGCCCTGAAAAGGAAGCCACCCGACTTCGCAAATTTCAGGTTCCGGCAACGTGATGACGGTGGGCCGAAAACAGTTCGCCGAACTCGGCGATGGCTGCGTGAGCCGCAGCACCATCGCGGTCGTGTTGAAGAGCGGGCGAGGCAAGACACACCAATGCCCGCGCCAGCGCCAGCACCCCAACTTGGTGACGTTCGGCGACACTGACCAACTCGGTTAACGCGTCGTCGAGGCTGCAGCCCTGCATCGCAATCAGTACGCCTTTGGCGACATCAAAGATCCGCGCATCCGAATACTCACCGCAGTTCATCGCCGCCTCACCTCACTTCGTGCCAGCACCCGCCACAGGCGCGGGGATACCCGGGTAAAGGGCTCCTATTCGCATTGTCTGGGCGGCCTTGACGACGAATACAGAGGTATGCGCCGATCAAACCCGCTCGAACCAAACCGTCCCTAAGCTTCGAAGGATGCCTGCCGTCAACGGGGCCTGAATGCCTACTCGTCATTGCGGTGGAGGGACTGGCTGATTACCTACTGTGAGCAATCACGGCGTTGGTCAGGTTAGGGGGCCGAAGACCTGGTCCGGGATTGTGCGCGCGCGACGCCTTGCGGCCGTTGAGTCGGCGGATCGTGGATATGGGTTGCCGCCTTACGCGGCCAGGAACTCCGCGGCGTGGCGCCGGGCGAATTGCGCGAAGCTGGTCGGCTCGACCCCGAAGGTCTCGTGGGTGCTCAGGTCGACGTAGGACTTCGTGCACCGGGCACGTTCACTGAACAGCTCGTCGATCAGGTCTAGGGCGTCATCGGGCAATCCGGCGGCGGCGAGCTGGCGGCGCTTCTCCTCCAACGAGACAGCGCGGTACTTGAAGGGGGCGCCGGTGGCCTGAGAGATCTGGTCGACGACCTGGTTCATTGTGAGCGCCTCGGGTCCCGTCATGAAGTAGCGCTTGCCTTCGTGGCCCGGCGAGTGCAGAAGCGCGACAGCC
Source organism: Mycobacterium sp. 1165178.9 (assembly GCF_001673555.1). Classification (GTDB taxonomy): domain Bacteria; phylum Actinomycetota; class Actinomycetes; order Mycobacteriales; family Mycobacteriaceae; genus Mycobacterium. The sequence continues at coordinate 2,413 of NZ_LZMB01000459.1, read as the reverse complement.
ACTTTCGCGATGTCTTCGATGTCGACGGGGGACAACTCACTCTCGCCGATCGGCATTACGAGTTCACGCCGGATGGGGTCGACGCCCGTCACTGTGCTCGGCAGGTAGAACTGCATGAATTGCACCGGTCGAATGTGAGTCCATGCGATCCCGCATCCTTCGAGGTAGCGCTCGACGTGCGCGTGCCAGCGGCCCGCACGGAAAGCATAGGGATCGAAACCGATGCCGGAATCGATGCCGGCGATCTTGACGATGTGTTGCACGCCAGCCGACTTCGCTGCCTCTATAAACGTGCATTGAGTGTCCATCATCTGCACTCCGGCAGTGGAGATCATCAGTGCGCGCTCCACCCCGTCGAGGGCCGCCGAGAGGGTCTTTGGTGCGAGCATGTCGCCGGTGACCACGTCGACGGTGGGTAGGGCGTCGAACTGCGCCGCCTGGGCGGACTGTCGCACTAGCGCTCGAACGGGCAATCCCCGGTGTGCGAACTCGCGGATGACGATCGAGCCGGTCAGTCCTGCCGCTCCGGTAACAAGAATCATGATTCCTCCTGGGTGAAAACGCTCGGCAAACGTGCACTTGCACTATAAAACCATCAACTTCATAAAAACAAGTGCCCGATAGTAAGTAAAAACTGACATGCTAAAGTGGAGCAATGGCAAGCGAACCCGGCGGAGGCGGTGTGACAACCAAGTCGGATCGGCGCAGTTACGGCGACGCCTGCGCCACCGCCCGAGCCCTCGACGTTGTCGGGGAACGCTGGGCTCTGCTGATTGTCCGTGAACTGCTCTTCGGTCCGAAACGCTTCGGCGACTTGCAATCCGGGCTTGGCACCGTGCGACCGAACGTATTGTCGCAGCGGCTGCGCGAACTCGAAGGCTCCGGAGTCATCCGACGGCGGCGACTCGGTCGCCCGGCATCGGTGTGGGTCTACGAACTCACGGAGTGGGGACGCCAACTCGAGGGAGTGCTGCTGATGCTCGGCGAATGGGGTCAAGCCGTGCCCATCGACGCGCAGAACGCGAGGATAAGCGTCGATGCCCTCATGCTTGCCCTCAAGACCCATTTCGACGCCACCAGCGCCCCTGGCCTCGCCGCCACCATCCGCATCGTGCTCGACGAAGACCAATTCACAGTCGCCATCGGCGATGGGGGACTGACGATCTCGCGGGAAGAAACCCCGAAATTCGACGCCGTGCTCTACACCGATGCCGTCACCTTCAAGGCGCTAATTATCGATGGCGAACCCCGACAACGCGCCCAACGCGAACGCCGACTCAGCGTCAGAGGGGATTCTCAAAGCGTCGACCGCCTCCTGGCCGCGCTTCGCTGACGTGCGACGCCAATAACGGAGGGATGCAGGTTCTCGCAGGGCGCGGGTGCCTTCGGTGCCGGAGCTGTAATCGGCTATGAGCGCGGGAATCTCTTGATGATCCTGCGGCGGAGGGATTTTCAACTTTCTCTTGCCAAGGCCGGCGCTCTGAGCTATATAAAAATATATGCCGTGAGGCATAGATAATCGCTGCGAACAGACAGATAGATGGGAGTGTTGGAGGTGACGACCATGTTGGTGCGTAGCGATCCGTTCCGTGACCTCGATCGCTTCACTCAGCAGGTGTCAGGTACCGCGGCGCGTCCGGCGGTGATGCCGATGGATGCCTGGCGCGACGGCGAGCAGTTCGTCGTCGAGTTCGACCTGCCGGGAATCGATGAGCAGTCGCTGGAACTCGATATCGAACGCAATGTGGTAACGGTGCGCGCGGAACGCCCCGATATCGATCCAAGCCGAGAAATGCTGGCCACCGAACGGGCGCGGGGGGTGTTCAGTCGGCAGTTGGTGCTCGGTGACAATCTCGACACGGACCACATCGATGCGTGCTACGACGCGGGGGTCCTCCGGTTGCGTATTCCGGTAGCCGAGAAAGCCAAGCCCCGCAAGATCGCGGTCAAGCGCGAAGACAGGCAGTACGCCGCCATCAGCGCGTGATCGGCCGGTTCGATGCGGACAGAACGCGGGTTACTGATGATGCAGTGCGGCAGAGGGGCAGCGGCGGCGCCAGGTACGGTCTCCGACGGTTCGGTTTCGCAGGCAGCGGTCCTGCTAGACGAGGGCCCGGAGTTGTCCATGCTGATCGCTGAGGTCGACGCCATCTTGTGCGATGCGGCGGCAACCCTGCTTCGTCCGCCCCCATCGTCCCTGCTGCCGGGTTGCGCCCTGGTCGCGCCGCGGGCATCTGGTCGGTCCTATGCGGTCTCCGTGCAGGCTTGGAGTGCGCCCGCGCCCGATGTGCGCGCCGTGCAGCGCAGCCCTCCGCGAGCAACATTTGCGAAAAAAGGCGACACAGCATTTAAGGAAGGCAGGTGATGGCATCACACTGAGGATGACTAGGCCAGTCCGCCGGCCGGGGAAGAC
>NZ_LZMB01000458.1 GCF_001673555.1 Mycobacterium sp. 1165178.9 | reverse complement strand
ACTGACCAGAATCCGCCCTTCGCGTGCGTCGACAATGCTCATCCCCACCTCGCTGGTGGAGTGCCGGCCGTCGCGGTGGCAGCCGGCGACGATCTCGACGTAACTACGCGGTCCGTTGAACACCGATTCCACCACCTTCCGTGCCGATTGCGAAATACCTAGGTAGTCAAGGACTTCGGGGAGCGAAGCACCCGAACGCAGCCGTTCGTCGGCTCGGGCGCCGACCCGCGTCGGCATGCTGAACTCGTCGAACCGAGCGGGCGGCCGGTGCGCGAGGCCCACGGTGAGCACCGGGACCATCGCACGTGGATCGTCGATGTCCATGACGGTGAACGTGATGAGCTGCGCGCTGCGCAACGCGACCACCGTGATCGACGGCTTGCCGGCCACACCCGAGCGCTGCGCGACGACGCCGCGCAGCAACTCGGCGCTGCCGCCCGCAGCGGTGTCCTTCGCCGGGCCGACATACCGCATGTCCAGCCACCGCTCCGGAAAACACACCACTTTGATCCACTCGGCGACCGCGGGGTTGACGACTCCGTCTTCCG
>NZ_LZMB01000457.1 GCF_001673555.1 Mycobacterium sp. 1165178.9 | reverse complement strand
CTGGAATATCCCACGCGACCCCGACGGCGCGCCTGCGGTCACCGGCACCAACGGTTCGGCCGGTCCGCTGGGGTTGCCCATCAGCGACCAGAACGCCGTCGGCGATCTGCTGGTGTCGAACTTCGAGCACGGCAAGATCGAATACAACCCGAAGACCGGGCAGGTCGAGGTGACGGTAAACGGCAAGGGCGTGCCATCCGGCCTGTAGCCCAATCGGACGTTCATCAACCGAATCGATGCGCGAGGCGATCAGGCCTGTCCTCGAAATTCGAGCCTGGTCTTCAAAGTATTGCCGCCCAGCCGCGCATCGATTATCGCGCACGCTTTCACCCGTTGCCGGCATCGGCGGATCCGTAATTCTTACGACGACATTCGCTGCCGAGACAGACAAAGCCTCAGAAGGCGAGCCCAGGATTGAGGAGTCGCGCTACGGGTATTCCCAGTTGAGCGGCACACGCCGCGGCATCCCGTAGATCGGAGCGACCGTGATTATCCTCGGCATTATCCTTCTCATTGTCGGCTATTTCACCGGCCTCAGCATCCTGTACACGATCGGCGGCATCTTGGTGGTCGTCGGCATCATCTTGTGGATCTTGGGCGCGGTTGGGCGCCCCGTCGGCGGCCGCAAAGTGTGGTTTTGACGCGCCGCTTCAGCAAGCTAGGACCACTGATTGACGAATACTGAGTGGTAAACCCGCCATCCTCGATCCCGGCGCATTCCCACCACGGCGCAGCGCTCGAGAGGTCCTGGCCAAACGTCGAGACTGCAGTCGGAGTCATCTGCCGCCCGACCACCCAGCCCGCGCCGGAGGGCAGTCGCGTCAGCGGTCGTGGCGGTCGAGATCCTTGGCGGTTTTGCGGATATAGGTGATCGTGTCGCCGGTGAGGATGTCATCGATCCCCGCCGCTTGATGGGCCGTTTCTAGCTCGTCAGCAATGTCGTTAAACAGGTGAACCAGATCAGTGGGCGGTGGTTCAAGGAGCCTGCGTCGTTGGGTAGCGATCCGGTCCGCCAGATCGTTTCGTCCATTCTCAAGGGCTGTTCTTTCGTCTTCTTCCAGATATTGCAGGACGGCTGCTATCTCATCTTGTTCATCGCTCATTGTGGGAATGCTAGGCCAGCAGCGCCGGATCGCGTTTGCGCAGTTGCTCAACCCCGCTGGAGGGGGAGCCGTCCAATCGTCGCCGCTGCGGTGCGCGAGGAGGTCATCGACAGCCTGCGCGGCGCGCGTGAGGTGCGTCCGTTCGGCGAAGGGCTGATACCGGTTTGCACCGGTACCCAGCGATATGCCCCAGCGCAATGCCGAGCGCGATTCGAGGACGGGCGCTGCGCATGGTCCATTGCTCCTAGAGCGGGGAGGTTGTGCTGCGACCGTTAAGGAGCGTTGCCGCAATCTTGATCTAGCGCCCTTACCGTGGATATACGAGATAACGCCTATTGGCGACCGCAATCCTGGGGGTTCATATGACGACCGCAATCGCCGCGCTTGAGGCAATCGAGAAGGATGCGGACGACGCGGACGATCTTCTTTTGGCGGTCGCAGCAATGAACGCATTTGCGCCCCTAAGGGGCAACGTTCTTGTCGGCAAACCGCGCTGGCACCTCACGGAAGAAGCGATCGTGGGCGCGTCGATGACTGTGATTTTGGTGTCCATCATGGTGGTGATTAGCGTCGCCGTGGGCACGGCCTTGACGATGAGCTAGCGACCGGAGATTAAACGCGGCCGAGCTTGATCCACCTACGCAGGCGAGCCGCAGGGTTGCTTGACATCTCCGCGGTTCATCAGAGGACTACGGCGTAGCTAAGTTGACATAATGTCGCTTATCGGCAAAAGACGATGCCGAGCTCAAGCCCGCCACGGGTGGTGACCTGATGATTTACACCCTTTCGCGGCGTCCCGCAGGCTCGCCTGCTGGCGTCCAGGATCGCTCCACTGACGGACGACGGTGGCCGCCAGGCCGCGGGACAGTGGGAATCGACTTGAGCCGTGAGCCGCGTGTGATCAGCGGTCACTTACCCCAATCGCCTTCCGGCCGGCACATGGTGGATTACGTCACTGTGACGAATATCCATGCGCCGCAATGCACTTAAGAGATCGACTTCCCCGGTCTGCTGCGCGCGGCCGCCAGTCAACGTGGCGTAGCGCTGAACTCGCGCCGAACCTGCCGCCTTTTATTCGTCGGCGCGGACAAGCCAGTAGCGGGGTGATAGACGTTCGCCGCGACGGAAACCCGGGAATACCCGTCCCCTCCCCGCTTTGCCGTGGGCCAAAACGTCACAGTGACGAATAGCGTTGGGGCGCAGGGGCTACAGGCCATCCGCGTCGCTGGACCGCAATTGACCCCTGGCGTAAGTCAGAGCTGAATCTGCCCACCGTCGACCGGCAGCTCCGCACCGGTCATGAAGCTGCTCTGATGAGAGGCCAGGAAAAGCACCGCCGAGGCGATCTCCTCGGGGCGCCCTAGCCGCTTCATCGGCACCTGAGCAGCCATGCCGTCGAGCAGATCCTGCTTCTGGTCCGCGGGCGCCAAACCGCTGAGTCCGGGAGTTTCGATCGGGCCGGGGACGATGGTGTTGACCCGGATCTTACGGTCGGCCAGTTCCGCGGCCCAGGTACGGCCCAGGGACCGGATGGCCGCCTTTGAAGCCGCGTAGAGGCCAAACGCCGGTACGCCTTCGGAGGCCGCCGTAGATCCGGCCAGGACGATCGACGCACCTTCGTTGAGCAGCGGCAGCGTCTTTTGAACCGTGAACACCGTGCCGGCGACGTTGCGGTCAAAGTTGTCCCGATAGTGTTCCGGAGTCACATCGGCGAGGGTCGCAAAATCGCCGCCGCCCGCGTTTGCGAAGACTACGTCAAGTCCTTTGCCATGCGCGGAGATTTCGGCGGCCAGGATATCGAGTTCGTCCGGCTTGCTGATATCGCTCTGCACTCCGTGAGCGCCGATCGAGGCCGCTGCTTCGTCGAGGCGGGCGCGGTCGCGGCCGGTAATGAAAACGTATGCGCCTTCGTCGGCGAACCGCTTCGCCGTAGCTAGGCCGATACCCGAGGTTCCCCCGGTGACCAGTGCTATCTTGCCCTCGAGCTGTCCCATGATCGGGCTCCGTTCTTCAGTGGGTTGCGCGTCGTTCTTCAGTGGGTTGCGCGTCGCCGCGCTACAACGTAGGTGATGTATCTTCTATTTCAGCGAGTCCACCACCGTCCACAGTCGAACGATCCGCTCATGACATATCTCGGCCACGTCGAATCCCGACGCGACAGTGCTGTCGTCAGGGGTGCGTACTTCCCAGGCCAGAAAACCCAACCCGCGGGTCTGGCGGACCGGACCTGCCTTGACGAAATGTAGCCCTGGCAGCTTTATCTGCAGCGCAGCGGCTTTGGCGTTCAGTTCGTCGTGACCGGTTGCTATGCCTTCGTCGTCGATCCACTGCACACTGTCCGCATACGTCTTAGCGATCGCCTCGGCGCGGCGCTGCGGGTCGCGTTCGTCAAATACGGCCAGCAGATTGGTTTCCATCAGGTGGGTGATGATCATCGCTCATGCAAACCTCTCAATTAGGTGATGTTTCATCTAATCTTAACTGAGAGCGGGAGGTAGCGAGCTGTTGTGATTGAGGTTGACGTGAATATGCTCCAGTGCGGCGGTGAATGGTGCGAGCAGCATCTCGGGCAGGGAATCGAAGAACAGCCTGCGTACCAGGTCTACGTGACCGGGCGCGGCTTCGTCGATGGCCTGCCGCCCACGCGGGGTGAGGGCGACATTAGTGGCGCGGCCATCACGGACGCTTGGGCACCTTTCCGTCAGGCCGCGTTCCTCCATGCGCCGCAACTGATGTGACATCCTGCTGCGCTCCCAGCCAATGTGCGCCGCCAGCTCGCTGACGCGCATGCTATCGCCGCGGTGACCGCTGAGTGCGACTAGCACGTCGTAGTCGGCCAGCGACAGTCCGGAGTCGGCCTGCAACTGGCGATTCATCTCGTAGTTCATCCGCAGCTGTACGCGCATGTAGGTGACCCAGGCGCGCTGCTGCTTCGGCGTTAGCCACAAATGCTTTTGTGATATGTCCCGCGATCTGCTCTTCGTCACGTCTGTCAGTATGGCCCTCGCGCGGGTTGAGGCCAACCCGGATGTTGTCGGTGCAATCGATTTGTGGAAGCCAACCGAGCTGCACCGAGCCGTGACAACGTGGGGCAACGCGCACCTACTTAACACGCACTGTTACCACTTAACTCAATGCCGTCAAGCTCGTCGGGGGCGGTGGCATACAGGTTTTACCCGGGGCGCCCCGCCCCTCTGCCCGGGCGGGCATTTATCGCCGTCAATACGTCACTGTGACGAATATTAGCGCGGCGCAAGGATATTGAGGCGCGGGCGTCGGCCGGCGTTAGTGCGGCTTGTGTCCCCACGACCTAGGCCGCGTGTGGCGGTGCGTGTCAGTCGACCAGAGGTGACCGCAATCCGAGCACTGAAGATGCACCAGGGTGCCCCTGTTGCTAAGGAGATACTGCCAGTGCGTATCGCAGTTGCGACTGCTTCGGCAATCACCACACCTGGCGCCGTGATCGCAGTGCGGGCAGGGCAACCACGCGCGGCGGCCGCGATCGGCGGTCGGATCAATCGGTAGCACGAGCATCCGTTCGTTCGGGCAGGACGCCAGCGCGGACCAACTCGTCGTAGACCCGCTGCTGCTCCTCATCCAGATTCGAGTACAGCATGTCGTAGGCTTTCTGCTCCTCGGCAAGCACTGCGACGGGGTCCCAGTCGTCACCTATTGCTTCGAGCACAGCGCTGCGCCTACGCGCCTCGTCGAGGGTCAGGTCATAGGCAAACTCGAGGTCGGCCATATCGCTCCCAGCCGTTAGATAGATATGCAAACGAACGGTTAGGATTCCCTAACTGGCGCGGTTGGCGCTATGACGTACGTCACGGTCGTCGGTTGAGGTTCGTCACACTATCGCCCAGGCGATCCCTCAACCGCGGGTTGAGATGAAGGGGCGACGACAGGGGTCGCCGCGTGCCACACGCCTCGAACCGGCTCGCAGGGTCCTCTTCTCGCCGGATCGCGTCTCACGCGCTGATGCGGCGGTACACCTGTAGCCGTCGTAACGCCCGTGCCGACGCCGGCCCCGATGCCGGCTTCAGCGCGTGGTCGAGTCTCACTCGGACGGTGTGGGTGTCGAGGTGCATCCCGATCGCCACCAGGCAGTTGGCGGTGGCCCCCGGCGGCGCCTTCCGGATGTGGATTGCGCCACCGACCAGGTTGACGACATAGTCGTGCACGGCCGTGCGCTGCCGCACGGCCACGATGCCTTTCATCCGGAACACCTGCGGCGGTGGGTCTTCGAGAAGGTCGAACAGGGCATCGGGATCGACAACACCCGAGCTGCTGACGGTGACGGCGTCGGCATGGACGTGGTCGTGACCGTGGTCGTGCTCGGGTGCCAGGTCCAGGAACGAGAGTTGCCCCGCCCGTCCGGACGCGGCGGACGCGTCGAAAAGCAGCTTCGGGTCTATCCGGCCGGCCGTTGTGCCCACGACGTGAATCCGCGGGTTACGGTGCGCCGCACGCTGTGTGACGCGCCGCATCACAGTCGACCGCTCTCGCTCGGGCACCTGGTCGAGCTTGTTGACCACAAGCAGCGACGCCGCGCCGTAGCGCACCGGCGGCACTGTGCCGCAGTCGACGGTGTCGAAGTGGTTCACGGCATCGACGACGTCGACAATCCCGCCCACCCGGATCCCGGGAATCTCACTGAAGCCGATGATCCGTGCGATCGCCACCGGGTCGGCCAGGCCGCTGGCCTCGACGACAATCGCGTCGAGGCGGCGAGCCGGGTCGGCGAGCTTGACGAGTGCGTCATCAAGGCCGCCGCCGTCAGGCAGGCAGCAGATGCAGCCGCCGACGATCGATGCCGGCTCGTCGACCTGGCCGGCCACCAGGCCGGCGTCGATATTGATGGCGCCGAAGTCGTTGATTATCACGCCGATTCGCGTGCCGGGATGACGTAACAGGTGGTTGAGCAGCGTCGTCTTGCCGGCTCCGAGATGGCCAGTGAGCGCGATGACGGGAATCGCAGCCAAAGCTCCACCCTCCACATCGACATCCGGATATCCGATGCTAACCGCGGTCTCGAATGCAGACCCGATGAGGCGTCGGCTCCGTCGCGAGTAAATAACAGAGCATTCGCTCTGTTATAGTGGTCCCGTGCCACGCCCGCGCATGCATGATCCCGATGCCGTACTCGACGCCGTCGAGAACCTGGTGGCGCGATCGGGCCCAACCGCGGTGACCATCAGAGCGATCAGCGCGGCGGTGGGAGTGTCCAACGGCGCTGTGTACCACACGTTTACATCGCGGGGTGGGCTGATGGGCCGGGCTTGGCTGCGGGCGGGCCAGCGATTTCTGGCGGTGCAGACTTCGCTGGTCGGCGAGGCACTCGCCAGCGGCGGCCCGGACGGCCCCACCGAGGCCGTGGTGGCCGCCGCGGATGCGGCGGTGATGTTCAACGAGCAGTATCCCGGCTCATCAACGCTCGTGCTGCGCGTGCGCCGCGAGGAAGTGCTCGCCGACGACGTCCCCGGCGATGTTGCCGATGACCTGCGACTACTCGACAAGCATCTCGTCGCTTTGATGGTGCGGCTTGCCAGAGCGGTCTGGGACCGCAAGGACGCGGCGGCGGTCGACGCGATAACCAGTTGTGTTGTGGACCTGCCCACCGCACTGCTGCTGCGCCGCGGCCGGCTCGGAAGCCCTACCGCCCGCGCGCAGCTGCACGCCGCCGTACGCGCCGTGCTAGCGGTAGGGCCCTCGACCACCATGACGAATCGTCGTAACTACAAGCGCAACTCAAGGGGAAACACATGACAGTCACAGTGGACTACGCCGACAAAATCGCCATCGTCCGGCTGGGTGAGGACGAGAACCGCTTCTCCCCTGGATTTCTAGACGACATCGATGATGCGCTCAGCCAAGCCGTCTCGGATGGCGCCCAAGGACTGATCACAACGGCCGGCGGAAAGTTCTACTCCAACGGCCTGGATCTGGAATGGCTGGGCGCCCACACCGATCAAGGGCAGTGGTACATCGGCCGGGTGCACCAGCTGCTGGCACGCGTGCTGACCATGCCCCTACCCACCGCGGCCGCGGTGGTGGGCCACGCATTCGGCGCAGGAGCGATGCTGGCCATCGCGCATGACTTTCGCGTGATGCGCGCCGACCGCGGGTACTTCTGCTTTCCCGAGGTAGACATCCGCATTCCGTTCAACCCCGGCATGGCCGCGCTCATCCAGTCCAAACTCACTCCGCGCGCCGCCATCGCCTCGATGACCACCGGGCGACGCTTCAGCGGCCCCGATGCCGAACAGTTCGGCATCGTCGACGCCACCTGCGCCGAGGGCGCGGTCGCCGACACCGCCATCGACATGCTGCGCCCGCTGCACGGCAAGGACCCCGGCACGCTCGGCGCTATCAAACAGACCATGTTCGAAAGTGCTGTCCGCGCACTAGTCGATCGGCAAAGCGGGTCGCAATAATTGCGCATGGACACTGCATCGATTCCTGTATGGTCGGCGATGTCTGCCGGCGCAAGGGAACAGAGGGCATTCGATGGCAAACGGCCTCCCCGACAACGCCTTCACGTCTCCTCAGGCACTGGATCCGGGCCTTCGCAAGGCGGCGCGATTCGTGCCTCGCGGATACGCCTTGCACCGCGGGATGAAATTTCAGCGCGCAGTCATGAACCTGATGGGCAACGCGGGACGTATCCGCACCGTGCCCGTCGCCGCCGTCAACGAGCACGTTAGCGTCCGCCTGCACCGCCCGGGCGGCCTTCCCGAACGTGCACCCGCACTGCTGTGGATCCACGGCGGCGGAACGATCATGGGGCACGCGGCCCAGGACGACAAGTACCTGCGGAAGTTGTCCGGCCGCACCGGATTCGCGATTGCCGCGGTAGAACACCGGT
>NZ_LZMB01000456.1 GCF_001673555.1 Mycobacterium sp. 1165178.9 | reverse complement strand
GTGATCGCGGGCCTGGCGGTGGCGTTCCTACGCTCGCTGGGACCCGACGATCCCGCCGCCGTCGAACGCCGGGCCCGCTGGACGGTCCGTGTGATCGTCTCGCTGCTGACTTACCCGGGCCGCGATGAAGACGACGAACGGGCGATGATCGAGGAATTCGTCCTGCCGATCGTGACGCCGATTTCCGCCCGCGATTAAGCGTCACGCCGGCCGGCCCGCGACCACTGGTGGAAGTGCCCGCCTCCGAGCAACAACCTGTTTCCGCTGGTCATGCCCATAAACGAAGTTGTCGCTGTGAGGCGGGCAAATTGCCCTCTGCACCCGCGGAAGGACTCCGGGGTCGGTGTTACGAATGGTGCGCCGCGGCGCCCGGCTGTGCCCCGAGGGGCGGCGGCCGGCTCTCAGTCCCGGACGCGGGTGAACCGGTGCAGCAGCCACGCCAGCGGGATCGTCACAACCAGCGTCGCAACGTACAGGTAGAGCATCGACCCGGTATACACACGCGCGCCGACGATGTAGTCCATCGCGAATTCCATGGTGACCAGGTGGATCAGGAATATCTCGTAGGAGATCTCCCCCAGCCACACCATCGGGCGGCTTGCCAGTATTCGCGAATACCAGCCGTGGTCACTCAGGGCCAGCGGTGCCACCGCGAGCGCGGCGATGACGGCATAGAAACACGTCTTGAACAACGCCTCGCTCAGCGTCGCCGGGGAGGTCGTGGGTGCGCCGGCAATGGGCGTGGACACGATGAAATAGCACACGACCGCCAGCGGTATGGCCACGAACCCGTAGGCGCGCACCCCCATCTCCTGCAGCACGGTCAGTATCATTCCGGCAAGGAACCACGCCAGATAGGTGGGGAGCCACAGCCGTGCGCCGTCGGGAAACCAGTGATCGGTATGCACCAGGACCAGCCAGACCGGGCTGATCAAAGCCATTGCCGCCAGGGCACCCAGCACGCGTTTCGGCTGCCACTGGCGCCGGCAGATCACCACCAGCAGCAGGTACGCCAGCAGCGGCAGCACCACGTAGTACGAGCCCTCCACCGCAAGGCTCCACATCTGGGTCAGCCCCTGGTGCAGATACTTGCCCAGGTAGCCGTTGCAGTAGATCTGCGTCAGCGTCAGATTGCGCGCCAGCCCCAGCCAACTGTGTCCGGGGTTCGGCCCGGCATCGCGGTAGTGGTAGAGCACATAGGCGAACAACACGGTGATCACATAGGCGGGCATGATGCGCCGAACCCGGTGCCACGCATAGCGACTCAGCGACGGCGGTACGCCGTCTTGCGCCGCCGACTTCACCCACGGCCTGAACAAAAGGTAGCCGGAGAGCACGAAGAAGATCGGCACCCCGATCTCCATCCGGGAACCGACCAGACCCCAATACCCGTGCGTGTACTTGCCGGTGGTGTAGGCCGCGTGGGTGCCGACGACGAGGAGCGCCGCGACCGCGCGAATTCCGGTCAGCGAGGCGACCCGGTCGACGCGAGAGGTCTGCTCGAGCCCGCCCTGGGCGTCTTGCTCTTCTGACAGCGTCATCAACCGTGTTTCCTGCGCGGCTTCCCACCGTCTCGGCCGCGGGGCTTGTTGCCGGACGACCGCTCCGGCTGAAGGTTGATCAACACCCCCGAAATGCGAGTGTGCTCAAGTCTTTTGAAGGTGGACTTGGGCAAGTTGGCCGGCAGTTCGACCAGGGAGAAATCCGGCCCGATCGCGATGTGGCCGAAGTCGCTGCGATGCAGCCCGCCCTCGTTGGCGATGGCGCCGACGATCGCGCCAGGGCCGATCTTGTGCCGCTTGCCCACCGCGATGCGGTAGGTGGCCAATGGCCTTGCACTGCTTTGCCTTTCGGAACGGTCACGGCGGTCTGCGCGGCGCTCGCGCCGCTCCGGTGGTGGTTCGGGTGACATCAGGAATTCGACGCCATCGCGGGACTGCACCGCCAGCGCGGCGGCGATGTCGGCCATCGGTGTGTCGTGCTCGCGTTCGTAGTCCTGGACCAACTTGCGGAAGAGGTCGATCCCGGGCGAACCGAGCGCGGCGGTGATGGAATCGGCGAATTTGGCCACCCGCTGCGCATTGACGTCCTCGACGGTGGGCAATTCGATTTCGGTGAGCGATTGGCGCGTAGCCTTTTCGATCGCCTTCAGCAGGTGGCGCTCGCGCGGGGAAACGAACAGCAGCGCCGTTCCCGAACGACCGGCCCGACCGGTGCGCCCGATCCGGTGCACGTAAGACTCGGTGTCGTGCGGAATGTCGTAGTTGAGCACGTGCGATATCCGCTCCACATCCAGCCCACGCGCGGCCACGTCGGTGGCGACCAGGATGTCGATGCTGCCGTCCTTCAATGCGGCGACGGTGCGCTCGCGCTGCCCTTGCGGGATGTCCCCGTTGATGGCCGCCGCGGAAAATCCCCGGGCCCTTAGCTTTTCGGCGACTTCCTCGGTTGCCTGTTTGGTCCTGACGAAGACGATCATCGCCTCGAACGATTCGACTTCCAGAACCCGCGTCAGCGCGTCCATCTTGCGCGGGCCGGCGACCTGGATGTAGCGCTGCGAAATGTTCTCGGCGGTAGCGGTTTTCGCTTTGGTGCTGACTTCTAATGGATCGTGCAAGTACTTGGTGGTGATCTTGCGGATCGCCGGCGGCATGGTCGCCGAGAACAACGCCACCTGTTTGTATTCCGGGGTTTCGGACAGTATGCGATCGACTTCTTCGGCGAACCCCATGGTAAGCATCTCGTCGGCCTCGTCGAGCACGAGGTAGTCGACGTGGGACAGGTCCAGTGTCCCGCGCTCGAGGTGGTCGATGACGCGGCCCGGGGTGCCGACCACCACGTGGGCGCCGCGGCGCAGCCCGGCCAGCTGCACGCTGTAGGAGGAGCCGCCGTAGATCGGCAGCACGTTGATCTTGGGCAGGTGGGCCCCGTACCGGCTGAACGCCTCGGCCACCTGCAGGGCCAGTTCCCGGGTGGGGGCGAGCACCAGCGCCTGGGTGGCCGTGCTGGTGACGTCGATCTTGGACAGGATCGGAATCGCGAACGCGGCGGTCTTGCCGGTGCCGGTCTGGGCCAGCCCGACGACGTCGGAGCCCGCCATCAGCGCCGGGATCGTCGCCGCCTGAATGCCGGTGGGCGACTCGTAGCCGACGTCAGCGATCGCCCGCAAGACCGAGGGATTGATCTGCAGGTCGGCAAATGTCGTTGAGGCAGCTTCAGTTGAGCTGTCCGAGAGGGTCATCGTCCAAGGAGTCTAGTGGTGATCGCGAGCTCAGCGGACGCTGAGCGCTGCGGGTCACCACCAAACGGCCCAGTGGTGATCGCGAGCTCAGCGGACGCTGAGCGCTGCGGGTGATCGCCGGCACACCCGGCCCTGCCTGCCACAGTCCCGGACCCGTTGAAGGTACGGTGCCCGATGTGTGGTCGTCGCCGTGTCGTACCGAGCCACTGACCGGCTCGGCCGCTCTCGCTCTCATCGCCCTCACCATGACCGGCTGCGGTTCGGGGGACTCCACCGTCGCCAAGACTCCCCAGACCAGAACCACGTCGGAGGTCGCGTCGATCACGGCTCCGGCCACGCTGCCGGCGGCCGCGCCCCCCGGCAATGCCCCGCCGGCCGATCCCTGCGCGGTCAACCTCGCCTCGCCCACCATCGCGAAGGTGGTTTCCGAGCTGCCGCGCGACCCGCGCAGCCAGCAGCCCTGGAACCCCGAACCGCTGGCAGGCAATTACAACCAGTGCGCGCAGCTGTCGGCGATCATCATCAAGGCCAACACCAACGCGGTGAGTCCGACCACCCGTGCGGTGCTGTTCCACCTCGGCCAATTCATCCCGCAGGGCGTGCCCGACACCTACGGATTCAACGGCGTTGATGCGGCGCAGACAACGGGTGACACGGTGGCGCTGACCTATCCCGGCGGGATCAACGGCTTGAACACCGATGTGAAATTCCACTGGAACGGCAACTCGGTCGACCTCATCGGCAACACCCCCGCCCACTAATCTCCGGGCACGCCCGCCCGGCGCGGTCCACCTGTCGGAGCGCTGACCTACAGTGGCTCCAGTGTTGGTCTCCGGCGACAGCATCGTGTACAGCGCATCGGATCTTGCCGCGGCCGCCCGCTGCGAATTTGCGCTGCTGCGGGATATCGATGCGAAGCTGGGCCGCGGGCCCGCTCCCATCACCGTCGAGGACGAACTGCTCACGCGGACGGCTAACCTCGGTAGCGAACACGAGCGACGCGAACTCGCGTCGCTGCGCGACCGGTTCGGGCAGGCCGTCGCGATCATCGGCCGCCCCGCCTACACCCCCGCCGGCCTAGCGGCGGCGGCCGAGGCCACCCGTCGCGCCGTCGCCGATCACGCGCCCGTCGTGTATCAAGCCGCCATGTTCGATGGCCGCTTCGTCGGCTTCGCCGACTTCCTGGTGCGCGACGGCGACCGGTACCGAGTCGTCGACACCAAACTGGCCCGGTCGGCCAAGGTGACCGCGCTGCTGCAGCTGGCTGCCTACGCCGACGCGTTGGCCGCCGCGGGCATCCCGGTCGCGCCGGAGGCCGAGCTGCGCCTGGGCGATGGAACCGCGGTGCGACACCGGGTTCGCGACCTGATCCCGGTGTACCGCTCGCAGCGAGCCCGCCTGCAGCGCCTCCTCGATGAGCACTACGCGGGCGGCGCCGCGGTCCGCTGGGACGACGAGGGTGTTGCCGCCTGCTTTCGCTGCCCGCTCTGCCTTGAGCAGTTACGCGCGGCCGACGACGTGCTGCTGGTGGCCGGCATGCGAGTAAGCCAGCGCGACAAGCTCTTTGATGCCGGCATCGGCACCGTCGCCGACCTGGCCGATCTTCGCGGATCCGTGCCCGGCCTGGCGCCCAGTGTGTTGGACAAGCTCGCCGTTCAGGCCAAACTGCAAGTCCGCCAGCGTGAAACCGGCGTTCCGCAGGTCGAGGTCATCGACCCGCAGCCGCTGACGCTGCTACCCGAGCCCGACCCCGGGGACCTGTTCTTCGATTTCGAAGGCGACCCGCTGTGGACCACCGATGGACGCCAGTGGGGCCTGGAATATCTCTTCGGTGTACTGGAAGCCGGACCGACAGGCAAGTTTCGCCCGTTGTGGGCGCACAACCGGGCCGACGAACGCAAGGCGCTGATCGACTTCTTGGCGCTGGTGGCCAGACGCCGCAAGCGCCGCCCCAACATGCACATCTACCACTACGCGCCCTACGAGAAGACGGCGTTGTTGCGACTCGCCGGACGTTACGGAGTCGGCGAGGACGAAGTCGACGAACTGCTGCGCAGCGGTACGCTGGTCGACCTTTACCCGTTGGTGCGCAGGAGCATTCGCACCGGCGCGGAGTCATTCAGCCTCAAGGCGCTGGAGCCGCTCTATATGGGGGCTCAGCTGCGCGTTGGTGACGTGACCACGGCCACCGGGTCGATGACCTCCTACGCACGCTACTGCGAACTGCAGGCGGACGGCCGCGGCGACGAGGCAGCATCCGTGCTCAAGGAGATCGAGGACTACAACCACTACGACTGCCGGTCTACCCAGGAGCTGCGGAACTGGCTGATGTTGCGCGCCTACGAATCCGGCGTGGTGCCGATTGGCGCCCAGGCCGTGGCCGACGGCAACACGGTCGATGACCGCGACCAGCTGGCGGTGGCGTTGACGGCGTTCGCCGGAGCCGCCGGCGTCGACCAGCGCACTCCGCACCAGACGGCGGTGGCACTGCTGGCCGCGGCGCGCGGTTACCACCGGCGCGAGGACAAACCCTTCTGGTGGGCGCACTTCGACCGGTTGAACTTTCCCATCGACGAGTGGGCGGATAACACCGATGTGTTCGTCGCCGAACACGCGTCGGTCAGCGTGGACTGGCACACGCCTCCACGCGCGCGCAAACCGCAGCGCCGACTGCGGCTCCGCGGCGAGCTGGCGCGCGGTGACGTGAAGAGCGATGTCTTTGCGCTCTACCACCCGCCGGCTCCGCCCGGCATGACCGACAGCCCGGACCGGCGGGCGGCCGGGCGGGCCACGGTCGTCGAGGCCGATGACCCGGCGGTCCCGACCGAAGTGGTGGTACTCGAACGGGTTGGCAGCGACGGCAAGACCTTCCACCAGTTGCCGTTCGCGCTGACTCCGGGCCCGCCCATCGCGACGACGGCCCTACGGGAGTCGATCGAGGTGACCGCGACCGGAGTGGCCCCCGGATTGCCGCACCTGCCCCGCAGCGCCATCGTCGACGTGCTGCTGCGGGGCGCGCCCCGCCAGCGCGGCGGCACTCTCCTCCCCCGTGGCGACGACGCCGTCGCTGACATCACCGCCGCGCTACTGGATCTGGATTCCTCATACCTGGCGGTGCACGGTCCGCCCGGCACCGGCAAGACGCACACCGCCGCCCGGGTGATCCACGGCCTGGCCACCGAACACGGCTGGCGGATTGGCGTGGTCGCGCAATCGCACGCCACCGTAGAGAACGTGCTGGACTGTGTGGTCGACGCCGGTCTGGATCCGCAACGGATCGCCAAGAAGCGCAACGAACACCGGGCACCCCGCTGGCGGGAGATCGACGGCGGCGCCTACGCCGCGTTCCTCGCCGACACGCCAGGATGTGTGATCGGCGGAACGGCATGGGATTTCGCCAACGCCAATCGGATACCGCCGGGAAGCCTGGATCTGCTGGTGATCGACGAAGCGGGTCAATTCTGTCTGGCCAACACCATCGCAGTGGCCCCGGCCGCCGCAAACCTGCTGCTGCTCGGGGATCCCCAACAGTTGCCGCAAGTCAGCCAGGGCACTCATCCCGAGCCGGTGGATGCCTCCGCGCTGGAATGGCTGCTCGACGGTCAGCGCACCCTGCCCGACGATCGCGGCTACTTCCTTGACCTCTCGTACCGCATGCATCCGACGGTCTGCGCCGCGGTCTCGGCGCTTTCCTACGAGGACAGGCTGCATTCCCATGATTGCACCGCCGCCCGCCTTCTCGAGGGCCATCAGCCGGGAGTGAAACTGCTTTCGGTTGAGCACCAAGGCAATTCGACCGAAAGCCCCGAGGAGGCCGACGCGATCGTCGGCGAGATCCACCAGCTGCTCGGCGCATCGTGGACAGACGAACACGGCACCCGCGCGTTAGCCACGGCCGATGTGCTGGTGCTGGCGCCCTACAACGCCCAGGTGGGGCTGCTACGTCACCGGTTGACCGCCGCGGGGCTCGCTGGAGTGCGGGTCGGGACGGTCGACAAGTTCCAGGGCGCACAGGCGCCGGTGGTTTTCATCTCGATGACGGTCTCGTCCATGGACGCGGTGCCCCGCGGCATCTCCTTCCTGCTCAACAGGAATCGACTCAACGTCGCGGTAAGCCGGGCTCAGTACGCGGCGGTGATCGTGCGCTCCCCGTCGCTGACGGAGTACCTGCCCGCGACACCCGAGGGCCTGATCGACCTGGGCGCCTTCCTGGCGCTCACGCAGCCCGATCTGCGGTGACTAGCTGACCGGTTACGAAAAGTATTCCAATAGTAATGAATGCGGCCCGGCGGAGTCTTCGCTTCAAACTCGGTTGCGCATCGGTGAAAACCGCTCAACCTGCACGGGCGGGCCGTCGGCTGACGGCGGCGGTACCACGGCAGCAACACCGTTGATCACGGTAACGACTGTCCCGCTCCCACGCTCGATGTTCAGGGTGCCATGTTGAAAATTCTGGATGACCCACTCCGACTCCTGGATTTCGGCGCTGGTCGGCAGCCCCAGCGCGCTATGTTCGTAGCCCAGGGTGCCCCACGCGGCGTAGATGGTGGAGGTGACGGGCTGCGCCCCGGTGGTCGGCGACCAGTACATTGCGCCCCTTTCGAAGATGACGTAGCGCGTGGCTCCCGCACCGGTCGATTCCGACGACTGCGGTGCGCCCAGGGCGCTCCTCATGCCGCCCATCGCCTGCCACCGGTCATAGATGGCACTACCTTGCAGCGACTGCGCCAGATCATCGGCGCTGGGGCGTTTGTTGAATCGCGCGGCAATGTCACGAATCTGGTTCATCAAACCGAATCCAAGGTTGCCGGGGCAATCGGTGTCGCCGACGTCGCGGTGAGCGAAAATGCACGGCAAGCCCACGGTGGTGCCCTGAGGGAAACGGGTGTAGGGGCCCCCGTCCGATGTCAACGCGATGCTTCCCTGCGGGTCGACGCCATCCAGTGCCAGACGCCACCCGAGCAGGCGCCCCACGGTGCGCAGCTGGACCGGCGTGGGGACCACCGCGTCGAAGTCTCCGATCATGCACACCGCCCATGTGTTGCGGTTGAACCCGCCGGTGTGGGTGCCCAGAACCGCTCTGGTCATCCCGCCGAATCGGCCCTCGAATACCTGACCGTACTTGTCGACCAGGGCGTTGTAGGCGATGTCCGACCACCCCAAAGTACGGGTGTGGTAGTCGTAGATCGACCGCACAGTTGCCGCGGAATCCTGCTGCGCGTAGTCGTTTACACCGGCAGAGTGGTGCACGACGGCTGCCTTGATTCCGTTGTCGTACATCGGTGCTCGGCGGCGAATGGACTCGTCGGCGCCCCACCCTGCGCGACTGACGATATTGAAATCCTGCCCCGGCGCTTCGACCGCCGAAATCAAGGACGTATCAGCTGCCGCACGCAGGGGTTCGACCAGGCCTGACGTGGCGGCGCCTAAACTCAGCGTAATCGGGGCGGCCGCAGCATATTTGAGGACATCACGGCGCGAGAAAGACGGTGTCGCACTGCACCCGCACCGATCACGCACGGCGCCACGATAGCTCGCGGTCACGCTATTCCTCGCGCGACCCGCCGGAGCCCAACGCGGGTTGTAGACGAAGGGTTCGTAGTGCCGACACAAGGGTTTTCGACCACAATTGCGCCCTGACGCAAATTGACCGGCTAACCGGTCGACGAGTGCCGGCCCGAGCCGGTGGGATCGTCGTCCGGATCGGAGTGCCGGTGCCGACCTCGCAGCGATTCACCCTCGGGGAAGTGCCGCCCCGCCGTGTGTTGGCGGCGCGGCGGCCGGGTGAGCCGATCGCCGGGCGGCAAGGATTTGGACGGGCGCCGCACCGCCACCTGGCGAAGCTGTTTGCCGCTGTCCACATGAGACCCGTTGTGGGCGTTGCCGATTGGTTGATCCGGCGCGGCGGGGTCGCGGCGCTGCACTCCGGTGGGCGCCGATCGCGGGCGATCGAACGGCTGGTGGGGCGGCTCGGGATTGCTGCCCCGCCTTGCGTCGGGCTCCCGGACCAGGACCAGTTCCACGTACTGGTCGTCGTCGTAGTCGTCGTCGACGACGTCATCGTCATGGTTAGGCCGACCGTCGCCTCGCCCGCCATCGCCCTTGCCCACCCACGGCGCGAAGCCGACCAGGAACAGTGCGGCGATGATCCCGAACAGCGCGATAAACGCCGGCAGCAACACCGATTGCGACATCGCGGCCGCGAACGGTTCACGCAGAAATGCGGGCAACTGCAACGTGAGCGTCTCCTCGCCGGCGGCCCCGCCGGCCGGCTGCCGCGGCATCTCATCCGTTATCCGCCAGGTCATGAAGGCGGCCATGCTGGCGCTGCCGAGCACGGCACCGAGCTGACGCACCGAGTTGTATACCGCCGACCCTGCGCCGGCCAGATGCGGCGGCAGGTTACGCGTCGCGGTCGCGGTCAGCGGCGACCACACGAACGCCATCCCGACCCCCATCGCGAAGAACGGCAACACCAGCCGCCAGATCGGTGTCGTCGGTGACATCTCGAAGGTGAGCCAGGTCAGCGCGATGGCCAGTACCGAGAACCCGAAGCCGAGCACCGGCCGTGGATGGTATTTGTCGACGATCTTGCCGACGAACGGTGCGAAGACACCGTTGGCGATCGCCATTGGCGCGATCAGGAGCGCCGAGCGCGTCGGCGACAGCCCGCATACGGCCTGCGCGTAGAACGTCAGCGGCAACATCATTGCGGTCGCGGTGAACGAGATGATGGCGACCCCGACGTTGCAGAGGCTGAAATCTCTGTCGAAAAAGATCACCAACGGAATCAGCGGCTCGTGCGCGTTCAGCGACTGCCAGAACGCGAAGGCCGTCATCAATCCGACGCCGGCGACGATCAACGCCCAGATCCACGGCTGCCAGTGCGCGGCCTGCCCCTGCTGCAGCCCGAACACGATCAGGAAGATGCCGAGGCCGGACAGCGCGACCCCGATGAGGTCGAAGCGGTGCGACTGGGTGGGCAGCACCGGGATCAGCCAATACGCCAGCACCAGCCCGATGGCCCCAATGGGGACGTTGACGAAGAAGATCCACTGCCATCCCAGCCCGTCGACCAGTACACCGCCAGCCAGCGGGCCCACCAGGCTGGCGACCCCGGCGGTGGCACCCCACAGGCTCACCGCGACGCCGCGCCGCTCCGACGGGAAGATCCGGGTGATGGTCGACAGAGTCTGCGGCGTGAGCAACCCGGCGCCGACGCCCTGCACGACACGCGCCGCGACCAGCATGGCGGCGCTGCCGGCCAACCCGCACCACACCGAGGAGGCGGTGAACACAACCAGGCCGATCAGGTAGAGGTTCTTGGGGCCGAACCGGTCACCCAGGCGACCGGCCACCAGCAACACGACGGCGTAGCCCAGCAGGTAGGCGCTGGTCACCCACACCACGGTGTCGTAGCCGATGTGCAGGCTGGCCATGATGGTCGGGTTGGCGATCGCGACGATGGTCGAATCGACCATGATCATGAAAAACCCGATCATCATCGCCCACAGCGGGTTCCAGGGGTTCTGCGACCGCGGCGAGCTCCGGGTGAGAAAGTCCCAGCGGTTAGCGGCCCGGGCTGGCGACGATCCCGCGCGTCCCGCGGGCGTGCGGGGCGTAGCCGTCGTCATCCACCCCACCTCGTTTCGCGTTCGCTCCCGGCGATGCTGCTCAGCCGTATCGGCCCCTGTTCGTCGACCGGTCCAACCCACGCAGGTGATACGCCACGCGCGGCACGGCAAACAGCATGAGGGCCGGCAAACGGCACGGACCGTTGCAGACATCCAGCCTGCATTATTCCCGGTGAGGCAATAGGCCGGCAGCCAAGGACCCGGTCAGGACGTATCACGCGTCAGGATTCGCCGCGGACGGGTTAACCTGGGGGAACGCCATCTGCAGGAGAGACGATATGCGGGGTCGACGGAAAAGGTCGCCGAACCGGTTTTTCACCATGTCCGACACGGGACAGCAGCCGACCGCAGACAACGGTCGACCCAAGATGTCCGCGCGGGCATTGGCGCAGGTGATCGAGCGGAGCTCGTGGTTGCAGGGCCCGGCCGCCGAGGCCTATGTCACCCGGCTGCGCAACGCAAACCCGAATGCGGGCCCGGCGGAGATCCTGGCCAAGCTGCAGAAGCGATACCTGGCCATCGTGACGGCCGGTGGTGTCGCGGTGGGGGCCGCCGCGACCGTCCCCGGCATCGGGACGATCAGCGCCCTTTCCGCGGCGGCCGCGGAAACGGTGACGTTCCTGGAGGCCACCGCGTTCTACGTGTTGGCCGTGGCGGTGGTTTACGACATCCCGGCCGATCACCGGGAGCGCCGCCGCGCGCTGGTGCTGGCAGTCCTCGCCGGCGACAACAGCGAGCACGCCGTCGCCCAGTTGATCGGTCCGCGCCGCACCGGCGGCGGCTGGATTTCCGAGAGCCTGGCCGCCCTTCCCTTGTCGTCGATGTCGAAGCTGAATTCGCGGCTGCTCAAGTCGTGGGTCCGGAAGTACACCGTGCGGCGCGGCGCCCTGTTGTTCGGCAAACTGCTGCCGGTGGGCATCGGGGTCGTGGTGGGCGCCATCGGCAACTACCTCGCCGGCAAGAAGATGATTCGCAACGCCAACCGGGCGTTCGGCGCCCCGCCCGCACGCTGGCCCCGTGCGCTGCACCTGGTGCCTAGGATCCACGAGGCCGGTTAGCCCCCCGGCCGTCCTCGTGTCCCCCGGTCTACCTGGCGGATCGGCGGCGAAAGGTTAGCCTTTATAGGGCGGAAACAATGGGTATCGCCATCGGTGTGAGGTGTTCGGTCGTCCGGGACCGACAAGGGTGCAGGCGCCGCGGGAATGCGCTTGCGGAACAGAAGGATTGAGGCGAACTGCGGTCGTGAGCAACATAAGTTCACCATTCGGGCAAAACGAATGGCTGGTCG
>NZ_LZMB01000455.1 GCF_001673555.1 Mycobacterium sp. 1165178.9 | reverse complement strand
CCCGCAACGCACGGTGCGACGATGCCGCCGAGGCCATAGACATATAGGTTGCGGCTCAGCAATTTTGACGCGCTGTTCGGTGTGTATCGCACACCGCGCAGCGATAGCGGGATCAGCATGACGATGATGATTGCGTTGAAGATGACCGCGGACAGGATCGCCGACTGCGGGCTGTGCAGCCGCATCACGTTGATCAGGTCCAACCCTGGGAACAGCGCGACGAACATCGCCGGGATGATCGCGAAATACTTCGCAATGTCATTGGCGATCGAGAAGGTGGTCAGGGCGCCCCGGGTGATCAGCAGCTGCTTGCCGATCTCCACGATCTCAATGAGTTTGGTGGGGTCGGAGTCCAGGTCGACCATATTGCCGGCCTCTTTGGCGGCCGATGTGCCGGTGTTCATCGCCACACCCACGTCGGCCTGAGCCAGGGCGGGCGCGTCGTTGGTCCCGTCACCCGTCATCGCGACCAGCTTGCCGCCTTCTTGTTCGCGCTTGATCAGGTCGAGCTTGTCCTCGGGCGTGGCCTCGGCCAAGAAGTCGTCGACTCCGGCCTCGTCGGCGATCGCCTTGGCGGTCAAGGGATTATCGCCGGTGATCATCACGGTCCGGATGCCCATCCTCCGCATCTCGTCGAACCGTTCGCGCATGCCCTGCTTGACGACGTCCTTGAGATGGATGACACCAAGCACTCTTGCCTTTTTGTCGGCGATGCCGCCACCACTCTCGCCGACGACCAGCGGAGTACCGCCTCCGGCCGAGATGCCGTCGACGACCTCGCCGAGCTGCGCGGGCACCGTACCGCCGTGCGCGCGTACCCATTCCGCAACCGAACTCGCGGCACCCTTGCGCAACAGGTGGCCGTCGAGGTCGACACCCGACATCCGGGTGGTGGCCGAGAACGTCACCCATTGCGCCTGGGCAAGTTCACCGGGTGTGCGTGCCCGTAACCCGAAGTGCCGCTTGGCGAACACGACTACCGAACGGCCCTCGGGTGTTTCGTCGGCGAGGCTGGACAGCTGGGCGGCGTCGGCCAGCTGTTCGGCAGAGACGCCGTCGAGCGGGATGAAGGCCGCGGCCTGCCGGTTGCCCAGGGTGATGGTGCCGGTCTTGTCCAGCAGCAGGGTGTTCACGTCGCCGGCGGCCTCCACCGCCCGCCCGGACATCGCGAGCACGTTGCGCTGTACGAGCCGGTCCATGCCGGCGATGCCGATGGCTGACAGCAGCGCGCCGATCGTCGTCGGAATCAGGCAGACCAGGAGCGAGACCATCACGATTCCGGTCACACCACTTGCGCCCAGCGCCTGGCCGTCCGGGACGCCCGGATTGTTGACCTTGGAGTAGATCGCCAGAGGCTGCAGGGTCGCGACGGCGAACACGAAGATGATCGTCAACGCCGCCAGCAGGATGTTCAGCGCAATCTCGTTGGGAGTTTTCTGCCGGTTGGCGCCCTCCACCAGCGCGATCATCCGGTCGATGAAGCTTTCTCCCGGCTTCTGGGTGACTTTGACCACGATGCGATCGCTCAGCACGGTGGTCCCACCGGTGACCGCCGAGCGGTCGCCGCCGGACTCGCGGATCACCGGCGCCGATTCACCGGTGATCGCCGATTCATCCACCGAGGCAATGCCTTCCACGACATCGCCGTCACCCGGGATCACCTGGCCGGCTTCGACCACGACGACGTCGCCCTGCTGCAACTGCGGAGCGGCGACCGCTTCCTCGACCATGGTGGCTCCGGGCGCCCAGTCTTTGAGTCTCCGTGCCATGGTTTGCGTCTTGGCCCGACGCAGCGTTTCGGCCTGGGCCTTGCCCCGGCCTTCGGCGACCGCCTCCGCGAGATTGGCGAACAGCACGGTCAGCCATAGCCAGATCACCGTCAGCCACGCGAACCACGTCGGGTCCACGAACGCCAGCACGGTGCTCCAGGCGGCGCCGATTTCGACGATGAACATCACCGGGTTTCGCCACAGGGTGCGCGGGTCGAGCTTTCGCAACGCATCCGGTGTCGATTTCCACAACATATTTGGGTCGAGCAGGCCGCCCTGCACCCGCTTTCTGCTTGCGGGAGTTGCCGGTTGCGTCTGCTCGGCCGGGAGGATCGTGGTCGCGGTCATCAGTGGATTCCTTCAGCGAGAGGCCCGAGCGCGAGCATGGGCAAGAACGTGAGGGCGACGACGATCAACGTGACGCCAGCGACCATCCCGACGAATTGCGGCCGATGGGTAGGCAGGGTGCCCGTCGACTCCGGTGTGCTGCCCTGCTTGGCCAGTGAGCCTGCCAACGCCAGCACGAGCACGATGGGCAGGAATCTGCCGAAAGCCATCGCCAGCCCCAGGGCCGTGTTCCACCAGTCGGTGTTGGCGCTGAGCCCCGCGAAGGCCGACCCGTTGTTGTTGGCCGCGGAGGTGAACGCGTAGAGCACCTCGGAGAGTCCGTGCGGTCCGCCGTTGAGCATGCCGGCCCGCTCGCCGGGCAACGCCATCGCGATCGCGGTGCCGGTCAGCACGATCAACGGCGTGACCAGGAAATAGCTTGCGGCAAGCTTGATTTCGCGCGGGGTGATCTTCTTGCCGAGGTACTCGGGGGTGCGCCCGACCATCAGCCCGGCGACGAAGACGGTGATCACCGCCAGCACGAGGATGCCGTACAGGCCGGACCCGGTGCCGCCGGGCGCGACCTCGCCCAGCTGCATGTTGAACATCGCTATCATGCCGCCCAGGCTGGTCAGGGAGTCATGGGTGGAGTCGACGGCGCCGGTCGAGGTGAGCGTCGTCGCGGCGGCGAACACCCCGGAGTCGGTGACGCCGAAGCGCTGCTCGACCCCCTCCATCGCCGCGCCGATCGACGTCGGCACCGTGCCGTGATGCTGCACCTGAAACCACAGCATGAACGTCGTGCTGGTCGCATAGAGCGTGGCCATCACGGCAGCAATCGCGAAGCCCTGCTTGGTGTTACCCACCATCCGCCCGAAGGTGCGCGGCAGCGAGAAGCCGATCACCAGGATCAAAAAGATTTCCAGCCAATTGGTCCACGCGGTCGGATTTTCAAACGGGTGTGCGGAGTTCGCGTTGTAGAAACCGCCCCCGTTGGTGCCGAGCTCCTTGATGACCTCCTGGCTGGCCACCGGGCCGCCGGTGATCGTCTGCTGCGTGCCGTTGACCGTGGTAACGACCTGGTCGTGCAGGTGGAAGTTCTGGATCGCGCCACCGGCCACCAGCAGGATCGCGCCGATGATCGCGATGGGCAGCAGGATGCGCAGCGTTCCACGCACCAGGTCCACCCAGAAATTGCCGAGCTCACCGGTGCGCCTGCGGGCGAACCCGCGCACCAGCGCCACCGCTACCGCCATACCGACGGCGGCCGAAACGAAGTTCTGCACCGCCAGGCCGGCCATCTGTACGAGGTGGCCTTGGGTCGTTTCGCCCGAATATGCCTGCCAGTTGGTGTTGGTGACGAAGCTGACCGCGGTGTTCCACGCCAGCGACGGCGTCATCTTGGTGGCCGGGTCATGCAGGTGCAGTGGCAACTTGCCCTGCACGAGCTCGAACACGAACAAGAACAAGATGCTGACCGACGAGAACGCCAACACGCTGCGGGCGTAGGCGCCCCAGGTCTGCTCCGCGCGGGCATCGACCCCGATCAGTCGATAGATCACCCGCTCGGCTTGGAAGTCCTTTTCCGACGTATATACCCGAAACATGTAGTCGCCGAAAGGAACGTGTACGGCCACCACCGCCGCGACGAGAGCGACGAGGAAAAGGAGCCCGGCTGTTGTCGTGTTCACTTAGAACCTCTCTGGGAACAGCAGGGCGCCTGCGAGGTAAAGCGCGATGAGGATGGAAAGCCCCAGGCCGACCGCGTTCTGGTAGTTCACAGCCGTTCGACCATCTTCTGGGCCAGGCCGAGTGCGGCGAACACCGCCACGGTCAGCACGAGATACACCACCACGCCCATCATTTCTCCGTCCGCGCCAATCACGTGCATACGAAAGGGGACTCGACGAGCCAGCCACTTCACGTGGTGATCGCAAGCGCGGCGCAGCCGGGCACAGCGGGTCACCACCATCAGCGAAAGTCTCGCCAGCCAAGATCAGCTCGAAATTAGCGGCGTGTCATCCGCCGGCGCGTCCGGTTGACGGTTTCCTAACGGGTGCGCGGTGCACATTTACGGTTTCTTAACGCCTCCCGAGCGACCGGCCGGCCACACGTCTGTGCCGAGAGGGCGAGCCTGGCCGGAGAGAATTGCAGCGTTCACCAATCAGCCCCTGTGACAACGGCATACATGCGCACCGCCGCCGGCACGCTAATGCGATGGTTTGTCGGTGTTCGACCTGGTGATCAATGGCAGCCGCACCCGGAAAACGGTGCGGCTCTCGTCGGATTCGGCGGTGACTGAACCGTGATGTGCCT
Organism: Mycobacterium sp. 1165178.9; assembly: GCF_001673555.1. Classification (GTDB taxonomy): domain Bacteria; phylum Actinomycetota; class Actinomycetes; order Mycobacteriales; family Mycobacteriaceae; genus Mycobacterium. Next base: position 2,381 of record NZ_LZMB01000455.1, on the reverse strand, counting down.
TGACGATGGAATTGACTATGGCCAAACCCAGTCCATTGCCCGAACCGTTGGATCTCGACTTGTCGGCCCGAACGAACCGCTCGAACAGCTTGGGCAGCAGCTCCGCGTCGATGCCGGGGCCGTCGTCGGTCACGGTCAATTCCGCGTACGGTGCCCCGGGACCGACACGGCGGCAGGTGATTCCAGTCGTCACCGTGACTCCTGGCGGGGTGTGCACGCAGGCATTGCCGAGCAGATTGCTGACCAGCTGATGTAACCGGGCGTGATCGCCGCGAACCCATACCGGCGCGTCGGGCAGTTCTTTGACCCAAAGGTGCGTGGAGGCTGCCACGGCCGCGTCATTCACCGCGTTGCTGACCAACTCGGCGAGGTCGACGTCCTCGGACTGCAGATCCTGTCCTTCACCGAGGCGGGAGAGCAGCAGCAACTCGTCGACGAGCAATGCCATCCGCCGAGCCTCGGACTCGATTCTGGCCAGTGCGTATTCGGTGGTCGGCGGCAGCGCCGAACTGTCCTGGCGGGTGAGTTCTGCGTAACCCTGAATGGCCGCCAGCGGTGTGCGCAACTCATGGCTCGCGTCGGTGATGAATTGGCGCATCCGCAGATCCGAGTCGACCCGATGCGCCAGCGCGCTATCGACATTGTCGAGCAAGCGGTTCAAGGTGTGGCCGACGATGCCTACCTCGTTCTGCGGGTTGGTGTCCTGCGGCGGTACCCGGACGCTGATCCGGTGGTCGTCGCCGGTGAGTGGCATGGCGGCGACACCGGCGGCGACCGCCGCGAGCCGGCGCAGCGGACGAAGCGTGTAGCCGACCACCCACACCGTGAGCCCGGCGGTGAGCAGCAATGCCGCCGCGGTGAGCACGATGGTGGTGAGCTGTTTGCGGGCGATGATGCGGTCGGCGAGATTCTGCGACACCCCGACCACGAGGACGTCGGACCCGTTGACGGTGCTGTCGATGCGGTAAGGCCCTAGCCTGCCGAGGATTTCGGTGCGCGCCGGTCCGTTACCCCAGGATTGCGATTGAAGGTCGCCGACGACGTCGGCCGGCGCGGGTTTCGGTTCGTCCTCGGAGAACACCGCCGACCCGATCACGGTGCCGTTGTGCAGCACCGCGATCAGGTTTCCCGGCGTCTGCCCGGTGAACTCCAGCATCGCCTGTGCGATCGGCGGGGTGCCGGGCTTCGACGAGACGTGTTCGCCGTTGCGGTATTTGGTGTATTGGTGGCTGAACGCGTCCAGGGACTCAGCGACATCCGCATCGCTCATGATGTTGACGTAGCCACGCAGGCTCAGCACCGAGACGATCCCGACCGTTACCAGCACCACGCTGACCACCGCCAGCACCCCCAACAGCAGTTGGCGCCGCAGCGAATGCGGGAACCACCGGGGAAAGTTCCCGGATGCGACCTCCGGGTCTCGGGTCATTCCGCCGGCCGCAGCATGTACCCCACACCGCGGACGGTATGAATCATCGGTTCCCGCCCGGAGTCGATCTTCTTCCTCAAGTATGAGATGTAGAGATCCACGATGCTGGTGCGGCCGGCGAAGTCGTAATTCCAGACGCGGTCCAGGATTTCGGTGCGGCTCAGCGCGCGGCGGGGATTGCGCATGAGGAAGCGCAGCAATTCGAATTCGGTGGAAGACAGCGATATCGACTCGCCATCACGGGTGACCTCCCGGCTGGCACTGTCGACCCGGAGGTCGCCGACCTTGAGCGTTTCGGCGCTCGGCGTGGGCTGCTGGCCGGAGCGGCGCAGCAGGCCGCGCAGCCGGGCGACCAGTTCCTCGAGGCTGAACGGCTTGGTCATGTAGTCGTCTGCGCCCGCAGTCAGACCGGTGACCCGGTCCATGACCGAGTCGCGCGCGGTGAGGAAGAGCGTGGGGGTGTAGGCGTCGGATTGCCGCACGCGTTCCAGGATCCGCAACCCGTCCACGTCGGGAAGCATGATGTCGAGGACGAGTACGTCGGGGCTGACCCGGTCGAACTTGGCCATCGCTTCGCGCCCGTTGTGGGCGATGTCGACTACCCAGCCCTCGTAATGCAGCGCCATTTTCACCAGGTTGGTCAATGCCGGCTCGTCGTCGACCAGCAAAACCCTGATGGGTGACCCGTCGGCTCGGTAGAAACACATAGTCGCGCGCCGCGGATGTGATCGCGCGGCTGGCCTACATTTGAGAATTCTATGAACTCCGTGACAGTCGTATGTGTGGCTTGCCAGAATGTAGGAACATGACCGTAATGTCGGGAAACTCAGCCGCGCAGCGCCCACGCCAAGCCATCCTGGGGCAGCTGCCCAGGATCTACCGAGCCGACGGGTCACCCATCAGGGTTTTGCTGGTCGACGACGAGCCGGCATTGACCAACCTGGTGAAAATG
>NZ_LZMB01000454.1 GCF_001673555.1 Mycobacterium sp. 1165178.9 | reverse complement strand
CTGCACCCCTCGGTGTGCGACGGCGACCACACCGGCCTGATCGCGATCCATTCTTTGTCGAAGAGCTCGTCGCTGGCCGGGTACCGGGCCGCGTTCGTCGCCGGGGACCCCGAGCTGATCGCGGAGCTGTTGGCCGTCCGCAAGCACGCCGGGATGATGGTGCCGACGCCGGTGCAGGCGGCCATGGTTGCCGCCCTGGACGACGACGCCCACGAGCTGGCTCAGCGGGCGCGCTACGAACGGCGCCGCGCGGCCCTGCTGCCCGCGCTGCGTTCGGCCGGCTTCGCCATCGACCATTCCGAAGCCGGCCTCTATCTGTGGGCCACGCGCGGTGAGCCATGCCACGACAGCGTCGCCTGGCTGGCGCAGCGCGGCATCCTGGTGGCGCCGGGTGATTTCTACGGGCCGCGCGGTGCCCAGCACGTGCGGGTTGCGCTGACCGCCAGCGACGACCGGATCGCCTCCGCCGTGCAACGGCTCGCCTAGCCGAAAGCCCGCACCGTCCGGGCGCCCGAGCGTGCACAATGCATCGGAGGCGTTTGTTCCCTGGGTAAGGACGGTGCTAGTGACCAGTTCGACCGGCAAGCTGCGCATCCCGCTCTCGCTAGGAGACATCACCAAGCGGGTGTTCCTGGGCAAGCCGCTGATCACCGAGGATATCGCCTCCGATGCATTGTGCACGCTCGGGCGCCCGGACGGTGCGGGCTTTCGGCTAGGCGAGCCGTTGCACGGCGGAG
>NZ_LZMB01000453.1 GCF_001673555.1 Mycobacterium sp. 1165178.9 | reverse complement strand
GCAGATCGATGACCTCCAGGCTCCAACCACGTTGTCGCTGCGCCTCTTCGGCGGCGCCGACCGCGGTGCTGACCAAGCTGCCGTAGGTCACGACGGTCACGTCGGTGCCGGCCCGGCGCACCATTGCCTGCCCGATCGGTGGTTCGGGCCGGGTGACGTCGACCAGGCCGCGCCCCTGATACCGGCGCTTAGGCTCCAAATACATGACCGGGTCCGGGCAGGTGATCGCGTGGCGCAGCAACCAATACGCGTCAGCCGGGCTGGACGGCACCACCACCTTCAACCCGGCGGTGTGTGCCCAGTACGACTCCGTGGAATCCGAATGATGCTCGGCGGCCCCGATTCCCCCGAAGGAGGGGATGCGCACCGTCACCGGCATGCTGATTTCGCCGCGGGTGCGGGTGCGATACTTCGCCAGGTGGCTGACCACCTGGTCGAAAGCAGGGTAAGAAAACCCGTCGAACTGGATTTCGGGTACCGGCACAAAGCCGCGCAGCGCCAGACCCACCGCGATCCCGATGATGGCGGACTCCGCGAGTGGCGTGTCAAAGCAGCGGCTCTCGCCGAACGCTGCGGCCAGTCCCTCCGTTACCCGGAACACTCCTCCCTCGACCGAGACATCCTCGCCGAATACCAGCACCCGGTCATCCGCGGCCATCGCGTCGTGCAGCGCGCGGTTGAGCGCCTTCACCATGGTCAACGACTCAGCGCCGAGCGCGTCCTTCTGCAGTGCCGTGGTGAGTGTTTCGTCGGGGCCGGCGGGGCGATCGGCGAGCTGGGTCATGGACGCCTCTCAATCACTTCGGTCGAGTTCGTCCCGCAGCTGCCGCCGCTGCGCCTGTAGTCCCGGGGTGATTTCGGCGTACACAGACGTGAACAGCTCGTCGATGTCGAAATCGGGCGCGTCAAACACCGCGTCGCGCAATTCGGCCCGCATCCGCTGCGCGCGGCCAACAACCCTTTCCTCCAACCGTTCCGACCACAAGCCCTGGCCTTGCAGGTAGCTGCGGTACCGCGCGATCGGTTCCAGTGCCGCCCAGTGGTCGACTTCGTCTTGCGTGCGGTATCGACTCGGATCGTCGGAAGTGGTGTGCGGGGCCAAGCGGTAGGTGACCGCCTCGATCAAAGTCGGCCCGCCGCCGCTGCGGGCCCGGGCGGCGGCCTCGGCCGTCACCGCATAGCACGCCAGCACGTCATTGCCGTCCGCCCGGATTCCGGGCATGCCGTAACCAATCGCCTTGTGCGCCAGCGACGGTGCGGCGGTCTGTTTGGATACCGGCACCGAGATCGCCCATTGATTGTTCTGCACGAAGAACACGCAGGGCGTGCCGAACACGGCCGCGAAGTTCAGCGCCTCGTGCACGTCTCCCACACTGGTGGCGCCGTCGCCGAGGAAGGCCACCGTCACCGAATCCTCGCCCAGGCGTTGGGCGGCCATCGCCGCGCCCACGGCGTGCAGGGTCTGGGTGCCGATCGGAATCGACAGCGGCGCGCAGCATTTTTTGGTGAAGTCCAGACCGCCGTACCAGGTTCCGCGCCACGCCGCCCCCACGTGTCCGGGCGGGATGCCACGCACCAAAAATGCTCCGAGTTCCCGGTATTGGGGAAACAACCAGTCCGTCTTGCGCAGGCACGCCGCGGCACCAACCTGTGCGGCTTCCTGGCCGTGGCAGGAAGCGTACAGCCCCAGCTCCCCTTGCCGCTTGAGGTTGACGAATTCGCCGTCCAGTTCACGGGTGATCACCATCATCTCGTAGAGCCAGCTCAGCGTCTCCACGGGAAGCTCACGGCTGTAGCGGTTTTCGGACGTCGCGGAACCATCGGGCGCGACGAGTTGTATCGGCTCGAGATCGACAGTCATGGGCGTCGAAGACATCTGCGCCACACCGCCTCCCTCGTCGGGTGCCGCGTGGTCCCCTAGACCACAGCGGATCCCGGCAAACGGTCAGCCGGGATCTACCGCGAGCGGAGATCGATCGCCAGCTACACGAAAGGCTTCGCTCGCCGCGACACTGACGTACTCACCATTATGCGCTCAAACCGGAAGAGACCGGTTGATTGCGATGACGGCACGCGTGTCGCGCTGCGGCGCCCTCGCCCCGGCGCGTCGTAGTGCAGCCGTCACTCAGGGACGGTCTCACCCGCCCTGCGCAACGTCATTTGCGCGTGCTTGAGAACCGGCGAGTCGACCATCTGCCCCTCGAACGCGAAGACTCCACGCTCGGAGCGCGCCGCCGTCAGCACCCGTCGCGCCCAGCCCAATCGCTCCTCGGTGGGGCGATACGCCTCCCGCACTACCGGGATCTGGCTCGGGTGGATGCACACAGTCCCGCCGAAGCCCAGCGCGACGGCGTCCTCGGCCTCCTCCCGAAAT
>NZ_LZMB01000452.1 GCF_001673555.1 Mycobacterium sp. 1165178.9 | reverse complement strand
GCGCGGCGACACGGTGGAGATCATCCCTTCGTACGAAGAGCTGGCGGTGCGCATCGAGTTCTTCGGCGACGAGATCGAGGCCCTGTACTACCTGCACCCGTTGACGGGCGACGTGATCCGCCAGGTCGATTCGCTACGTATCTTCCCGGCCACCCACTATGTCGCCGGCCCGGAGCGGATGGCGATGGCGATCTCGACGATCGAAGCGGAGCTGGCCGAGCGGCTCGCCGAGTTGGAGGGGCAGGGCAAGCTGCTCGAGGCGCAGCGGTTGCGGATGCGCACCAACTACGACATCGAGATGATGCGCCAGGTCGGGTTCTGCTCGGGCATCGAGAACTACTCCCGGCACATCGACGGCCGGGGTCCGGGTTCGCCGCCAGCGACCCTGCTCGACTACTTCCCGGAAGACTTCCTGCTGGTCATCGACGAATCACATGTCACCGTCCCGCAGATCGGCGGCATGTACGAGGGCGACATGTCGCGCAAACGCAACCTGGTCGAGTACGGATTCCGGTTGCCGTCGGCGTGCGATAACCGACCGCTGACCTGGGAGGAGTTCGCCGACCGGATCGGGCAGACGGTGTACCTGTCCGCTACCCCCGGCCCCTACGAGCTCAGCCAGTCCAGCGGTGAGTTCGTCGAGCAGGTGATTCGGCCCACCGGCCTGGTGGACCCGAAGGTGGTGGTCAAGCCGACGAAGGGGCAGATCGACGACCTGATCGGCGAGATCCGGAAGCGCACCGAGGCCGACGAAAGGGTGCTGGTCACGACGCTGACCAAGAAGATGGCCGAGGACCTCACCGACTACCTGCTCGAGATGGGCATCCGGGTGCGGTATCTGCACTCGGAGGTCGACACGCTGCGCCGGGTGGAGTTACTGCGTCAACTGCGGCTGGGCGAGTACGACGTGCTCGTCGGCATCAACTTGCTGCGCGAAGGCCTGGACCTGCCCGAAGTGTCACTGGTCGCGATCCTGGACGCGGACAAAGAGGGCTTCCTGCGCTCGTCGCGCAGCCTGATTCAAACCATCGGCCGCGCCGCGCGCAACGTCTCCGGCGAAGTGCACATGTACGCCGACACCATCACCGATTCGATGAAAGAGGCCATCGACGAGACGGAGCGACGCAGGGCGAAGCAGGTCGCGTACAACGAGGCGCACGGCATCGACCCGCAGCCGTTGCGCAAGAAGATCGCCGACATCCTCGACCAGGTCTACCGCGAGGCGGACGACAGCGAGACGGTGGAGATCGGCGGGTCGGGGCGCAATGCGTCCCGCGGCCGTCGCGCACAGGGAGAGCCGGGCCGCGCGGTCAGCGCCGGGGTCTTCGAGGGCCGCGATACGGCCAGCATGCCGCGCGCCGAACTGGCCGACCTGATCAAAGACCTCACCGCCCAGATGATGGCCGCGGCTCGTGACTTGCAGTTCGAGTTGGCGGCGCGGTTCCGCGACGAGATCGCCGACCTGAAGAAGGAGCTGCGGGGGATGGACGCCGCCGGCCTGAAATGAGTTTGCTGGCAACCGATCTCCCGCTCTTGTCGCGGCGAGAACCCATACGGTAGAGGAGTGACCGACGCGGCGACTATCACCGGCGGCTGGCGTGAGCTGCTGGGCGCGAGGTATCTGAGAACCTCGATACTGCTGGCCGGCGGGGTAGCGCTCTACGCCACCAATGAGTTTCTGACCACCAGCTTGTTGCCCAACACCATCGCAGAAATCGGCGGTAGCCGGCTCTATGCCTGGGTGACGACCCTGTATCTCGTCGGCTCGGTGGTCGCGGCCACGATGGTCAATCCGATGCTGCTGCGCATCGGTGCGCGGGCTTCATATCTGATGGGGCTGGCCGTCTTCGGCATCGCCAGCCTCGTTTGCGCTGCCGCGCCCACCATGCATGTTTTGATTGCTGGGCGGGCCATGCAGGGGGTGGCCGGGGGCTTGCTTGCCGGCCTGGGCTATGCGGTCATCAACTCCGCCCTGCCCCGCTGGCTGTGGACCCGGGGCTCTGCCCTGGTGTCGGCGATGTGGGGGGTTGCGACGGTGGTCGGACCCACGACGGGCGGCCTGTTCGCGCAGTTCGGGATTTGGCGATGGGCGTTTGTAGCGATGGCCGTGCTGACCGTGCTGATGGCCCTGCTGGTCCCGGTCGCGCTGGCCCGCGTCAGCCCGGCGAGCGGCATGCCCAGGATGAGAATCCCGGTGTGGTCGCTGCTGATCATCGGCGTGGCCGCGCTGGCCGTCAGCGTCGCGCAGATTCCGCATAACATAGCCGCGACGTATGGGCTGCTCGCGGCGGGCATCGGCCTGGTCGGCGTGTTCGTGATCGTCGACTGGCGCATGCACGCGGCCATCCTGCCGCCCAGCGTGTTCACTTCCGGCCCCCTGAAATGGATTTACCTCACCATGGGCGTGCTGATGGGCGCGGCGATGGTGACCACGTACGTGCCGTTGTTCGGTCAGCGACTGGCCCACCTGACGCCGATCGCAGCGGGGTTCCTGGGGGCGGCGCTCGCGGTGGGCTGGACGGTCAGCGAAATCGTCAGCGCCTCGTTGGAGCACCCGCGGACGATCGGGCGGGTGGTCCTGGTGGCGCCGATGGTGGTGGCGGCGGGCCTGGCGCTGGGGGCCGTGGCACGGCAGGGCGATGACTCGGCGTGGACCGCCGCGCTGTGGGCGGTGGCCCTGCTGGTCGCCGGCATCGGGATCGGGATGGCCTGGCCGCACCTGTCGGCCCGCGCGATGGCGTCCGTCGCGGACCCGGCCGAAGGCGGCGCCGCTTCCGCGGCGATCAACACCGTTCAGCTGACCTCCGCGGCCATCGGCGCCGGATTGGCCGGTGTCGTCGTCAACACCGCCACCGGTGGCGAGCAGATGGCGGCGCACATGCTGTTCACGGTGTTCACCGCGTTGAGCGCGGCCGGCGTCGCGGTGTCTTATGCCGCGACGCGCGCCGCCCGGCAAGCCCAGCCGGTCGGCACCGGAGACTGAGCTCAATTCCCCGCGGCTGTCGTTAGCCCGTGCAGCGGCCCCGCGCCGGGTGATGATATGCCGGCGCCGCGAAAGTCGAGGCCCGAATCCACTTGAGCCGCACGCGTTACGGGTGCAGCACGATGGTGCCGGCCGGCCGGCAGCGCATATCACCGCGTGGACTTGACAACCTGCGAGTAGTGGAATTGCCACCGCTCGACGATGTGGAAGCCCAGATAACCCGGGAATCGGTACGCCGGAGCGCGCCCGAATGCGCTTCCCGGCGGTAGCGATCGCCCGGATTGATGGTCGGGCAGCGAGTTGTCTTTATTGGTGATGGTCCAGATCGCCGGGCATTTGTTGATTTTGGCCGTCGTCAACCATACGGCGACGTGTCCGTCCCACAACGATCCGACCTTCGGGCCGTGCACGCCGCGCTCGACGTCGATCAGCGACCGGAAGGCCGCCGGCCGGGTGGCGAGTAGCGCACGAATTGGGCCGGGCCTCCACGGCACGGTGTTGTCGACCATCAGACAATCGCCGGGGGCGGCATGCGCGCTGATCAGATCGGCGACCTGGCTGTAGTCCCAGCCCTCTTTGGCATAAGGCCAGCGTTGGACGAACAGGTAATTCGGCACCGCGGCGATGGCGAACAGCAACACCCCGCCCGCGATGGGCCAGGGTCGGCGGGCGACGGTGACGAGGCAGGCCGCCGACGATGGCCCATCGCGGGGGCGGTGAAGATCAGGTAGCGCGGGTAGTAGATCGGCTCGCTTACGGCCGAATAGATGACGACCAGGGCGGTCGGAATCACCATCCAGGCCGCCGCGATGATCGACACCCGGCTGAGGTCGCCGGCCGGGGCCGGTACACCGGCGAGCCGCGTCACGACCGCTGCGACGATGACGACCGCGCTCGCGATGGCGAAGGCCACGCTGTGGTCGAAATACTGGCGCAGGATGATGTCGAACGCGTAATGCCAGCTCACTGGATAAATCCAGTTGACCTGCCAAACCTGGTTGTGCGCGAACACGAGGAACGGGGTCATGATCGCCACGGCCACGGCCGAGCTGGCGGCCCACCACAGCACCGGAGATCTGCGAGCGCCCTTGGGTGCGAGCAGTGGCAACATCGCGCCGTAAACCGGCACCAGCAGCACCACATTGACGTTGAGCAGGATCGACAGCATCAAACCCAGCGCGAACCAGGCCCACCCGCGCGGCTTGTTGCGCCGGACGGTGACGACGAGCAACGCCGTCAGCCAGACGGCCGCGGCGGCGACGAACGCGTACGGACGCGCTTCCATGCCTGCCCACGTCGTGCGCGGCAGGATTGCGAAAATCACGCCCGCGCACACCGCGGTGCGCCGCGTCGAGAACTGCCTGGTGAACACCGTGACCCCGGCGGCGGCGGCTCCGATCGCCAGGGAGCTGGGGAAACGCGACCAGAATTCGGTGGGCGGGAACAGCGCGAACCAACCATGCATCAGCAGGTAGTAAGCGCCATGGACGGCGTCGATGTGGCCCAGCAACCGCCACAGCTCTGGCAAAGTCCGGCTGGCCGCAGCCGATATCGTCGCCCCTTCGTCGAACCAGAGCGAAGGCCGGCAGGCCCATGCGGCGCTGACAACGGTGGCGAACAGCGCTATTGCCCACGGATCGAGCAACCTGCCGCGCGCACGCCCGGATGCGGGTTCGGCACCAACATCCCCCGCACGCGGTTCCAGAGTGGGCTCGAGGGTGGGCATGGACATGATGCTTGTTACTGTAAGTCGCGATTCATGCACTCGGTCACAAAGCGTCCGGCGCAATCGCGCTTCGTGCGTTCGTTCACCAAAAGCGGCGTGATGCAATGGCTTTTACGCTGGGCGTGCGCGTTTGGATGATTTGTCATTGCCGATATCTTCCGTTGCCGCAGCCAGAACCCGCAAATTGCGGACGCGCCACGCCGCGTTGCGTCGTTGATCTGTCTCCTGCGCATCGAGCAAACGCGCTACTGTCTTGGGTTGGCTGACCAACCGAAACTGGGAGGGTAAATGGGCGCCTATCGGACTGTGGTGGTAGGAACCGATGGCTCGGACTCGTCGATGCGCGCGGTGGAGAAGGCGGCGCAGATCGCCGGAGAGGACGCCAAGCTGATCGTGGCGTCGGCATATCTGCCCCAGCAAGAGGACGCCCGGGCCGCCGACGCCCTTCGGGAGGAAAGCTACAAGGTTTCGGGCACCGCGCCCATTTACGCGATTTTGCGCGATGCCAAGGACCGTGCCCACGCCGCCGGCGCGAAGAACATCGACGAGCGGCCCATCGTCGGGGCTCCGGTCGATGCGCTGGTGCACCTCGCCGAGGAGGAGCAGGCCGATCTACTCGTGGTCGGCAACGTCGGCTTGAGCACGATCGCCGGTCGGCTGCTGGGATCGGTGCCGGCCAACGTCTCGCGTCGGGCCAAGACCGATGTGCTGATCGTGCACACGACGACGTAGCACCCGGCTACCAGCCCCGCTCGCGCCATTCGCTCAGGTGGGGGCGCTCGGCGCCCAGCGCCGTGTCATCGCCATGGCCGGGGTAGATGACGGTGGAGTCGTCATACACGTCGAACACCCGGGTGCTGACGTCCTCGATCAGCTGGGTGAAATCGCCCGGTTGCCACGTCTTCCCGACACCGCCCGGGAACAAGCAGTCGCCGGTGAACAACTGCGTGACCCCGCCGGTCGCGGGCCCGTCGAGGGCCAGCGCGATCGATCCCGGGGTGTGCCCGCGCAGGTGGATGACGTCGAACGTCAGCTCGCCGATCTGCACGGTGTCACCACCTGCCAGCAAACGGTCCGGTTTGACCGGCAGCGGTTCCGCGTCGATCTCGTTGGCGGCGGTCGGCGCCCCGGTGGCGGCCGCCACCGCCTCCAGCGCCTGCCAGTGGTCGAAGTGCTGGTGGCTGGTCACGATCAGCGACACCTTCGGCGCGTTCTGCCGGATCAGATCGATCAGCACGTCGGCGTCGTTGGCGGCGTCGATCAGCAGTGTTTCGCCCGTAGCGGAACAAGTGATCAGATAGGCGTTGTTGTCCATGGGGCCCACGGAGACCTTTAAAATCGTGGCGCCGGGTAGGGTCCGGCGGGCCGCGGTACCGGGGTCGACGTGTCCGGTGTAGTTGTCGTCCACTGCAGTCATGTGCGCCACTCCTCGATCCCGCCTGGGCCGTCCGAGCCGGGAGCGGGGTCGTCGGCGCCAGTCTCTGGCGGCCACGTTACTGGTCGCACGTTGCTTGTCGGTATGGGCACATAGCATGGAATGCGCCGTGCGCAATTCCGGTTCGGATTCCGCATTGCGGCTACCAGAAGTCGCCAGATAGTTCCTGGGAGGGGCAGCGTTGGCTGACCGTCTGATCGTCAAGGGCGCCCGCGAGCACAACCTGCGCGGCGTCGATCTCGACCTGCCCCGCGATGCGCTGATCGTGTTCACAGGGCTATCGGGTTCGGGTAAATCGTCGCTGGCCTTCGACACGATTTTCGCAGAGGGACAGCGCCGCTATGTGGAGTCCCTGTCCGCCTACGCCCGTCAGTTCCTGGGGCAGATGGACAAGCCGGATGTCGACTTCATCGAGGGTCTGTCCCCGGCGGTGTCCATCGACCAGAAATCCACCAACCGCAACCCACGCTCGACCGTCGGGACCATCACCGAGGTCTACGACTACCTGCGGCTGCTCTACGCGCGGGCGGGCACACCGCACTGTCCGATCTGTGGCGAGCGGATCGCCAGGCAGACCCCGCAGCAAATCGTGGATCAGGTGCTGGCAATGCCGGAGGGCACCCGATTCCTGGTGCTCGCCCCAGTGGTGCGCACCCGCAAGGGCGAGTTCGCCGACCTCTTCGAGAAGCTCAACGCCCAGGGCTACAGCCGGGTGCGGGTCGACGGCGTCGTGCACTCGCTGACCGATCCGCCGAAGCTGAAGAAGCAGGAAAAGCACGACATCGAGGTGGTGGTGGACCGCCTGACCGTCAAGGCGTCCGCCAAGCAGCGGCTCACCGATTCGGTGGAGACCGCGCTGAACCTGGCCGACGGCATCGTGGTGCTCGAGTTCGTCGACCACGAACACGACGCGCACAACCGGGAGCAGCGGTTCTCCGAGAAGCTGGCCTGCCCCAACGGGCACGCCCTGGCGGTCGACGATTTGGAACCGCGGTCGTTTTCGTTCAACTCGCCCTACGGCGCGTGCCCCGAGTGCAGCGGCCTGGGCATCCGCAAGGAAGTCGACCCGGACCTGGTGGTGCCCGACCCCGAGCGCACCCTGGCCGACGGCGCGGTGGCGCCGTGGTCCAACGGCCACACCGCCGAGTACTTCATTCGGATGATGGCCGGGCTCGGTGACGAGCTGGGCTTCGATGTCGACACCCCGTGGCGCAAACTGCCGGCCAAGGCCCGCAAGGCGATTCTCGAGGGATCCGACCACCAGGTGCACGTGCGATACCGCAACCGGTATGGCCGTACCCGCTCCTACTACGCCGATTTCGAAGGCGTGCTGGCGTTCCTGGAGCGCAAGATGGCCCAGACCGAGTCCGAGCAGATGAAGGAGCGCTACGAAGGTTTCATGCGAGACGTGCCCTGCCCGGAATGCGAGGGCACCCGGCTCAAGCCGGAGATCCTGGCCGTCACGCTGAGCGCGGGGGACCGGGGCGCGAAGTCCATCGCCGAGGTCTGCGAATTGTCGATCTCGGACTGTGCGGAGTTTTTGAACCGGCTCACCCTCGGCCATCGCGAGAAGGCGATCGCCGGGCAGGTGCTCAAGGAAATCCAGTCGCGGCTGGGCTTTTTGCTCGACGTCGGGCTGGAGTACCTGTCGCTGTCCCGCGCCGCGGCCACGCTGTCCGGTGGTGAGGCACAACGCATTCGCCTGGCCACCCAGATCGGGTCGGGTCTGGTCGGCGTGCTGTACGTGCTCGACGAGCCGTCCATCGGGCTGCATCAGCGTGATAACCGTCGACTCATCGAAACCCTCACGCGGCTAAGGGGTTTGGGCAACACACTGATCGTCGTCGAGCACGACGAGGACACGATCGCGCACGCCGACTGGATCGTCGACATCGGGCCGCGCGCCGGCGAGCACGGC
>NZ_LZMB01000451.1 GCF_001673555.1 Mycobacterium sp. 1165178.9 | reverse complement strand
GCGCCACCTGGCGGTCGGGGCAGGCCAGCTTGGCGGCCAGGGCGTAGCCGGGGCCCGAGCCCAGGCACCCGAACGGCCCGCTGTCCAGCCAGCAACCCGGTCGATAGCTGTCGATCACACGTCCCGCGTACGACCCGAAATCGCCCGCGTCGATCACGACGATGGCGTCGCGATCCAGCATCGGTGCGAGTTCCGCATACACCCGCATCGGGTGTAGTGGGCTGCGCTCGTCTGCGAGTTCGGCCTGCTCCTTGGCGCGCGACGCGGTCTCGGCGGTTCGCAGTTCGCCGATCCAGTCCTGATGGTCGGTCCCCGTGGCCGGGGCCAGCGCCGCGAGAATCGTCAACAGGTCGCCGTAGAGCTCGGCCTGCACCGGCCGCGGATGGCGCCGTTCGGGTGCGGCCCGGTCTACCACGATGAGCTGGGTCTGCGTCCCGAACACCGCGCCGAAGCCAAGCCGGAAATCCATGGGGACGCCGACGATCAACGCAACGTCGGACTCCCCCAACGCTTTTCCGCGAACCCGGGAGAATGCCAGCGGGTGATCGGCGGGAACGGCGCCGCGGGCCATCCCGTTCATCAGCACCGGGATCTGGAGTTCTTCGGCGAGGCGCAGTAGGGCCGCTTCGCCGCGTCCCCACCAGACGTTGGTGCCCGCCATGATCACCGGCCGCTTCGCCGCGGACAGCAGGGCGGCGGCCCGGCTAAGCGAGTCGCCGTCTGGTGCGGGCCCCGGCGGCAGGTCGACGAGGGCGCCGGGCCGGCCGTCATCGTCGGACATGGAGAACGCGTGGTCCATCGGGAAGTCCACGAAACCCACGCCCGACGGCGCACCGACCGCCGCGCGCAGCGCGTCGTCGACGAGCCGCCCCGCCTCATCCGCCGACTGTGCGGTGGCGGCGAAGCGGGCCAGCGGCGCCACGAACGGCACGTGGTCGATCTCCTGCAACGAGCCCATGCCCCAGCGCTGCGCCGGGGCCCGGCCACCCAGCACCACCAGCGGTGAGGAGTTCTGCTGCGCCGCGGCCATCGCGCTCATCCCGTTGGTGACGCCCGGCCCCGCGGTCAGCGCGGCCACGCCCGGCGATCTCGTCACTTTCGACCAGCCTTCGGCGGCGAACGTCGCGGTCTGCTCATGGCGCGTGTCGATCAGCCGGATGCCCTCGTCGCGGCATCCGTCGTAGATGGAGAACAGGTGACCGCCCGATAGCGTGAAGACGGTCTCGACGCCGCTGGCTTTGAGCCGGCGCGCGATGAGTCGGCCGGCATGTACGGTCTGGCTGGACGGAGCGTCGATGCTCATCTGCGCAGCCTATTCGAGAACCGCTCGGGTAGCTTGCGGGGAAGTGCCGACCGCAGAAGGAGACCCCGAAATTGGACTCGAAGCTGTTCAAACCGTCCATCGATTGGTCGTCGGCGTTTCAGGATTCCCTGCGGTGGCTCGCCATCGCATGGGTTATCGGTGCCGTCTGTCTGCTGGCCGCGCTGGTCGCCGCCAGGTATCTGACCCCGTGGGGCCGCCAGTTCTGGCGGATCACGCGCGGCTACTTCGTCGGGCCGACCAGCGTCAAGGCGTGGCTGGGGCTCGGTGTGCTGCTGCTGCTGGTGCTGTTCTCGGTCCGGCTCAACGTGCTGTTCAGCTATCAGAGCAACGACATGTACACGGCGTTGCAGGTGGCACTTAAAGGGCTCGCCACGGGGAACAACGAGGTCAAACAGTCCGGGATCCACAACTTTTGGGTCTCGCTCGGAATCTTCATCCTGCTGGCGGCCATCTTCATCGCCCGGGTGATCCTCGACATCTACCTCACGCAGCGGTTCATCATCGCCTGGCGCATGTGGTTGACGGGTCATCTCACCGACGACTGGCTCGCGGGCCGGGCCTATTACCGGGATCTGTTCATCGACAACACCATTGACAACCCCGACCAGCGCATCCAACAGGATGTCGACATCTTCACCGCGGGAGTGGGCGGCACGCCGAACATCCCGTCCAACGGGACGACCAACACCCTGCTGTTCGGTGCCGTCAACGCGGTGGCCTCGGTGATCTCGTTCGCCGCGATCTTGTGGAATTTGTCCGGGGACTTCGATCTTTTCGGAGTGACCGTGCCGCGTGCGATGTTCTGGACCGTCCTGATCTACGTCTTGATCGTGACGGTGGTCGCGATTTGGCTTGGACGCCCATTGATTTGGCTGAGCTTCAACAACGAGAAACTCAACGCCGCGTTCCGTTACGCCCTGGTGCGGTTGCGCGACGCCGCGGAGGCAGTGGGCTTCTACCGCGGCGAGCGCGTCGAACGTAACCAATTGTGGCGGCGCTTCACGCCGGTCATCGACAACTACCGCAGGTTCGTCCGCCGGACGATCATCTTCAACGGATGGAACTGGTCGGCGACGCAGACGATCATTCCGCTGCCGTTGGCGATTCAGGCGCCCCGCCTGTTCGCCGGGGAGATCGCCTTCGGCGATGTCACCCAGACCGCGCAGGCCTTCGGCAACATCAACGACTCACTGTCGTTCTTCCGCAACAACTATGACGCGTTCGCGGCCTTCCGGGCGGCGATCATCCGTTTGCACGGCCTCGTCGACGCCAACAGCAAGGGCCGCGCGTTGCCGTCAATTCTCGTCAAGCCCAGTGAAGAGACGGCCGTTGAACTTCGGGGCATCGAGGTGCGCACGCCGGAGGGCGATCAGTTGGTCGACTCCCTGGATATCCAGCTCGACCATGGCGACACCCTGGTGATCACCGGCCGATCGGGGGCCGGCAAGACGACGCTGCTGCGCAGCCTGGCCGAACTGTGGCCATACGCCTCGGGGACCCTGTGCCGCCCGGACGGCGACAACGCGACCATGTTCTTGTCGCAGCTGCCGTATGTGCCGCTCGGCAACCTGCGCACCGTGGTGGCCTATCCGAATTCGCCGGACGGCATCTCCGACGAGCAGCTGCACGACGTGCTAACCAAGGTTGCGCTGGCGCCGCTGATCAACCGGCTGGACGAGGAGCACGATTGGGCCAAGGTGCTTTCTCCCGGCGAGCAGCAACGGGTCGCCTTCGCGCGCATTTTGCTCACCAAACCGAAGGCTGTCTTCCTCGACGAGGCCACCTCCGCGCTGGATGAGGGCCTGGAATTCGCGCTGTATCAATTGGTTCGGAGCGAGCTGCCGGAGTGCGTCATGGTCAGCGTGAGCCACCGGCCCACCGTCGAGCAGCACCACGAGCAGCAGTTGCACCTGCTCGGCGGCGGCCCCTGGCAACTGGGCCCGGTCGACAAGGAACCTGCGCAGGTATAGCGCCGCCTACGCTGCCCCGGCCCGTGCGGCCGCGTGCGCTCCGGCGCTGTGCCGTTGCGCGCCTATGCTTCCCCGGCCCTGCGGGCCGCGTGCGCTCCGGCGCGGCGCCCGAAGAACGACCCTTCGCCCAGCTGCGTTCCGCTCGCGTAGCCCTTACCGTCCTGGGCGAGGTTGGACGCGCATGCGCCCGCGGCATACAAACCGGGCACCACGGTGCCGTCGGCACGCTGCACCTCGCCATCTAGCGTCACCGCCAGGCCACCGATGGTGAATCCCGAATACATAGCCCGACCGAGCGACAGATCGAACACCGCCCACGGGCCGTTATCTTGTGGCGCAAGGAATTCCGGCTGCTTGTGGAAGTCCGGGTCTTCACCGGCAGCGGCGTGCTTGTTGTAGCGATCCAGCGTGGCGGCGAGGTTGCCCGCCGGAATGCCAAGCGCGGCTTCCATTTCCGCGACCGTCTCGTACCCGTCGAGGAAGCGGATCAGCGGCATGGCCGGCATCTCGGTGTGCGCCTCGTCGACGATCAGGTATGCCGTCTGGTCGGGCTGTTCCAACACGAAAGCCGAAGTGCGCGAATGATAGGAGTCCTCGGTGACAAAACGCAGGCCCTCCTTGTTGACGATCACACCGGTCAGCAGGACCTCGGGCGGATAGGCCGCGGCGGTGATGAACAACTCGTCCATGTTCTTGGTCGCGCCGCCCGCCGAGACGCCCATCCGGATGCCCAGTCCGTCGTCATTGGGGTTGCCCAGAATGTACGGCGCCACCAGGCCGTGATGCTTGGTGCGTCGCTCCTGACCCAGCGCGGGCGTGTGCTCGGCGACCATCTCCGGGTTCATCGCGAATCCGCCCGCCGCGATGACGACCGACTTGGCCTTGATCGCACCGGTGTCGGTGAAGTGCTTCCACGCGACACCGACCACCGCCCCCTCGTCGTTCAGGACCAGGTTGGTGACCCCGGTCTCGTAGCGGATCTGCACGCCCAGCGCGTCGGCGCGTTTGAGCAGCAGGTCGACAACCATGCTGGCGCCGCCCAATTCGCCGGGCACCGGCACCGAGTGACCGCGCGGCGCCGGCTTGGCCCGCTCGCAGAAGGGCCAGACCTTTTCATTGCCGGTGTAGCTCAGTCCCTCGGTGCCCGGCGGAACGACGACCTTGCCCGGGTAGTAGCTGCGCTCGAACTGAAAGCCCAAGTCTTCCAGCCAATTGAAATGCTCGACGCTGCCGTCGCAGTAGGCGCGGATCTTGTCGAGTTCGGGTTCGCGCGACACCTCGACCAGATACTTGTACATCTCCTCGACCGAGTCCTCTTGACCCGTCGCCTGCTGGACCGCGGTCCCGCCACCGAGGTAAAAGTGGCCCCCCGCAAGCGAAGTGGTGCCGCCAGCGGCGGCGGCGCGTTCGAGCACCAGCACGCGCGCGCCGGCGGCTGCGGCGCTGACCGCAGCGCAGCCGCCCGCGATCCCAAACCCGATGACCACGACGTCGACGTCATCCGACCACGTGGTCACCTCGTCCGCACTGACTGTTGCCGGTATCTCCGTGCTCACTGGCGCCACTCCTCCTCGTCGCAAACGTGGGGTGCCCCCACTGCCTCATCGCCGGCGGGACTCACCGCTGCTCCTGTTTGATGTAGTCGTAAAACGCCCTCATCTCGGGCGAAACGTACGCAAGCTCGAGATACGGCACGCCCGCCTGCGGCGCGGAGAGGTAGACGAATTGGATGCCGCCGGGCATCACGCCTCGCTGAACGACCATGGCGCCCTGCTCGGCGCCCTCGGTCACCGCTGCCTCGAGTTGCTCGGGGCTTTCGACCTCCGTGCAGATGTGGTGCAGACCCGGCCCACGATCGGCCAAAAAGTCACTATAGATGTTCTCGCCGCGAACCGGTTCGATCAGTTCCAATTGCATGTCGCCGAGGTAGCTCAGCGAGATACTGGCAAAGAAGTCGGCGGGCCGGCCATGGTAGCTACACGCGTCCGGAGCAAAGTGCACATCGGGTATGCGAATCCACTTCCGCACGCCTAACAGGCCGGTGAGGGCCGTTTCGGTGGCATCAACGTCGGGGGTGACCCAGGCGATCTGCGTCGGTGATTGAACGGGAAGCGTCATCGTCTCGCAGGATAGTCCAGTCACGACCCCGCCAGAAAGGGCCTATACGACTTTGCCGTGGCGAGCCCGTACGGCCGGGATATCGGCGGGTGAACACGTTCTAATTCTGGGCTGGCCGTGACCACCGCAAGCCATCAATGCCGGCTCAAGACGTCGACCAGCAGCCGCAGCTGGGCCTCGAAGACGGATTCCGGATCGGTCAGGGTGTCGGCGCCGTATTGGCCGAACACCTCGAGGCTGATGGCGCCCAGCACGCCCGCCCACAGCAGGAAGCACTTGGCCAGGACCTGGTCATCACCGGGGAACCCGAATTCGTGGCGTATCCGTTCGAAGTCGGACGACATCGGTTGGGGGGCAGGATCATTCGTCAGCCGAATATCGCCTGTGGCAATTCCGGCCGCCACCGCGTCGAACAGCACTGCGACAACCCGGGTGCCCACCGCGACCGTTCGTTCTGGGGGTGCGTGATATCCGGGAACGGGGCTGCCATACAACAGGGCCCAGCGGGCCGGGTTCGCGATGGCCCATCCCCGGGCCGCCCGCGCGATGGCGACGACATCGTCGCTCCACAGGTCTCCCACCGTCTCGCGGGCACGATCCACGGTGTCGGCCAGGTCGGAATAGGCGTCGACCAGCAGCAAGGTCAGCAGCTCGTCGCGGCTGGACACGTAGCGGTATACCGCCGACGACACCATGCCCAGGTCGCGGGCTATGGCCCGCACCGACAATCCGGTCGCACCGCGCTCGACCAGCTGGCGGCGACCGAGTTCGATGATGCGTGCCTCGATCTGCTCACGCGATTCCTGGCGTTTGCCCACGCCGTCAGTCTGGCACAACCGAGAACACCGCTCTTGCTTTCCGCGGCCGGTTGTGGCAGCGTGTTCGAGTCGGAGAGCACCGCTCTCGAATGTTCGACCGCGATTCGCTGAGAGGCCACATCATGTCCACCCGATACGAAGAACCGAACCGGGCCGCCCGCGCCGCGAACGGCGTCATCCGCTGGCTCGCCGAGGCGGGGATCAGCATCGCCGGAACCCGGGCGCTGCACGTCCGCGGCCGCAAATCCGGAAAGCAGCGCGCGGTGGTGATCAATGTGCTGACCGTGGACGGCGTGGACTACCTGGTGTCCCCGCGCGGCAACACCCAGTGGGCGCGCAATGTCCGGGCCGCGTCCGTCGTGGAGGTCGGTCCGCGCTGGCGGCGGCGGCGCATGCGGGCGGCCGAGATCGACGACGCGGCCAAGCCCGAGTTGCTACGGCGCTATCTGGCCAAGTGGTATTGGCAGGTCAAGGGTTATGTCGCGGGATTGACCCCGGACAGCACCGACGAGCAATTCCGCGCCGCCGCGCCCTCGATTCCGGTGTTCGCTCTGACCCCGGCGGGAACCCCGGGCTGACCGCCGCTAATGCGCGTTGTCGCGCGCTCCCAGATCCTCGCGAGCCTCCTGCGTCGTGGCTCCCCACGACACCGCGGCCGGGAAATCACCCCACACGCTGTTGAAGATCCCGACGAGCTGTCCGGGGCCGCCGCTGGGCGCCAGATAGACCGGCCCACCCGAATCGCCGTTGTGGCTCTGCACGCCGTGGGACATGGTGAACCAGCCGTTGTTCACGCTCTCCACCGTCCCGCAGGTTTCCCCGGTTATCACACCGAAATGGCAGACCGGCTGACCCGGCGCGAGCGCCAGGCCGGGGTCCGAGACCAGCGGGCGGCCGCCCGGCAGGATGTTGTTCGCCAAGACGCTGTTGTCCAGCACGATCGCTTCGTAGTCGCTGATCGTCTGGGTCGTGGACACGGTCGTCCCCGACGGGGTGTTGTCCCGGAACGCCGCCATCTGGCCGATGACGGTGCCGCCGCGGTCGGTCACCACTCCGCTGCCACCGCGGCAGTGTCCCGCGGTGAACGCGACCTTCAGGGCGGGATCGACATATCCCAGCGTGCACACGCGGTTGCCCTGGCGTATCTCCATGCCCGGGTACACGACGACGTCGGCATGTGCCGGCGCCCCCGGCAGCATGGAGGCGAGCGCTGCGACAGTAGTCGCCGCCGCGACTGCGCGCCTTGCCAGACGACGATGCACCCTGAACTCCGATCCATCGGGCCGATACCGACGGGAGGCCGAGATTACGGCGAAGCCGTCCTCCCCGCTCAGCTTTTCGCGACGGCCTGCGCGAATGTTACAGCGAGGTCACGACCGGGCTGGTGGCAGCGGTTTGACGAGCAGCCCGCGGCAGCCAGCCGGGCGGGCCGAACGCGTAACCCAACCGATCACGCAGGCGGCTCGCCGATCGCCAGTCGCGGGCGATCGCGACGTATTCGCGGGTCTGCAACGTCCAGATGTTGAAAGTGTCCACGCGCTTCGTGAGGCCATAATGTGGCCGGAACAGCTCGGCCTGGAAGGTTCCGAAGAGCCGGTCCCAGACGATGAAGATGCCGCCATAGTTTTTGTCGAGATACACCTTGTCCATCCCGTGGTGCACCCGGTGATGCGACGGCGTGTTGAACAGGAACTCGAACGGCCGCGGCAGCTTGTCGATCCGCTCGGTGTGGATCCAGAACTGGTAAATCAAGTTCAGGGAGAAACTGAAGAACACCATCCACGGTGGAATCCCCAACAGCGGCAACGGAATCCACATCAAGACCTCGCCGCTGTTGTTCCACTTCTGGCGCAGCGCGGTGGCGAAGTTGTAGTACTCGCTGGAGTGATGAGCTTGGTGCGTTGCCCAGATCAATCGGACCCGGTGCGCGATCCGGTGATACGCGTAATAGAGCAGGTCCACACCGAGAATCGCGATCACCCAGGTGTACCAATGCGTCGCCGACAGGTGCCAGGGCGCCAGGTACGCATAGATCGCGGCATAGCCCAACAGCGCCAGCGTCTTCCAGCCGGCGGTGGTCGCGACCGAAACAAGTCCCATTGAGATGCTGGCCACCGAATCGCGGGTGAAGTGTGCCCCCGAGGGCGGTCGCGCCCTGTCGGCGGCCTCGGCCGTGAGGTGTTCCAGCTTTCGGGCCGCGGTCCATTCGAGGGTCAACAGCAGCAGGAAGAACGGGATGGCGAACAGCACGGGATCGCGCATCTGCGGCGGCAGCGCAGACACGAAACCGGACAGGGCACTCACACAGGTAAGACTACGACGCGCGCCCGGAAGCCCAGTGCACCCTTAGCGACGGTCGTCGGACTGCGCTTCGTCCCCGGCATACCACTGCACCGCGCGCACGCCCGGAAGCAGCGATAGTTCGGCCACCAACCGCTCCAGGCGGGCCGGGGCGTCGCCGTTCATCAGCAGGTGAGCGGTCAGGGTGACCTCATCGCCGCCCGGGTTGCCGGTATGGATTCCGCGAAGCGTGATGTCGTTGCTCCCGGCGTGCTGAACGATCTGGGCGCGCGCGTACTTCTCGTGCTTGGCACGGCAGACCACCTGCACGAGGTAGGGCAACAGGCTCTCGTCTTCTTCGGCACTGTTATCGCGGTCGATCAGCCGGCCGAGCGGGCGCCCCAGCAGATGGATGCCGATGACGGTGCCGGTGCCGATCAGTGCGAACACCAGGTGACCGGAAGCCGCCAACACGCCGATCGCCGCCGAGCACCACAGGGTTGCGGCCGTGTTGAGCCCCCGGACGTTGACGCCCTCCCGCAGGATCACCCCACCGCCGAGGAACCCGATACCGGACACGACATAGGAAGCGACCCTAGTGGGGCTGGCGTCAGAGGTGGCCGCCGCGTACAGGACGAACAGCGTCGCGCCTCCGGCGACGAGCGCGTTGGTGCGCAGGCCGGCCCGCCGGGCCCGCCATTGACGTTCCAGGCCGATAAGAGCACCGCAGCCCACGCCGACCCCGAGCCGGAGCACGAAATCGAGGGCGCTCAGTGTCTTCAAAGACTCGCTCCTTCCCGGGTGACAGACGGCGAAGGGAGCTAACCAAATCCGGGTTAACCGCAAGTGGAGCCCGACCGAACCGCCGACGTCGGGAGCATCCCCGGCGTCGGGAGCATCCCAGGCTAACCGGTTTTGGGGGTCAGGTGGTGGGGGCAGTAGGCGCTCGATGCGAGCGCGGCGAATTTGGCCGCGCCGTCCATCGTCATGCCGGGGTTTTGATCCTTGATGTCACTGACCACCTGCAAACCCGTTTCACCCCGGCCCATCAACCCGCACACGGCTTTAGCCGACGCGATGGCTTGACTGGGGCTGCTGTAGGTGATGCCGGAGTTGCTGAGGTTTGCCAGGAACGCCGCGTCGTCGCCGTCGGGCTCGGCGTGCGCGGGCGCAGCGAAACTGATCACGACGAATGCGCCGAGCGGCGCAAGTAGCAGCCTCACACCGTCCCCGCCTTTCCGGGCCGGGCGTCGGGCAGGGTCATTGGCTTGTCTCCGCTGGATACGTGCACCGCATGGATGCCGGGCTTTTTCGACAATCGGTCGAGCAGAGCGTCGAGTCCGGCCTTGTCGACATTCCAGTGCTGGACGGCCTCAGGCTGCTTTTGCAGCTTCGCGATGACGTCGTCGATTTTGACGGGCTCGGCGGTCTTCACCGCGCCGCCCGCGCGGACGCGGCCACCCCTCCCGCCCGCGACTTCCGGCGTGACGGCGCCGAGGGCACCCCCGGTCAGGCTTCCCAGCGCCATCGGACCGAGCAGGCTTCCCGGGATCGACGCCGAGGGGGCCGCGGCCAGACCGGCCGTCGGCAGGCTACTGGCCAGCCTGATTGCCGGGGTCGCCGACGCCCAGGTCGGGGGCACCGATAACTTGCCCACCACGTTCGCCTCGCCCATGCCCGCCGATGCAGCGCTGGTCAGGCCGGCTCCTGCCGAACGCAGGCCGAGCCCGGCGCCCAGCGCGGACTTCGGAATTTCCAGGCCCTCGACCGGGAGTTTGTAGAACATCTTGAACTCGGTCATGGCGAGGTTGATCGGGCTCATGCTGTCGTTGGCGACCGTGCTGAACCGGCCGATGTCGGCGAGGATGCCGAAAGTGTTCTGCCACGTCGCGCCTGCCAACGGGGAACCCGTGAGGGTGTTGAGCACTCCGTCCCAGAACTCCATGTAACCGCGGGACGCGTTGCCGAGGGCCTCGAGCAGCTCGCTGATGATGCCGGACGTCGGAGCGGCGGCGTTCGCGGCCCCACCGGTACCACCGGCCAGGGCGCTGGCCTGGCCCAGCGCGGCCGACTGGGCGGCGATTCCCGTCGGATTGGTGGTCTGGGGCGGCTCGGTGAAAGGGGTCAGTCGCGTGGCGGCCGCAGACGCGCTGGCGTAGCCGAACATCGCGGCAGCGTCCTGTGCCCACATTTCGCCGTATTCGGCCTCGGTGGCGGCGATCGCGGCGGTGTTCTGCCCGAGAACGTTGGTTGCCGACAGCACCGCCAGTCGCGCGCGGTTCGTCGCGATCTCGGTCGGCGGCACCACCGCCGCGAAGGCGCTCTCATAGGCACCCGCGGCCGCCGTGGCTTGGACACCCGCGTTCTTGGCTTGCGCCGAAGTCGCCGACAGCCATGCCGCATACGGCGCGGCCGCGGCGGCCATGGCTACTGCCGATGGGCCGGCCCACGCCTCGTTGACCAGGCCTTCGACGATCGAAAGGTAGGACGACGCCGTGGACTGCAATTCGGCGGCCAACGCGTCCCACGCGGCGGCGGCCGTCAGCATCGGTCCCGCCCCCGGACCCAGGTACATCTGGCCGGAGGTGATTTCGGGTGGCTGGAGCGCGAAGTTCATTGCCGTGCCCTTCCCGCCCCGACCGGGCCGGTGACTGCCCGCGACGAACGGGCACTGGTCGCCGCAGAGCCGGCAAACAGCCCGGAAGTCGGCGGCGTTTGCGGCCGCGCAGTCAAAGAGCGCATGGGTTGTCCGGTCCGTTGGATCAGCGCGGTTTGCGGGGTCATGTCCGATGCCCCATCAATCCGCCGGAACGACGATGATCGTGGCCGTGGTGGCAACGCCATCGGCCGCCGCTGCGGCGACGCCGGAAGTGCCATTGCTGACGGTGCGCACGCCGGCGCCCGCCAAAGTACGTCCGGCCAGACTCGCCGCGGCCATCTCGCCGAACATTGCCCCCTGTGACGGTGCCGAAATCGCCGGGACAGCCCCCAAACTCGTGCCCGGCAGTACCGAGGCGACCGTCTTCATCACGGGTGCGGCCGCGGCCCAGCCTTGCGGGACCGACAGCGATCCGACCATTGTCGCGCGGCCCATCGATCCCGCCACGCCCCCTAGCTCCGGTGTCACCGCGGAGACGTAGCCGCCCCGTAGTGGCGCCAGCGGCGACAGTCCCCCGGCGGTGGCTTTGCCGCCGCCGAGCAGTTCGGCGACGCCCGGCGCGTTCTGGGCCAGACCCAGGGCCTGCAGGGACAGCAGCCACCAGCCGCCGGGCAGGATGATCGCCCCAATGGGGCTGTAAGCGCCGGTAAGCGCGGCGAAGAACGGCCTGAGGGCGGCCGTGATGGGGTAAATGGCTTCGATGATTGACGCCGCCGGCGTCGCCGCCGAAGGGGTCGTCGCCAGGCCTTGCAGCATCGTCGGCGCGACATTGATCAGCGCCGACAGTTGGGACGGGAGGTCCGACGCGGCGCTTTGTGCCACCGCGGCGGATTGTCGTGCCACCCCGGACGGATCGGTGGTCTGCGGTGGCTCGGTGAAGGGCGCCAGCTGCGTGGCCGCTGCCGACGCGGCGGCGTAGGCATACATCGCCGCGGCATCCTGGGCCCACATTTCGGCGTACTCAGCTTCGGCAGCCGCGATGGCCGCGGTGTTCTGGCCCAGGAAGTTGGTGGCGATCAGCGTCAATAAGAGGCTGCGGTTGGCGGCGATCGCCGGCGGGGGCACGGTCGCGGCGAACGCGGTCTCGTAGGCCGCGGCAGCGAGCCTGGCCTGCATTGCCGTCTGCTCCGCCTGTGCAGCCGACGCGTTCGCCCACGCCAGGTATGGGGCAACCGCGACACTCATCGACATCGCTGCCGGTCCCAACCACGACCCAACGGTCATGCCCAAGATCGTCGAGCTGTAGGCGGCCGCGTAGGAATGCAGTTCGGCTCCCAGCGCATCCCATGCCGCGGCGGCGGCCAGCAAGGGCCCCGATCCGGCACCCACGTACATCCGTCCTGAATTGACCTCTGGCGGCAGCGCCCCGAAGTCCACCCGTTGCCTCCGTCCTCCTCTGGCGCCAGGGTAGGAGCGAATATGCGACCGGCCCGCGAATGAGCTGCGGCTCAAATGAAATTCATGGAATCTGTCCGGCGGACATACCGACGTCTCACGTGCCGTTCGACAGTCGTCCTGACAGTCCTTCGGCTGAACGGCTAGGCCGCCTCGGGTGAAGGGCGTTAATGCCCGCGGGCTGCAATTTCATTCTCTTGAGGATCTCGCGTGCGGCCCACTGCCCTTCGCTGGCTCGCCCGGCCGGCAGCCGATTCCCGCGCAGCGAAGTCCGCTCGTGCGCAACGGCTCTGGGCGACATGCACTCGCCCGACACATCACGGCCGCGTGGCCCTGGGGCTACCCTCTGTTAAGTTGCTGCGGACAATAGTATTTCGCCGCGATCGCCAAGAACGATGTCGCGTGATCATTGGTGAGCCCTGGGTTTTGACCCTTCAGTTCGTCGACCATCTGAGGACCGAATTCGCCGTCGCCCATGGACACGCACACCGATTTGGCGAACGTGATCGCCGCCTCGGGGGTCGAGTAGGTGATGCCCGCACTCCGCAGCGAGGCAAGGAAACCGGCCTCGTCGCCGCCGGGTGTCACCGGGTCGCCCTGCGCCAGCGGGGCCATTCCGATCGCGGCCGAAACGCCAACGCTGAGCGTCAGCAGGAGTCTCATGACTGGTGATCGTGCCACGTTTCGGTGTCGTTCGCAGCGGGGAGCGACGCTCCGCAGATAGGTTGAGCGGCGGAGCATTCGAACCCACCCGCCAGCATGGTCGTCACCCGCGCGCCGGGCATCACGCCTTGGAGAGCTGGTGAGGGCAATAGTATTTCGCGGAAAGCACAGCGAAGTTCGACGCCATCTCCATGTCCATCCCGGGATTGTGGGTTTTCACGTCGTGCACCAGCTCCAGGCCCGACTCGCCGTTGTTCAGGCAGGAGCACACCGCCCTGCCGGCTGCGACGGCCGACCCCGGGCTGTTGAAGCTGAAACCGGCTTGCTGTAGCGCGGCGACGAAGCCCCCGTCGTCGCCGTCCGGCGCAGGCGCAGGGTCGGCGTGTGCCGGGGCCGCTAGGCCGATCACCGCCAACACGCCAAGTAGCGCTAGTAGTCGTTTCATCTCTCACCCTTCCGTTGCGAGCGGGTATTAGTGCTTGGCTATGCTGATTTACCTTGTCCCTCAGCCTGATTGGGCATCGGCCGGGATGATTTTCGACTTGTCGCCCTTCTTCAGGTGCACCGCGTGGATGCCGGGCTTCTTGGCCAGCTGCTCGAGCAGCGCGTCGAGGTTTTCTTGATCGACGTTGTGGTGCTGCACAGTCTCGGGCTTCTCCGAAATCTGTGCGACAAGGCGTTTCAGCTGTTCCGGCGATTGTTTGTCTTTGAGGTCCTTGATCGGAGTCATCCGGTTACGCACACCCGCACGCACCACGGTGGGCCCGCCGGAGCCCACTGCGCTGCCCAGCATCCCGGCCAGCCCCATCGAACTGAACAGACTCCCCTGACCCAGCGCGGCCGCGGGCACCGCCTCGGACCCGGCGGCCGACAGCGCGGCGGCCACTGTCCTGATGGCGGGGGTGGACGTGGCCCAGCTCGGCGGGATCGACAGCTTCCCGACCAGGGTGCCGGCATTGCCCATGCCGGCGATCGGGCTGATCGAGCTATATAAGGTGCCGCGGCCAAAACCCAGCGCACCCAGCCCGGCGCCCAACGCATCTTTCGGCAGCGCCCCGTACCCGACGGGCGGGGCGAACTTCAGCCACTGTGACAGCGGGAAGTTGATCAGCAACCCGATGTCGTTGAACTGCGTCGTCAGACCCAGCGGCGCCTTTACGGCGTTGTACATGGCCGTGTAGAAGCTGGCCCCGCCCGGGACGGAGTTGAACAGGTTCGTCATGAACGTCTGGTAGAGATAGGCCAAGTTCGCCGGGATGGAGAAGGGTCCGCTGTACGGCAGGGTGGTGGTAGCCGCCGACGCCGCGGTGCTGGCGACATTGGCGGCCGGGCTGCTCGCCGCCGAACTCACCGCGGCCGCCTGCATCGGCTCGGCGGCCTCGTTGGTGGTCTTGGGCGCAGAACTGAATTCGGTCAGACTGTTGGACGCGGTCGCCGACGAGGCGAAGTAAGTGTCCATCGCTGTGGCGTCCTGAGCCCAAAACTCGCTGTACTGAGCCTCATTCGCGGCGATCGCCGACGTGTTCTGCCCGAACAGGTTGGTCGCCACGAGCTGCGCGAGCAGGGCCCTGTTTTCAGCGATGACCGCGGGCGGCACGTGCGCGGCAAATGCGGTCTCGTAGGCGCTGGCCGCCTCGGTGGCCTGGGTTGCGGATTGCGCGGCCTGCACAGCGGTTTGCTGCATCCAGGCCACGTACGGGGCTGCCGCGCTCGCCATGGCAATCGAAGACGGACCAACCCAGGGCCCGGCCGTCAGGCTCGAAAGCACCGACGAATACGCCGTTGCGGTGGATTGCAATTCAGTGGCCAGGCTCTGCCAGGCCGTCGCCGCGGCCACCAACGAATCGGCCCCCGGACCGCTGTACATCCGGCCCGAGTTGAATTCCGGCGGAAAGGCTCCGTAGAACATCGCTCGTACCCCCTACCTGGCTGCTTGGATCGACAGCGCTTGGCTGCCATACGGTGTCGTCATCACGGTCACTCCTCGACGCACGGAATCACGATGATCGTGGCCGCAGCCGGATCAGCCTCGGCGGCGGCGCCGCCGAGCGAACCCGCCATAGAGGCGGTGCCGCCGACCGGCCGGGCAGCGGCCGCCGCGACGGCGCGTCCGGCCAGGCTGGATAAGGCCATCTGGTTGAAGACGCCCTCCTCGCCGGCCATCGCGGCGGGCACCGCTGCCATGTTGGCCGGCAGCCCCTGGGCGAGTGTTCGGATCGCCGGGGCGGCTTCCGCCCAGCCCTGCGGCACCGACATGCCGCCCACCAGGGCGGCTTTGCCCATCGATCCCGACGCCTCCCCCGCCCCGATCGCGGAGCTGAGCACCGGTTTGACGGCGTTGGCACCACTGGTCAGCGGCGCCAACGCACCGGAAATGGCTTTCGGCCCAGCTAGATACGCGGCCGCACCCTGGCCGTTTTGACCCCAGGCATACGCCTGGCCGAACGACAGGAACGGGCCGCCGGGGATGGTGGTCCATGACTGGGGCGAGAAGGGCCCAGTGACCACCGACCAGAATTCGTTCCAGTTGGTGATGAAACTCGGCACTGTAAGTCCGCTGCCCGATGACGGATCGGCGGCGGTTGCCGCGGCCTGTAGGGCCGGCTGCATCCCGGTACTCAGCTGGGAGACCTGAGCGGCGGTGTTCGAGCTCGATTGCGCCGCGCTTTGACTCACCGCGGCCGCCTGCGACGGACCGGCCGAGTCGTTGGTGGTCCGTGGCGGCTCGGCGAACGGCGTCAGCTGAGCGGCGCTCGCCGACGCCGCGGTGTACCCGTACATCGCGGCGGCATCCTGCGCCCACATCTCCATGTAATGGGCTTCGGTGGCGGCGATGGCCGGGGTGTTCTGGCCGAGGATGTTGGTGGCGACCAGCATCGCGAGCAGTGAGCGATTGGCGGCGATCACCGGCGGCGGGACCGTCGCCGCGAACGCGGCTTCGTATGCGCCGGCCGCGACTTTGGCCTGAGCGCCCGCCTGCTCGGCTTGCGCGCCGGTGGCGTGAATCCACGCCACGTACGGTGCCGCCGCGGCGGCCATCGCGATGGACGACGGCCCGGTCCACGGGCCCGTCGCGAGCGTCTCGATAGTCGAGCTGTACGACGCCCCAGTGCTCTGCAGCTCCGCTGCCAATTCGTCCCACGCCGCCGCGGCGGCCAGCAGCGGTCCCGATCCCGCTCCGACGTACATCCGGCCGGAGTTGTATTCCGGCGGATAAGCCCCGAAATCCAACATCTAAAGCCTCCGGTTCTTCTTCTCGCGGCCGTGGTAGGCACCGCCTCGCGGCCCTGGGATGGACAAAGTCCCAGCATTCATCGAATCTGCTACCGGATACATGTGCAGCTTCCCCGTGCTGCAGCCAACAAAGCCATACCGCTCCTAGTTCTGAATCGGCGCCTAAATGACGTGCGAACGACTAGTCAAGCCACCCTGCTATTGCACTGACGATGGTGGCGGCCAGTTATTTCGTTGCACGGGCCGCCAGGTAAACCTTTGTAAAAAACAAATATCGCGGGCCCAAGTGCTCGTGAGAGATCGGAGCCGTCCACCACGGACTTTGTGGTCTAAATCACTCAAATCGACGCGCTCTTGGGCAGTATCCAACCCCAGCTCAAGGCAACTAATAATTCAGCCCGAGAGCCCGCTAATAATGATCTATGGATCGGCGTATTCGCGAATCTCATAAATCAGCGGAGAGCCGTCTTCTCCTATTCGGTCACAAATGTGACAACCTCCTGTATGACTTTTATTTATTGCAGTACTCGAAATTCTGGAACCGCATTTTGGAGCCCTGGAATTCAGCAGTCGCTCTCAATTCGTAGGTCCCATTTGTCGCGTTCGGTTATTTTGCGAAATTCAGCCGAAATTAATTCGGCCGACG
Organism: Mycobacterium sp. 1165178.9; assembly: GCF_001673555.1. GTDB lineage: Bacteria > Actinomycetota > Actinomycetes > Mycobacteriales > Mycobacteriaceae > Mycobacterium. The sequence continues at coordinate 246 of NZ_LZMB01000451.1, read as the reverse complement.
GCGGTGTCGGCGTTCTGGTGTTTGCCCCCCATGGACGGGACCCTCTGCCGACGGTCCGCCGTCTCGCCCGAGGACGACCTGAGGCAGCGATCCCCCCGCGGTGCAGACTCCCTCGCGCTACCGGCCCACAACCGTTCGGCGACAGCCACATCGAGAGTGTGGCCGTGGAGGGCGAGACAGCAGGGATCAAGATCGCCGAACACCGTTCTTCTCGAGTTCACCTATACGAGTAGACGCGGCCAGCCT
>NZ_LZMB01000450.1 GCF_001673555.1 Mycobacterium sp. 1165178.9 | reverse complement strand
CGGGCTTTTCGTTCTTCCAGCGGTTCACTCGGATCATCGTGCCCAGCACGGCGCCGCAGGTGCTCGTTGGTTTCCGGCAGTCCCTGGCCATCGCGTGGTTGACGTTGATCGTCGCCGAGCAGATCAACGCCGACAAGGGAATTGGCTTCCTGATCAACAATGCCCGAGATTTTTTGCGCATCGACATCATCATCTTCGGGCTGACCATCTACGCGCTGCTGGGCATCATCACCGATGCGATCGTCCGGCTAATCGAGCGTCGCACGCTGCGCTACCGACACTGAAAGGTCCGGGCTTGACACTCATCGCAGAATCGGACGCCGCTACCCGCGGCGCGATCGGCATCGTCGGGGAACTGCGCCACGTCGACAAGTGGTACGGCAATCGGCAGGTGCTGAAAGACGTTTCGGTGCTGGTGCGTAGCGGTGAAATCGTCGCGCTGGTCGGGCGTAGCGGCTCGGGTAAATCGACGGTGCTGCGGGTGCTCGCCGGTCTGTCGGATGACCACAGCGGGCAGCGTGTGGCGGCCGGCGCCCCGGCCCTCGCATTCCAGGAGCCGCGCCTGTTTCCGTGGCGCGATGTGCGCACGAACGTCGGTTACGGCCTTACCCGCAGCCGCTTGCCGCGGGCGCAAGTCCGGGATCGCGCCGACCGAGCGCTGGCCGACGTCGGGCTGACCGACCACGCCGACGCCTGGCCACTGACCCTGTCCGGCGGCCAGGCGCAACGGGTTTCGCTGGCCCGGGCGCTGGTCGCCGAACCGCAACTGCTGTTGCTCGACGAGCCGTTCGGCGCGCTGGACGCGCTGACCCGGCTGACCATGCACACCCTGCTGCTGGATCTGTGGCGGCGGCACCGCTTCGGGGTGTTGCTGATCACCCACGATGTCGACGAAGCGGTGGGCCTGGCCGATCGCGTGCTGGTGCTCGAGGAAGGCCGCGTCGTCCACACGCTGTCCGTCAACGAGCCTCGCCGCGCACCTGGTCGCCACACGGAGAAGCATCGCGCCGAGCTGCTGGATCGTCTTGGTGTGCGGCTTTGATGCGGGGGTTCATCGCACTGGTGGCCGCGCTTGGACTGCTGCTGACCGGATGTGTTTCGCGCAGCGCCAGTTTGGGGCCCAAGCCGGCGCCGGCCGCGGTGCCCTTGTCGGAGCTGTCGGGTCTGACGCTGCAGGTCGGGGATCAGAAGGGCGGTACCGAAGCGTTGTTGCGCGCCGCGGGACAGCTGGACAACCTGCCCTATCGAGTCGCGTTCTCGACGTTCACCTCCGGGCCGCCGCAAGTGGAGGCGGCCACCGCGGGCAAGATCGACTTCGCGATCACCGGCAACACGCCGCCGATCTTCGGGGCCGCCAGCAACGCGAAGATCAAGGCAGTCTCCGCATACGGTGGCGGCGGGGCGGGCAACCGCGTTCTGGTGCATGCCGATTCGCCGATCACGTCGGTCTCCGAGTTGCGTGGAAAGGCCGTCGCAGTCGCCAAGGGCAGCTCGTCGCACGCCAACCTGCTGGCGCAGCTGGACAAAGCCGGGCTCAAACCCGCCGAGGTGAAGTTCGTATTCCTGCAGCCCGCTGATGCGCTGTCCGCGTTCAGTCAGCACCAGGCCGACGCGTGGGCCATCTGGGATCCGTACACGGCCCAGGCCGAGCAGCAGATCCCGGTGCGCAGCATCGCCGAGGCGCAGGGCGTCACCAATGGCGACTGGGTCGGCGTCGCCTCCGACCAGGCGCTGGACGACCCGAAACGCAACACCGCGCTGTCCGACCTGCTGGTGCGTTTCGAGAAGGCCGTGCAGTGGGCCCGGGCTCATCCGCAGAAATGGTCTCAAAGCTATTCCGCAGCAGTAGGATTGGATCCCAAAGTGGCGACCGTCGCGGCGATGCGTAGCCTGCGGCTACCGACTGAACTCGGTGACGATGTGGTTGCGTCCGAACAGAAACTGGCCGACTTGTTCGCGGCCGTCGGCCTGCTCGCGTCGTCGCCCAGGTTTGCCAACTGGGTCGACCGTCGATTCAACGAGTCGCTGCGGCCCGCCCTCGCCAGCTGATCAATCGCGGGAGGGTCGCGCGCGTCGTCACACCGCGTGGATTGAACACGCGGCGGCGCGGGCATC
>NZ_LZMB01000449.1 GCF_001673555.1 Mycobacterium sp. 1165178.9 | reverse complement strand
GGATTGGATGCGTGCCGTTCCCGAGCAGATCCGGCCCTGGGTGCCGGGCACCTACGTCACCCTGGGCACCGACGGGTTCGGCTTCTCCGACACCCGGCCGGCGGCGCGGCGGTACTTCAACACCGACGCCGAATCGCAGGTGGTCGCGGTACTGGAGGCGTTGGCACGCGACGGTGAGATCGACCCGTCGGTGCCGATCGCCGCGGCCCGCCAGTACAAGATCGACGACGTGCAGGCCGCCCCGGAGCAGACGTCGGACCCCGGCGTGGCCTGACGGGCCTGCGCGGACCCCCGCCCGGCACCTGACGAATGTGCGCCCAGCCGCACGGTGGTGGTCGAGCGTGCGGCTTGCCGCGCACTCGGGCGCCCCCGCCCTACTTGAGGCATTCTTAAGGACGCCACGCGCCACCTTTGGGGGAAACTTCTAGAAAAGACGCGTAGGTTTTAGGGGTGAATGACAACCCCTTCGCCGGTCCGTTCGCCAAACAGCCGCGATCGCCACTGGAGCTGCTGGACACGGTGCCGGACTCCGTTCTGCGCCGCTTGAAGCAGTACTCCGGGCGGCTGGCCACCGAAGCGGTCTCGGTGATGGGCGATCGGTTGCCGTTCTTCGCCGACCTGGAGGCATCGCAGCGCGCCAGCATGGCGCTGGTGGTGCAGACGGCCATCAACAACTTCGCCGAGTGGATGCAGGACCCGCACAGCAACGTCAGCCACACCGCGCAGGCCTTCGAGCTGGTGCCCCAGGACCTAGCCCGCCGCATCGCGCTGCGCCACAGCGTCGACATGGCGCGCGTGACCATGGACTTCTTCGAGGAAGTGGTCCCGCTGCTGGCTCGCTCCGAAGAGCAGCTGACCGCGCTGACCGTGGGCATCCTCAAGTACAGCCGCGATCTGGCGTTCACCGCCGCCACCGCCTACGCGAACGCGGCCGAGGCGCGCGGGACCTGGGACAGCCGGATGGAAGCCAGCGTCGTCGACGCGGTGGTCCGCGGCGACACCGGCCCCGAGCTGCTGTCCCGCGCCGCGGCCCTGAACTGGGACACCACGGCCCCGGCGACGGTTGTGGTCGGCACGCCGGCCCCCGGCCGGGACGGATCGACCGGCCCCGACGACAGCGAGCGCGCCAGCCAGCACGTCCGCGACATCGCCGCACAGCACGGACGCGCGGCCCTCACCGACGTGCACGGCACCTGGCTGGTCGCGATCGTGTCCGGCCAACTGTCGCCAACCGACAAATTCCTCGGCGACCTCCTGGTGGCCTTCGCGGACGGGCCCGTGGTGGTCGGACCCACCGCGCCCATGCTGACGGCGGCCTATCACAGCGCCAGCGAGGCGATTTCCGGCATGAACGCCGTGGGTGGCTGGCGTGGAGCGCCGCGTCCCGTGCCGGCCCGTGAACTGCTGCCCGAACGGGCGCTGATGGGCGATGCGTCGGCGATCGTGGCGCTGCATACCGACGTGATGGGCCCCCTGGCCGACGCGGGTCCCACGCTGATCGAGACTCTTGACGCTTACTTAGATTGTGGCGGCGCGATTGAGGCTTGCGCCAGAAAGTTGTTCGTTCATCCAAACACCGTGCGCTACCGACTCAAGCGGATCACCGACTTCACCGGCCGCGATCCCATGCAGCCGAGGGATGCATATGTCCTGCGAGTGGCGGCCACGGTCGGCCAGCTCAACTACCCGACCATTTCGTCAAGCGCCGACAACAGCGCCATGCCGGCGGTTCCGCTGCCGGTCAGGGGGGTTGCCGTGCGGCAGTCCGGGTGACAGTGACCCAGGCAACAGATCGCGGCGCGATATCAAACCCATAGCTTAAGGAGCTGTTTTGTAGGGAGTTCACAAAAACCTAAGACGAGGTTCATAATCTGATACACCCGCCAAAACCGTTTCCACAGTGTTCTCTTAAACACGTGATTGCATTGCTTGCGCCCGGACAGGGTTCGCAGACCGAGGGGATGCTCTCGCCATGGCTGGAGCTCGCCGGCGCTGCTGACCAGTTGGCGCTGTGGTCCAAGGCCAGTGGCCTCGACCTCGTGCGCCTGGGCACCACCGCATCGACCGAAGAGATCACCGACACCGCGGTCACCCAGCCGCTGGTCGTCGCCGCCACGCTGCTGGCCCACCAGGAGCTGACCAAGCGCGGGCTGCTGTCGGATGCGGAGCTGGTCGTCGCAGGCCACTCCGTCGGAGAGATCGCCGCGTACGCGATCGCCGGCGTGATCGCCGCAGACGACGCCGTCGCGCTGGCCGCCACCCGTGGCGCCGAGATGGCCAGGGCTTGCGCCGTCGAGCCCACCGGCATGTCGGCGGTGCTCGGAGGGGACGAGGGCGAGGTCCTTGCCCGGCTCGAGCAGCTTGATCTGTTCCCCGCCAACCGCAACGCCGCCGGGCAGATCGTCGCCGCCGGCTCGCTGTCCGCGCTGGAGAAGCTGGCCGAAGACCCGCCGGAAAAGGCGCGGGTACGCGCCCTGGGGGTGGCCGGAGCGTTCCACACCAAGTACATGGCGTCGGCGCTCGACGGCTACGCCGCCGCGGCGGCCGCCGTGCAGACGTCCGAGCCCACCGCCAAGCTGTTGTCGAACCGCGACGGCAAGCCGGTCGCGTCGGCGGCCGCGGCGATGGAGGCGCTGGTCGCTCAGCTGACCCAGCCGGTGCGCTGGGACCTGTGCACCGCGACGCTGCGTGACCTGGAAGTCACTGCGGCCGTGGAGTTCCCGCCCGCGGGAACCCTCACCGGCATCGCCAAACGAGAACTTCGGGGGATCACGGCTCGGGCCGTCAAGTCTCCCGCAGACCTGGACGCTTTGGCCGAGCTCTAAAGCCAGCTCGACCAGTTGCACAACCAGTACAACCGCATAGCACGTCAATTCGACTAACTCACAACACATTACGAAGGGAAGCACGCTGTGGCTGTCAGCCAGGAAGAAATCATCGCCGGTATCGCCGAGATCATCGAAGAGGTAACCGGTATCGAGCCCTCCGAGGTCACCCCGGAGAAGTCCTTCGTCGACGACCTGGACATCGACTCGCTGTCGATGGTCGAGATCGCCGTTCAGACCGAGGACAAGTACGGCGTCAAGATCCCCGACGAGGACCTCGCCGGTCTGCGTACCGTCGGTGACGTCGTCTCCTACATCCAGAAGCTCGAGGAAGAGAACCCCGAAGCTGCCGAGGCGCTGCGCGCCAAGCTGGAGACCGAGAACCCCGAGGCGGTCGCCAACGTCAAGTCGAGGCTGGAAGCGGACAGCAAGTGAGCAAGCCTTCCACTGCTAATGGCGGTTACCCCAGCGTTGTGGTAACCGCCGTCTCGGCGACGACATCGATCGCGCCGGACATCGAGAGCACGTGGAAGGGTTTGTTGGCCGGCGAGAGCGGCATCCACGTCCTCGAAGACGAGTTCATCACCAAGTGGGACCTGCCCGTCAAGATCGGTGGACACCTCAAGGAGCCCATCGACGAACACATGAGCAGGCTCGACTTGCGCCGCATGTCCTATGTGCAGCGGTTGGCCAAGCTGCTCAGCGGTCAGTTGTGGGAGACCGCCGGTAGTCCGGAGGTCGACCCCGACCGGTTCTCGGTCGTGGTCGGCACCGGGCTCGGCGGCGCCGAACGGATCGTGGAGAGCTACGACCTGATGAACGAGGGTGGCCCCCGCAAGGTGTCGCCACTCGCGGTTCAGATGATCATGCCCAACGGCGCCGCGGCGGTCGTGGGCCTGCAGCTCGGCGCTCGCGCCGGGGTCATCACCCCAGTGTCGGCCTGCTCGTCGGGCTCGGAGGCGATCGCCCACGCGTGGCGTCAGATCATCATGGGTGACGCCGACTTCGCCGTCTGCGGCGGTGTCGAGGGTCCCATCGAAGCGCTGCCGATCGCGGCGTTCTCGATGATGCGGGCCATGTCGACGCGCAACGATGAGCCTGAGCGCGCATCGCGGCCGTTCGACAAGGACCGCGACGGCTTCGTGTTCGGTGAGGCCGGGGCCCTGATGATCATCGAGACCGAAGAGCACGCCAAGGCCCGTGGCGCCAAGCCTCTGGCCCGGTTGATGGGTGCCGGCATCACCTCCGACGCGTTCCACATGGTGGCGCCTGCGGCTGACGGCGTCCGTGCGGGCCGGGCGATGACGAGGTCGCTCGAGCTCGCGGGGTTGTCGCCGGCGGACATTGACCACGTCAACGCGCACGGCACCGCGACGCCGATCGGTGACACCGCCGAGGCCAACGCCATTCGGGTCGCCGGTTGTCAGGAAGCGGCGGTGTACGCACCGAAGTCGGCTCTGGGGCACTCCATTGGTGCGGTCGGAGCTCTGGAATCTGTTCTCACGGTATTGAGCCTTCGGGACGGCGTGATACCGCCAACACTCAACTACGAAACACCCGATCCCGAGATCGATCTGGACGTTGTCGCGGGCGAACCTCGCTACGGCGATTTCCGTTATGCGATCAACAACTCGTTCGGGTTCGGTGGCCACAACGTGGCACTCGCCTTCGGGCGTTACTGAGCACGGAAGGAACGTTCGCAAGACCCATGACAGAGCTGGTTACCGGGAAAGCGCTCCCGAACGTGGTCGTCACTGGCATCGCCATGACGACCGCGTTGGCTACTGATGCCGAGAACACCTGGAAGCTGTTGTTGGACAGCCAAAGTGGTATCCGCAAACTCGAGGATCCGTTCGTCGAGGAGTTCGACCTGCCGGTGCGCATCGGCGGGCATTTGCTGGAGGAATTCGACAGCCAAATGACCCGCATCGAATTGCGCCGGACGGGCTACCTGCAGCGGATGTCCACTATTCTGGGCCGCCGGGTCTGGGAGAACGCCGGCTCCCCCGAGGTCGACAGCAATCGCCTGATGGTGTCGATCGGCACCGGTTTGGGATCGTCGGAGGAGATGGTCTTCAGCTACGACGACATGCGCGCTCGTGGCATGAAGGCCGTTTCTCCGCTGGGCGTTCAGAAGTACATGCCCAACGGCGCCTCGGCGGCGGTGGGACTGGAGCGCCAGGCCAAGGCCGGCGTGATCACGCCGGTGTCGGCGTGCGCGTCGGGTTCTGAAGGCGTGGCGCAGGCGTGGCGCAACATCGTGTTCGGCGAGGCCGACATCGCGATCTGCGGTGGTGTGGAAACGCGTATCGAAGCGGTGCCCATTGCGGCGTTCGCCCAGATGCGCATCGTGATGTCGACCAAGAACGACGACCCGGCCGGCGCGTGTCGCCCGTTCGACCGCGACCGCACCGGCTTCGTGTTCGGCGAGGCCGGCGCGCTGATGGTCATCGAGACCGAGGAACACGCCAAAGCCCGCGGCGCCAACATCTTGGCCCGCATCATGGGCGCCAGCATCACCTCCGATGGCTACCACATGGTGGCCCCGGACCCCAACGGCGAACGCGCCGGCCACGCCATGAGCCGGGCCATCCAGCTTGCGGGCCTGTCCCCCAACGATATTCACCACGTGAACGCCCACGCCACCGGCACCTCCGTCGGTGACGTCGCCGAGAGCAAGGCCATCAACAACGCGCTGGGCGCTCACGGCGGGAACGCGGCCGTCTATGCCCCCAAGGCCGCACTGGGCCACTCGGTGGGCGCGGTCGGAGCCGTGGAATCCATCCTGACCGTGCTCGCGCTGCGCGACCAGGTAGTCCCGCCCACGCTCAACCTGGAAAACCTCGACCCCGAAATCGACCTCGACGTCGTGGCCGGCAAACCACGCCCGGGCAACTACGAGTACGCGATCAACAACTCGTTCGGGTTCGGCGGACACAACGTGGCCATCGCCTTCGGGCGGTATTAAACCCGAGCAACACCGAATATCAGGAGACCTGCGATGACAATCACGGCCCCCGAGACGGTTGGCGAGTCGCTCGACCCTCGCGACCCGCTGTTGCGCTTGAGCAATTTCTTCGACGACGACTCCGTCGAGCTGCTGCACGAGCGCGATCGTTCCGGCGTGCTTGCCGCCGCGGGGACCGTGAACGGCGTGCGCACCATCGCGTTCTGCACCGACGGCACCGTCATGGGCGGCGCGATGGGCATCGAGGGGTGCACGCACATCGTCAACGCCTACGACACCGCCATCGAGGAGCAGAGCCCGATCGTGGGCATCTGGCACTCCGGCGGTGCCCGGCTGGCCGAGGGTGTGAAGGCACTCCACGCGGTCGGCCTGGTCTTCGAGGCGATGATCCGGGCATCCGGCTACATCCCACAGATCTCGGTGGTCGTCGGCTTCGCGGCCGGCGGTGCCGCCTACGGGCCGGCCCTGACCGACGTCATCGTCATGGCTCCCGAAAGCCGGGTGTTCGTCACCGGGCCCGACGTGGTGCGCAGCGTCACCGGCGAGGACGTGGACATGTGCTCGCTGGGCGGCCCGGAGACCCACCACAAGAAGTCCGGGGTGTGCCACATCGTCGCCGATGATGAACTCGACGCCTACGAGCGTGGTCGCCGGTTGGTCGGGTTGTTCTGCCAGCAAGGGCATTTCGACCGGGACAAGGCCGAGGCCGGCGACACCGACATCCACGCGCTGCTGCCCGAGTCGTCGCGGCGGGCCTACGACGTGCGTCCGATCGTGACCGCGATCCTCGACGACGAGACGCCGTTCGACGAATTCCAGGCCAACTGGGCGCCGTCGATGGTGATCGGCCTGGGCCGGCTGTCCGGCCGCACGGTCGGCGTGCTGGCTAACAACCCGCTGCGGCTGGGGGGTTGCCTGAACTCCGAAAGTGCCGAGAAGGCAGCGCGGTTCGTGCGACTGTGCGACGCGTTCGGCATTCCGCTGGTGGTCGTCGTCGACGTGCCCGGCTACCTGCCCGGTGTCGATCAGGAGTGGGGCGGCGTGGTGCGCCGCGGCGCCAAGCTGTTGCACGCGTTCGGCGAGTGCACGGTTCCACGTGTCACGCTGGTCACGCGGAAGACCTACGGCGGGGCCTACATCGCGATGAACTCCCGGTCGCTGAATGCGACCAAGGTGTACGCGTGGCCGGACGCCGAGGTCGCGGTGATGGGCGCCAAGGCCGCAGTCGGCATTCTGCATAAGAAGAAGCTGGCCGCGGCGGCGGACCACGAGCGCGAAGCGCTGCACGACGAGCTGGCCGCCGAGCACGAGCGGATCGCCGGCGGCGTGGATAGCGCCATCGAGATCGGCGTGGTCGACGAGAAGATCGACCCGTCGCACACCCGCAGCAAGCTCACCGAGGCACTGGCCCAGGCGCCCGCGCGCCGCGGCCGCCACAAGAACATCCCGCTGTAAATCCCGTCGACGCTGTCCGTCGTCACAGGGTGATCCTGGAATCCGACAGCGCAGGCCGCTATCGGATTCCAGAAGTTTGCAGTCATCCCGCGGGTCGGCCCAGGATCGCCGAAAGCGCTTGCCGCAGTTCCCCTTTGGGATCGGCAGGGAGATCATCGACGCGCCATCCGACGAAGTCGTCCGGCCGGATCAGCAGCGCCCCCTCCGGGCGCAGCCCGGTAGCCGCCGCCCACTCGTCGCTGTAGAAGCGGTGGGCGGCCAGCGACACCGAAGCCGCTGCCGCACACCATCGCTCGTCCCCGGACAGCACGGTGAATCGGGGCCCCAGCAGGTCGAGCGTCGAGACTCCCTCGCGCACCCAGACATGCGGCAGCCGAGTGCCGGGTTGAGCGCGCAATTCGTCCACCAGGCCACCGCCGTCCGTATCGCGTGTCACGACCGCGGCCGAGTGGTACCGGTATCCGATGAGCAGGGCGAACATCGAGCACTCCTCGTCGGCAGGCAATTGCGGCGCATCGCCACCCGCCCGCAGCAACGCCACCGACGGCCCGGTGAGCGACTGACGCGCGGCGAATTGACCTACCGGATGACGCTCGTCCTGGTAGGTGGCCAACAGCTCCGGTGCGGCGGTGCCCTGCAGGACGGCGGCGAGTTTCCAGGCCAGGTTGTGCGCGCTCTGGATGGCGGTGTTGGCTCCGCCGGCTTTGAACGGCGGCATGGTGTGCGCCGAATCGCCAACGAGAAATGCTCGCCCGCAACCGAATTGGTCGGCCACCCGTTCGTATGGTTGCCACGCCGCGACTTCGATGATGTCGATGTCGATCCGCTCGCCGATCGCCTTGGTGAGCATCTCGCGGCACCGGTGCGGGGTGAACTGTTCGGCACTTTCGCCTGCGCCGGGGAAGTAGGTGGTGATGAACATGCCGAGGTCGCCCTCGGCGACCAGGAATATGCCATCCACGTCGTCGCTTTTGACCTGCACGCCGTCGCCGTCGTGCAACTCCGGGATGAATTGTCGCCATGGCGCCCGGAAGTAGACGAACACGACATAGATAGGCAGGGCGCCGTACCCGGATGTGGTGATGCCCAGCCAATCGCGGATGGGGCTGTGCACGCCGTCGGCGCCGACGAGATAGTCGGCGCGGATCATCTCCGACTCCCCCGACTCCGTGTGGCGTACCACCGCGGTAACCCCGGTTTCATCCATCTCGATCGAGGACAGCTCCGTGCCATAGCGCACTTCGCTGCCGCCCCGTCTCGTCGCGTCGCGCAGGATCGGCTCGAGCCGGCTCTGAGGGCAATACTGCGCCGCCGGCTCGGGGCTGATGTTGTCCAGGCCTGTGAAGACCGCGGCGACATCGAGGGCCGGCTCTTGTGCGGCGCTGTTGAGCGTGGGCCTGGCTACCAGTGCCGAGACGTGCTCGGCGACTTCTCGCACCTCCTCCCGAACCCCTAATCCCCGCAGGATTTCCGAGCTGCGGAAACTCAGGTTGCGGGCCTTCGGGTAGAGGAAGAATTCCCGTCGTTTCTCGACGAGGAGCGAGCGCACCCCGTGCTGGGCCAGCAGCGCGGACATGGCGAGGCCGCCAACACCGGCTCCGACGATCAAAACAGGGACACGCGCCGCCATCGCAATCACCTCCAAGCACAACATTTTGGCAGAGACTACCATTAGACATTAACTTTCATAATCACGAACGGTTTCATTACGAGGCGGGGTGGCTTCCAGAAATTCCAGCTAAAGGCCGTTGCGCCGTGAGCAGGAGTGGGTAAACAACGCCTAGCGCGGCATCAGTTGGAGTGAGTCCTAGTCGAAAGGGGCATCGGATGGCTCGTGAAGAGGGGGGCCGGTGGGACGTCGGCATCCAGAACAACGCGGTTCAACTCGAGCGCATCTCTGAGAGCGACGATCGCGTATTCGATGATTCGCTAACGCCCGAAGAGGCCCGTGACCTCGCTGGCCTGTTGACGAAGTTCGCAACCAAGCTCGAAGAGGCCGCGGATTCGGACACAAGCAAGGACTCGAAGGACTCGAAAGACAGCAAGGACTCCAAGGACTCCAAAGAGTCCAAAGACTCGAAGAACTCCAAGGACTCCGACGAAGACGAAGACGAAGACGCCAAGGATTCCAAAGACTCCGACGAGGACGAGGACGAGGACGACAAAGACTCTGAGGACTCCGACGACGAGGACTCTAAGGAATCCGAGGACTCCAAAACGTCGTCGGACTAAGTCCGGTGCTCGGCGGGCGGGCGGCTACCCGATTCGCCCCAAGAATTCGGTTGCCACTGGAACAACGCGCTGTCGATCGCGCGCCACCAACCCGATCCGGGTCCGGCGATCGACGATGTCGGAGACATCCAGCGCGCCCTCATGGGTTATCGCGTACTCGAATTCCGCTCTGCTGACGTCGATTCCATCGACGACCGGTTCGGTGGGACGTTCGCAGGTGGCGGAGGCGATCACCTTGGGCGCCTCAGCCCCGTAGCGCTGCACCAGTGACTCCGGCAGCGCGGCGTCCGACGCCGCGATCACCCCGGGGTTGGCTGGTGCTCCGATCAGCGGCAGATTGCGAGTCTGGCATTTCGCGGCGCGCAGCCGCCGCACCCGAATCGCGCGATCCAGCACATCCTGTGCCATATAGCGGTATTCGGTCAGCTTGCCGCCGATCACGCTGATCACCCCGGACGCCGATTCCACGACGGCGTGTTCGCGGGAGACGTCAGCGGTGCGGCCTTCGCCGGTGTCGATCAGCGGGCGCAGGCCGGCATAGGCGCCGACCACGTCGGTGGCGGTGAGCCCGGTCCCCAATCCGGTGTTCACCGTGTCGAGCAGGAACGTGATTTCGTCAACCGACGGTTCGGGCACGTCGGGAACGGGGCCGGAGGCCGCCTCGTCGGTCAGACCAAGGTAGACGCGGCCCAGCTGTTCGGGCATGGCGAAGACGAAGCGGTTGAGCTCACCTGGAATCGGAATAGTCAGCGCCGCAGTCGGATTTCCGAAGGCTTGGGCATCGAATACCAAGTGCGTGCCCCGGCTGGGCCGCAACCGCAGCGAGTCGTCGATCTCGGACGCCCACACCCCGGCCGCGTTGATCACCGCGCCCGCCGACACATCGAATGATTCCCCTCCGCGCATGTCGGTCAGTCGCACCCAGGTGCCCGTGGCACGTGATGCCGACACCTGGGTCAGGATTCGGGCGCCATGCTGCGCCGCTGTGCGGGCGACCGCGGTGACCAGGCGGGCGTCGTCGATCAGTTGACCGTCGTAAGCGAGGAAGCCGCCGTCCAGACCGTCGCGTCGCACGGTGGGAGCCATCTCCACGACGCGCCCAGCCGAAATCCGGCGCGAGCGCGGCAGTGTCGACGCCGGGGTTCCGGCGAGGAACCGCAATGCGTCACCGGCCAGGAACCCGCCTCGCACCAGCGCCCGTTTGCCCGAACTCATTGACGGCAGCAGGGGCACCAATTGGGGCATCGCACGAACCAGGTGAGGCGCGTTGCGCGTCATCAAGATCCCGCGCTCGATGGCGCTGCGCCGGGCAATGCCCACGTTCCCGGTCGCCAGGTAGCGCAGCCCGCCATGGACGAGCTTGGAACTCCACCGACTGGTGCCGAACGCGAGATCGTGTTTCTCCACCAGCGCCACCCGCAGGCCGCGCGCCGCGGCATCCAACGCGATCCCGGCACCGGTGATGCCACCGCCGATCACCACCACGTCCAAGGGCTCACCGTCGGCGAGCGCGGTCAGGTCGGCCACGCGGCGCGCCGCGTTCAGAGCGGTCGGATCAGGTATCACGACAGATATCCGTTCAGCGAGTAGGCAAGCTCGGTGACCAGCGCCTCGGCGTCGAGCATCGCCTCGACTATCCCGGCCGACTGGATGGTCGATTGCGCGATCAGCAGCACCATGGTCGCCATCTGGACCGGGTCGCCGAGCCGGACGCTGCCGTGTCGCTGAGCCACCCGCAGGCGGGCGGCAAGCGCCTCGATCAGCATGCGCTGGCTCGTCCCCAGGCGTTCGGTGATGTACGTCGACGCGAGATCCGAGTGCAGCACCGACATCACCAATCGGTCTGCCCGCAGCAGATCGGTCACCGTAACTATCTGTCGCACAAGCGATTCGCGATCTTCCCCGAGTAACGGCGCGTCACGCATCGCTTCGGTGATGCGCTGGGTCAAAAGCGCCGCAACGATCGACTGCGTGTCCGGCCATCGCCGGTACACCGTTGGCCTGCTGACGCCCGCGCGGCGGGCTATCTCGGCCAGGGTGACTCGGTCCACGCCGAAATCCACCACGCAGCTGCCCGCAGCGGCGAGGATCCGCTCGCCGGTGTCCAACTCTGAGTTACGGATTGACAACATATGTAATACTGTAACGCATGACGGACCCTCAGGGCCTTTTGCCGCCGATGAAATGGAACGCATGGGGAGACCCCGCGGCGGCCAAGCCGCTGTCGGAGGGCATCCGGTCGCTGCTGCAGCAGGCCGTGGGGGTCGAGGAGTCCCACGCGGCCGAGCTGCTTTCCGACCAGGTGCAATTACGCCCGTCGGCGTTGTCACAGTCCGATCGGGAGGCCTTGGCCGCCATCGTCGGCCCCGAATACTGTCGCACCTCGGACCCCGATCGGTTGCTGCACGCGGGCGGCAAATCCACCATCGACCTGCTCAACCGCGCGGAGCGGGGCACCCAGGATGCGCCCGACGCCGTATTGCTACCCGGCGATGACGACGCCATTGCCGCGATCCTGCGCCACTGCACGCAACATCGCATCGCCGTCGTGCCCTTCGGCGGGGGCACCAGTGTGGTCGGCGGCCTCAATCCCGACCGCGGGGAGTTCTCCGCCGTCGTCTCGCTCGATCTTCGTCGGTTCGACCAATTGATCTCGCTGGACGACGTGTCCGGCCAGGCCGTTTTCGGGGCCGGGGTGACCGGCCCGGACGCCGAACGCCTCCTTGGCGCACAAGGCTTTTCGCTCGGACATTTCCCGCAGAGCTTCGAGTACGCCACCATCGGCGGCTTCGCCGCGACGCGCTCATCCGGTCAGGACTCGGCGGGCTACGGCCGGTTCAACGACATGGTGCGCGGGCTACGCGTGGTCACTCCGGTGGGCACGATGGACCTGGGTCGCGCACCGGAATCCGCCGCGGGTCCTGACCTGCGCCAGCTGCTGATCGGCTCGGAGGGCACTCTGGGCGTCATCACCCAGGTGCGGCTGCGCGTGCACCGTGCGCCGGAAGCCGTGCGCTACGAGGCGTGGTCGTTCCCCGATTTCGAGACCGGGGCCGGGGCCCTGCGCGCCGTCACCCAAAATGCCACCGGCCCCACCGTCATTCGGCTCTCCGACGAGGCCGAGACCGGAGTCAACCTAGCCACCACCGAGGCGATCGGCGAATCCCAGATCACCGGCGGATGCCTCGCCATCACCATGTTCGAAGGCACCAAGGAACACGTCGAAAGCCGGCACGCCGAAACCAGTGCACTGCTGAAGGCCCGGGGCGGAACCTCGCTGGGCGACGGTCCGGCGCAGGCGTGGGAGCGCGGCCGGTTCGGGGCGCCGTACCTGCGCGATTCGCTGCTCGCGGCGGGCGCGCTGTGCGAAACGCTGGAGACCGCCACCGACTGGTCGAATATCTCCGCGCTGAAAGCCGCTGTCACACAAGCACTTACCGAGGCCCTCGCGGCGACCGGCACACCCGCTTTGGTGATGTGTCACATCTCCCACGTCTACGCAGAAGGAGCCTCGTTGTATTTCACCGTTGTCGCCGGGCAACGGGGCAACCCGATCGAGCAATG
This sequence comes from Mycobacterium sp. 1165178.9, assembly GCF_001673555.1. Lineage (GTDB taxonomy): Bacteria > Actinomycetota > Actinomycetes > Mycobacteriales > Mycobacteriaceae > Mycobacterium. The sequence continues at coordinate 2,762 of NZ_LZMB01000449.1, read as the reverse complement.
GAAAGCCGCCAAAAAGGCCGCGTCGGATGCCATCATGGCCACCGGCGGGACCATCACCCACCACCATGCGGTCGGTGCCGACCACCGGCCGTGGATGCGCGACGAGATAGGCGAGCTGGGAGTGCAGGTGTTACGCGCGGTCAAGCAGACGTTGGATCCGGCCGGAATTCTCAATCCCGGCAAGCTGATTCCGTGACGGGCGAGTTGCGCCGCCGAGAAATCGGCAAGGTGATCGCGCTGACTAACCCGGTGTCGGGCCACGGCGCCGCGGTCCACGCCGCCCAGCTCGCGATCGCCCAGCTGCACCGCCGGGGCGTGGAGGTTGTCGAAATCATCGGCGACGACGCGCAAGACGCGCGACACTTGGTCGGCGCGGCCCTGGAGAAGGGCACCGACGCGGTCATGGTGACCGGGGGCGACGGCGTCGTCTCCAACGCCCTGCAGGTGATGGCCGGCACCGACATCCCGCTTGGCGTGATTCCGGCCGGCACCGGCAACGACCACGCCCGCGAATTCGGCATTCCCACCAAGGACGCCGAGGCCGCCGCCGATGTCGTCGTCGACGGATGCACGGAATCCATTGACCTGGGCCTGATTCGGGACAGTAACGGGGCCGAGAAATGGTTCGGCACGGTGGCGGCCACCGGTTTCGATTCGCTGGTCACCGACCGCGCCAACCGGATGAGCTGGCCGCACGGCCGGCTGCGCTACTACGTCGCGATGCTCGCGGAGCTGTCGCAGCTGCGGCTCCTGCCGTTCCGCCTGGTGCTCGACGGCACCAACGAGGTCGACGCGGATATCACGCTCGCCGCCTTCGGCAACACCCGCAGCTACGGCGGCGGGATGCAGATCTGTCCCGGCGCCGACTACACCGACGGTCTGCTCGACATCACCATGGTGCACGAGGCATCCCGCACCAAGCTGGTCCGGCTGTTCCCCACCGTGATGAAGGGCACGCACGTCAACCTCGATGAGGTGAGCACGGCGAGGGCCAGATCAATCCACGTCGAGTGCCCCGGCATCAACGTCTACGCCGACGGCGACTTCGCCTGCGCGCTGCCGGCCGAGATCTCGGCGGTGCCGGGCGCGCTTCAGATTCTGAGGCCGGCCAGGCGGTAGAAGGGAAAAACAGGCGGCCCTCCGGGGAGTGGGTGCCGGCATTCCCCGGGAACCATTAACACCTGTTCGAAAGCGCTAGCGGATGCGCTAGCTGTTTTGAGAGTCGCCTATTGCTTTCAGAGAGGCGGCTCTGGCACGCATGAGCCTCCGATCGACTAACCGACTCCCCGGCTGAGCCAGGTCACCTCTCCGACGTCGCCGCCGTCGCGGTAGGGCTCGAGCGCCTCATCCCAGGCGGTGCCCAGCACCGAGTCCAGTTCCGCGGCCAGAGTGTCGGCGCCCTGGGCCATCATCGACCGCAGTCGCATCTCCCCGACCATGACGTCGCCGTTGGCGCTCATCGCCCCGCTCCACAGGCCGAGTTGCGGGGTATGGCTGAACCGGTGGCCGTCGACCCCGGGGCTGGGGTCCTCGGTGACCTCGAACCGCAGCACCGACCAGGACCGCAACGCGTTGGCCAGTTTGGCGCCGGTGCCCACCGGGCCGACCCAGTTGGTGACCGCACGCAGCTGTCCGGGCATTGCCGGCTGGGGCGTCCAGGTCAGGTTCGCTTTGGCGCCCAGGGACGACGACAACGCCCACTCGACATGCGGGCAAACGGCCGCGGGTGACGCGTGCACGTACACCACGCCGGTCGTCACGTCGGCGAATTGGTTCGACGCTCGCATTTGCTGCTCCTTCGGTTCCACGAGGGACGTCTTCCCCAACGACCTGCGGACCCGACAAACAGGGCAGCGTGCTGAAATCTTCGATTTTTTGTGTGTCGTGCGTGTCTATTGTGCCTTGTGATACCCCTGTTGCGCTAGTGTGCGTTTCCCACTAGCTGTAAGCGGCTATCACGGCGTCGGAAATCGCCGGCCACGGCGCCAGCGCCCAGTCCCCGAATTCCCGGTCGGTGAGGACCACCAGCGCCAGGTCTTTTTCGGGATCTGCCCAGATGAAGCCCCCCGCCTGGCCGAAATGGCCGTACGCTCGCGCGGAATTGTGCGCGCCTGTCCAATGCGGCGATTTCGTGTCCCGGAGCTCGAAACCCAGCCCCCAATCGTTGGGCCGCTGCACCCCGTAACCGGGCAGAACGCCGTCCAGACCGGGAAACTGCACAGTCGTCGCCTCGGCGTGCAGGCCCCCCGAGACCGTCACCGGGCGCAACAGGTCCCGGGCAAACGCGGCCAGGTCCGCCACCGTCGAGCTCGCCCCAAATCCCGCGGCCACCGCGCCGCCATCCAGGTGGGTCGCCGCCATCCCCAGCGGTTCGCACACCGCCTCGGTCAGGTAGCGCCCGAACTCGATCCCGGTCTCCTGCTCCACGGTCTGGCCCAACACCGTGAAGCCCTGGTTGGAGTAGATCCGGCGCGTACCGGGCGCGGCCAGCACCTGGTCGGAGTGCATCGACAGACCGGAGGTGTGGGCCAGCAGGTGGCGGATGGTCGCGCCCGGCGGCGTGCTGGCGAGCCACGGCGACACCGGTCGGGTGTTCGAGCTGGCGTCGGTGACCAAGCCGCTGGCCGCCCGGGCCGTGCAGGTCGCTATCGAGGAAGGGGCGGTCGACCTCGACACGGCCGCCGGGCCGCCGGGCGCGACCATCCGCCACCTGCTGGCCCACACCTCCGGTCTGTCGATGCACTCCGACCAGGTGCTGGCCG
>NZ_LZMB01000448.1 GCF_001673555.1 Mycobacterium sp. 1165178.9 | reverse complement strand
CCGTCGATCGTCACGGGCACGCCGCGTTCGAACCCGACGATCACCTCGTCGGGCGTGCTCCAGTTCAGCGTGGGGTCCTCGGTGTACGCGTACACGTCCTTGGTGGGCGCGTTCCAAAGATGTTCCAGGAAGCCCGTTTCCACCGCGCGACCCCACACGTTCTGGTCGATGGAGAACGGCGAGCGCTTGGTCACGTTGATCGGGATCGCGTTCTCTTCGGCGAACGCGATCGCCTTCTCCCGCGTCCATGCGTAATCACGAACCGGCGCCAGCACCTCGAGATCGGGAGCGAGCGAACCGAATCCGACCTCGAACCGGACCTGGTCGTTGCCCTTGCCGGTGCAGCCGTGCGCGACGATGCTGCCGCCGTGCTCACGCGCCGCCGCCACCAGGTGCTTGACGATCAGCGGCCGGCTGATCGCCGACACCAGCGGGTAGCGGTCCATGTAGAGGGCGTTGGACAGGATTGTGGGAAGGCAGTATTCGTCGGCGAACTCGTCGCGGGCGTCGACGACGACGGCTTCCACCGCGCCGCAGTCCAGGGCCCGCTGGCGAACGACCTCCATGTCTTCGCCGCCCTGGCCGAGGTCGATCGCCACCGCTACGACCTCACGGCCGGTCTCCTTGCCGATCCAGCTGATGGCCACCGAGGTGTCCAAGCCGCCGGAATACGCCAGGATGACGCGTTCTGACATAAATCTCCTTAGGTTGAAACGCTTACGTGAGTTTTTCCAGGGTGGCGGCCAGCTCGGCGCCGGTCATCGGCTCTCGAGCGGCCACAAAGACGGTGTCATCGCCGGCGATGGTGCCGACGACGTACGGTAGCGCCGCGCGGTCGATCGCGCTGGCCAGATAGTCGGCGGCGCCCGGCGGGGTGCGCAGCACCGCGAGGTTCGCGCTGGCGTCGGCCGACACCAGCAGTTCGCTCAGCAACCGGGATAGCCTTGCGGTGCCGCCGGACACCCCGCGCACCGGGTTGCCGTCCTCGGGGACCATGTAGACACCGACGCCGCCGTCTGCGCCGCGCAGCTTCACCGCGCCCAGCTCTTCCAGGTCGCGTGACAGGGTGGCCTGGGTGACGTCGATGCCGTCATCGGCCAGCAGCGCGGCCAGCTCGCTCTGGCTGCGCACCTCGGCCGACGACAGGATGGCCACGATGCGCGCCTGTCGGCCGGCCCGGGTGGTCTCGGGTGTGGTCTTCGAGCGGGTCACGATCGTCGCTCCAGCAGCCACGCCAGCAGCGCTTTCTGGGCATGCAAACGGTTTTCGGCCTCGTCCCAGACCACGCTGGCCGGCCCGTCCATCACCTCGTCGGTGATCTCGTCGCCGCGATGAGCCGGAAGGCAGTGCAGCACA
>NZ_LZMB01000447.1 GCF_001673555.1 Mycobacterium sp. 1165178.9 | reverse complement strand
CCGACCGCCCCGGCGAGCCCGGCTCCGCCCGATGCGCCAGTTGCCGAGCCCGACAATGCATGCGTCCGAGTGGGTCAACGCGCGATAGCGGCCATTCATAGCGAGGCCTGGGACGTGGTCCAGGAGCTTTATGCGCCCAACGGTCTCGTCGAAAGTCGCCGCAAGATCGTCGGCTTTAAGCAGAGCGACCTCCCCTCATCCGACTGGGCCGAGCAGAGCAGACGCGCTATCCAGAAGGACCACTTCCGGTTCAACCAAGTCGTTGTCGCCGTGAGAGGCGAGCGTTTGGCTCTAGCTCGATTGGTGATCAGCAGTGCCGACGTCAGTCCTGGGGCGCCGCGCGATGAAATTCTCCAGCTATACGGCCTCGATGAGGACGGGCGAATCGCGTTGCAGATGTGGTTCGACGTTGAAGACATCGACGCCGCGATCGCCGAACTCGACGCCATCCACGCCCGATTCGAGCAGGAACAACCAAAGCCGCGGCGGCTCGAGAACGCCGCAACTCGGGCCAACGCTCGGGTCAGCGAGCTCTTTGCCGACAGCTGCTGGGACGAAATCGGGGCGCTCTTCGCCGACAACCTGCTGCTAGATGATCGACGACGAGGACTGCGCCGAGAGAGCAACGATCCCGCAACTGAGGTCGCCAATCTTCGCGAGGTTGCCGCCTTAGGCATCGTACGTATCTCGAATAAACCCCTGGCCCTGAGAGGCGATCATCTGGCCCTCGGCGACGCGACTTTCCATGGCCGCGACGGATTTGGGGGCGAGACGCTGGCGATTACAGAGGTCGATAGCGACGGTTTGATTCTGGCCATGATCGCTTTCGATCTCGACGACTTCGACTCCGCGATAGCGGAACTCGAGGCGCGCTATCTCGCCGGCGAAGCGGCCGTGTACCAGCACACATGGTCGATGATCGCGCAGAGCTTCGCTTCGGCCAGTCGGCACGAGCTCCCGGCGATGACGCCCGACGGTGTGACGATCGACCACCGCCGAGCGGCGGCATTCGCGCCCGGTGAAGGAAGCGCTTATTTCCACGCGTCATGGGAGCTCGCGGCGGACCTCCATGTTTACATCGAGGCAGTGCACCGGTTGAGCGATCTCGGTGCGGTGTTCACCCATGTAGGGACTGGAACTTCGCGAGACGGCTTCGAGGCCGAGTGGCGCACCGTCGACATCAATACGGTTGAAGGCGATTTCATCAGCCGCGGCGAACTCTTCGACGAGTCGGACCTCGATGCCGCGCTCGCGAGATTCGAGCAGCTGAGCCATCCGGTACCGCGGCTGGAAAATACGGCCACACGCGTATTCGAGCGCATCTGGCCCGCGTTCACCGCTCACGACTGGGAGGCTGTGGCTGAAGATCTGGCCGACGACGTCTCGATCGACGATCGCCGACGGGTAGTGAGTGTGGGGATCCGACACGGCCGCGACGCAATGATGGAAGATCTGCAGGTGGTCGCCGGTGTCGGCTTCACGATAACAATGGTGGGCGTCATAGCGACCCGGGGAGAACGCCTTGCCCTGACGCGTGTTCGCGCCGCGGGCAGCGACCCCGAGGCGATTCAAAACGATGCCCTCAACATCGTCGGAATCGACGCCGACGAGCGGATCACGACGTCCGTCGTGTTCGACCTCGACGACTTCGAGGCCGCCATCGCCGAACTCGAGGCGCGGTACCTCGCCGGCGAGGGAGCCGCGCATGTGCGCACTTGGTCGGTAATCGCCGGCTTTTTCGCTGCGCACAATCGGGGCGAAGTCGCTGTGACGACACCGGATGTGGTGACTATCGACCACCGCAGGGCGGCAGCGTTTGCGCCTGGCGAAGGTATCGAATACATCCGTGCCGGGTGGGAACTCGACCAATCCCTCGACATCTACGTCGAAAAAGCACATCGGGTGAACGACCTCGGCGCGATCTTCACTGTTGTGGGACACGGAACCTCACGCGAGGGGTTTAAGGCCGAGTGGCGGGCCGTCACCCTGATGACCGCCGAGGGCGAAATGCTGAGTCGTATGGAGGTCTTCGACGAAGGGGACCTCGACGTCGCGATCGCGAAGTTCGACGAACTCAGCCATCCGGCGCCGACGCTCGAAAACTCAGCAACCCGAACCTACGAGCGCATGTGGCAGTACTTCGAAGCCCGCGATTGGGCGGCGATTATCGCGATGGTGGCCGAGGATGAGTTGATCGATGATCGCCGTCGAGTGGTGAACGGCGGACTTCGACACGGTCGCGACGCTGGAGTCGAGGAAATGCGGGCGGCGGCCGACATCGGCTTCACCATAACGGTCGTAGCTGTCAGGGCCATCCGCGGCGACCGTCTGGCTTTGGCGCGTGTTCGCGCCGCGGGACACGATCCCGCTGCGATCCAAAACGATGTCTTGCAAGTCGTCCAGATCGATTCGGACGAACGGATCGCGGTAGTGATCACATTCGACATTGACGACTTCGAGGCCGCCCTCGCCGAACTCGACGCCCGCTACGTCGTCGGCGAAGGGGCTGCGCACGCGCCGACGTGGTCGGTGATCACCGGCGCCTTGGTTGCGCACAATCGGCGCCAAGTCGCCGCGTCTACGCCGGATGTGGTGAGTATCGACCACCGCCGAGTGGCATCGTTTGCACCCGGCGAAGGTATCGAATACATCCGTGCCGGTTGGGACCTCGACATAAACCTCAATATCTACATCGAAACACCACATCGGGTGAACGACCTCGGCGCGGTTTTCACTTGGGCGGGATATGGAACCTCGCACCAGGGCTTCGACGCCGAGTGGCGGGGCGTCGAAATCATGACCGTAGATGGCGATCTCCTCAGCCGCGCTGAGGTATTCGACGAGTCAGACTTGGACACTGCGCTCGCGAAGTTCGATCAGTTGTGCCGGCCGGTACCTCGGCTGGAAAACGCAGCGAGCCAAGTGTACGAGCGCTTCTTGGGCTGCTTCGCCAGCCGCGACTGGGATGCGATGGCCGAGATCTTGGACGACGAGGTTTGCATTGACGATCGGCGCCGCATCGCGAACGCCGGGACCCGATTTGGACGAGATGCCGAGATCGAAGACTCGAAAGCTGCCGCGCATGTAGGCTTCACGAACTTGACACCGACCATCATCGCGACTCGGGGCGCGCGGCTCATCCTTTCGCGCACTCAAGCCATCGGCCATGACCCCGAGGCGATTCGAATCGAAGTCTTGCATCTCATTGAGATCGACACCGACGAGCGGATTGCGGCACTCGTAGTGTTCGAACTTGATGACTTAGACGCCGCGTTGGAGGAACTCGACGCACGCTACCTCGCCGGCGAAGCTGCCGCATACGCGTCGACATGGTCGGTGCTGGCAACAACCTGTACCGCGTTTAATCAGCACGAACTTCCAGCAACGACGCCCGATTCGGTGTACGTCGATCATCGACCGGTCTTAACTGTCGAAGCGGCCGATCTGCCCGGATACCTTCGCGGGGTGTGGGATCAAACGCCTGACAGCAGGATCTACGTCGAGGCTGTGCATCGGCTGTCCCATAACGGGGCCGTCGTCACCCATGCGGTGAGGGGGACCTCGCCCGAGGGCTTCAACGCCGAGTGGCGGATGATCGACCTCCTCACAGTCGAAGATAGCCGGATCAGCCGCTGCGAGGTGTTCGAAGAAGCTGACCTCGAAGGCGCACTGGCGAGGTTCGAACAACTCAGCCCACCAACACCAAGGCTGGAAAACACGGCAACGCGCGTTTTCGAGTGCCTATATTCGTACATCCTGGCCGACGACTGGCATGCCGTGGCTCAAATAACCGCCGAGAACGTCTGCGTCGACGATCGCCGGCGGGTGGTAAATGCCGGGATCCTGCATGGTCGAGATGCCAACATCAAAGATGCGCAGGCGACCATTGCTGTCGGCTTCACGATGAAGACAGTGGGCACATTGGCAATCCGCGGCGCGCGCCTCGCCCTCACGCGAGTCCGCGTGTCGGGCCGCGACCCCGAGGCGATTCAAAACGATGCTCTAAGCGTCATCGAGATCAACACCGAAGAGCGAATCGTAGCGGTTGTCGTGTTCGATCTCGACGACACCGACGCAGCCTTCGCAGAGCTCGATGCCCGCTATCTCGCCGGCGAAGCGGCACCTTATGCGCAGACATGGTCGGTCGTGGCGTCCTCCTTCGCCGCGTTCAACCGACACGAAGTCCTTTCTGCGGACTGGGTCATCATCGACCATCGGCGAGGTACACCGTTTGAGTCCAGCACCATGACCACGAGTATCCATAGGATTTGGGACCTGACACCAGATCTCAGCATTCACATCGAGGCGGTGCATCGGCTTAACAATTCCGGAGCGGTGATCACCCATGAGGGCCTTGCAACCTCGCAAGAGGGCTTCGACGCCGAATGGCGGGCGATCGATGTCTTGATGGTCGAGGACGAATTGATCACTCGCTGCGAAATCTTCGACGAGGCTGACCTCGACGCCGCGCTCACCCGCTTTGAGGAGCTTAGTCCGGGGTCCCCCCGGCTGCAGAACGCGGCAAGTCAAGTGCTTGAGCGGGTCTTCACCTACTTTGCTACGCGCAACTGGATCGCCTTGGCGGATGTCGTGGCCGAAGACATCTACTCCGAGGATCGCCGTTCAGTGGTGAATGCCGGTGTCCGTCACGGTCGAGACGCCGAAATCGCGGACATGCGGGCGATCGCAGACGTCGGGGTGAAGCACATAATGGCTACGGCGGTAGCGACACGCGGTGAGCACCTGGCCCTTTCACACGTTCTTCTTCCGATTGAAGACCAAGGGGCAGAGTCGTTCCGCAGCGAGGCGCTCTGCTTGGTCAAGATTAACGCTGACAACCGGGTCTCTGCCCGCCTCCTGTTCGACCTCGATGACATCGACGCGGCCTTCGAGGAGCTCGAGAGCCGCTACCTCGCTGGCGAAGCCGCCGCCCACTCGCATACGTGGTCGGTCATCGCAGGGATATACGCCGGATTCACTCCTCACGAATACCCGCCTATGACGCCGGATTCGGTGCTCGTGGACCATCGACCGGTGCAAAGGATCGAGACGGTTGATTTGGCCACAATGGCTCGTTCTGTATGGGACAGCACACCGGACGCCCGGTTGCACATCGATGCGGTGCATCGGATAAGCGGGCTCGGAGCCGTCTTCACCCTTACGGCCGGAGGCACCACGCCAGAGGGCTTTGAGGCGGAATGGCGGATGATCGAAATTCTCACCCTCGACGGTGACTCGATCCACCGCCTCGAGATCTTCGACGAGGCTGACCTCGACGCCGCCCTCGCGTGCTTTGAGGAACTGCAGCCGCGCTCCCCCCAGCTTAAAAGCGCTGTAGCGGAACGTTTCCTGACGCACTTCGCGACTCGCGACTGGGACGCCATGGCGCAGGACTTCGCCGAGAATTACTACTTCGACGATCGCCGCCGGGTCATCAATGCCGGGGTCTATCGCGGTCGAGATGCCGCAATCAAGGACCTGCGGGTGGCCACCGACATCGGATTGACGACAAACGCCAGCGTGGACATTATTGCGAGCCGGGGCGAGCGCCGCATTCTCACCCATTGGCGCGCCTCAGGACCCGACCCCGCCGCGGTTCAATTCGATGTGCTGCAAGTCCTTGAATTCGACACCGACGAACGGGTAGCAGCGGCCGTCATATTCGACCTCGACGACATCGACACCGCTTTCGCCGAACTTGACGCTCGGTACCTCGCAGGTGAAGCGGCGCCGTACGCGCACACGTGGTCAGCCATCACCGATACCTACGCCGCCTTCAACCGGCACGATCTCACCGGGGCCGACTGGGCCGTCGTCGACCATCGTCGAGGTGCACTGTTCGTTTCCAGCAACATGATCGCCACGGTCCGCGCCTTTTGGGACCAGACGCCAGACCTCAGGATCCGGATCGAGGCGGTCCATCGGATAAGCGGTTTTGGAGCGGTCGTCACGCACACGGCACATGGGACCTCACCAGAAGGTTTCGACGCCGAGTGGCGAATGATCCAGGTCTTGACCCTAGAAGGTGACCGCATCGGCGGTTGCGAGCTTTTCGACGAGACAGACCTCGACGCGGCGCTCGCTCGGTTCGACGAACTGCAACCCTATCCGCGGCAAGCCGCAAACGCGGCAAGCCAAGTGGAGCAACGCTTCTTAGCCAGCTTTGCAGCCCGCGACTGGGATGCAATCGCGGAGATGTTTGCCGAAGACATTCTGCTGGATGATCGTCGTCACCTAGTGAACGCCGGTACCCGGCGTGGGCGAGATGCCGAGATCGCAAACATGCGGGCGGTCGCCGATGTCGGGGTTACCAACATGACGTCCACGGTGATTGCGACCCGCGGAGAGCGCTTGGTCCTCGGCCGTTACTTCATCGAGGACAGCTGGTCGGGCTCCACCGCGCTATGCGTCTCGGAGATCGACGCCGAAAACCAAGTTCTGGCACGCGTGATATTCGACGCCGACGACTTCGATGCAGCCATCGCCGAGCTTGACGCTCGCTACGCCGCCGGTGAGGCAGCCGCCCACGCGCACAGGTGGTCGGTGATTGCAGATACCCAAGCCGGAGTCAATCGGCGCGAAGTGCCCGCGACGACTCCGGATTCGGTTTACATCGATCATCGCCCGCTCGTATCGATCGAGGGTGTTGATTTGGCCGCATCTCTTCGTGCAATGTGGGACATCACTTCGGCTTTCAGCGCCTACATCGAGGCAGTGCACCGGTTGGACGAACTCGGAGTCGTCGTCACCCAGGTGGTGCACGCGACCATGCAAGAGGGCCTCGACGCCGAACTGCGATACACCGAAATAGTCACCTTCGAAGGTGATCTCCTCAGCCGCGTCGAATGCTTCGACGAGGCAGACCTCGACACCGCACTAGCCCGGTTTGACGCACTGCACCAACAGGCGCGGCCGCTCGAAAACGCGGCAAGCAGAGTGTTCGAACGCCTTTTGGCGCACTACCTCGCCCGCGAATGGGACGCCGTGTCGAAGATGCTGGCGGAGAACATTTTCAATGACGATCGCCGTCGAGTCGTGAGTGCGGGGGTACGGCGCGGTCGAGACGCCACGATCGCGAGTATGCGGGCGTCTGCCGACCTCGGGCTTTCGTCATGGGTCTCAATGGTTATTGCGACACGTGGGGAGCACCTTGCCCTGAGCAGCGATCGCATCTCGGTCCGAGATGAGGAATCCGAGGTGGTTGTTGCCGAGGTGCTCGGCGTCGTTGAGATCGACGCCGACGAACGGATCGTGACCCGCCTCGCATTGGACCTCGACGACTTCGATGCGGCGATGGCTGAGCTCGACGCCCGCTACGTCGCCGGCGGAGCGGCACCATACGCGGATACCTGGTCGGTGATTACAGGTATCCAGGCCGCGGTCAATCGGCGCGAACTTCCACCGATGACTCCCAATCCGGGTTACATCGACCATCGCCCGCTCGTATCAATCGAAGGGGCTGATCTGGCCGCATCGATTCGTGCAGTGTTCGAGCTTTTTTCCGCTTACCGCGTCTATGTCGAGGAGGTGCATCGGTTGGACGAACTCGGAGCCGTCTACACACAGGTGCACAAAGGAACCTCGAACGACGGTGTCGACGCCGAGTTGCGAATGATCGAAGTCCAGACAGTCGAAGGTGGCCTGCTTAGCCGTGCCGAAGTTTTCGACGAGGCAGACCTCGACGTAGCCCTTGCGCGATTCGAAGAATTACACCCACAGGCGCCGCGACTCGAGAACGCGGCGAGCCGACTATACGACCGCTCCAACACCTACCTCGCGGCCCGCAATTGGGACGCGATTGCGAAGCTGCTCGCCGACGATGTTTCCACCGACGATCGCCGTCGAGTAGTAGGCGGCGGGATCCAACACGGCCGGGATGCCCAGATCGCGAATATGCGGGCCGTTGCTGACCTCGGGGTCAAAAACATTCAGTCGGTCGTCATTGCGACGCGCGGAGAACGCCTCGCGCTCACTCGTACCCGCGTATCAGGCGGTGACCGGGATTCAGAGGCGTTCAGTGTCGAGATGCTCAACATCGTCGAGATCGACGCCGACAACCGTTTCACGTCGGCGATCCAGTTCGATCCGGATGACATTGATGCAGCCTTCGACGAACTCGAAGCCCGCTATGTCGCGGGCGAAGCGGCCGGACACGCGCAGACGTGGTCGGTGATTGCGGCCGCCCACGCCGCATTCAATCGGCACGAACTCCCCGCGACAACTTCGAATCATGTGTACATCGATCATCGACCGCTCGTATCGATCGAAGGGGTTGACCTGGCCGCGTCGCTTCATGCGCTTTGGGAAATCACCTCGGCCGCCAGCACCTACGTCGAGGCAGTGCATCGGCTGGACCAACTCGGAGCCGTCGCCACGCAGGTGCTGAAAGCGACCACGCAAGACGGCGTTGACGCCGAATTGCGAATCATCGAAATGTTCATAGTCGAAGGCGACCTCTACAGCCGCGTCGAGATCTTCGACGAGGCAGACACAGACGCCGCGCTCGCCAGGTTCGACGAACTGCACACGCAGGCGCCGCGGCTCGAGAATGCGGCAAGCCGAACCTACGCGCGCTTGTGGAAGCACTTCATGGCTCGCAATTGGGCCGCCGTCGCCGAGACAATAAGCCACGGCATCGTCGACGAGGACGGACGTCGGCTCGTGGGGCATGGAATCCGCCGCGGCCGCGATGCCGAGCTGGAAAATCTGCGGGTGACAGCCGAACTCGGGATCACGAGTGTCACGCCGACTGTCATCGCTACCCGCGGGGAGCGCCTCGCGCTGCATCGTGTCCAGTTATCGGGCCCCGACCAGCAGCCTGGGGCGTTCTTCAACCCGGTACTCCGCGTGGTCGGGACCGACGCCGACGAGCGCATTGTGGTTGCGGTGCTGTTCGATATCGTCGACATCGACGCCGCGTTCGAGGAACTCGATGCCCGCTATCTCGCCGGGGAGGCGGCCGCCCACGCGCAAACGTGGACGGCCATGACGCGGGTGCAAGCCGCTTACAACCGACACGAATTCCTGCCGACGACAGATAACTGGGTCAACATCGATCATCGGCGGGGTCGAGCCTTCGCGCCCGGCGACATGATCGCTTACATACGTACTACCTATGACATCGCCCCGAACATCAAGGGACACATCGAAGCAGTGCACCGATTGAGCAGCCTTGGGGCCGTCATCACAGAGGTAGTCACTGGGACTTCGCAGGAAGGCTTTGATTTCGAATTGCGCGAGGTCGCCCTTTTCGCTTTCGACGGCGACAAGGTCTGCCGGTTCGAGATGTTCGACGAGGAAGACTTCGCCACCGCGCTCGCGCGGTTCGACGAGCTCGCTCGCCCGGCTCCCCCGCTCGAAAACGCCGCGACGCGGATTCGCGCATCCATCGCCGAGGCTTTCAATCTCCGTGACGTCGAAGGCCTTCTAGCGCTAGCCACTGACGACGCACGATACGACGACCGGCGTAGGGGGTTGCGCGATGAAGGCTTGGCGAGCCGACCGGAACTTGTGCGTGGAATCTTCGAAGCACCGAAGGGATGGCGGTTGGAAGTTGCGCCGCTCGCCATCAGAGGATCCCGCCTAGCGCTGACCCGCGACCAATACCGCGACATCAAGGAAGTGGACCGGCCAATCACCAACGAGCACTTGATGCTCACCGAACTCAGTGCCGATGGACTAGTCAACATCTCAGTGATTTTCGACCCCGACGACATCAACGCGGCGTTGGACGAGCTCGACGCACGTTATCTCGTCGGAGAAGCGGCCGCGCATGCGCACACATGGTCGGTGATCGCAAGCACTACCGCCGCGCTCAACCGGCACGAGTTGCCCTCTGCGGACTGGGTTGTGATTGACCACCGGCGCGGTACACCGTTCGCGCCCAGGAGCGGGGGCGACACCAATATCTATGCGTCCATCGGCGCCATCTGGGACCTGATGCCAAACCTCAGCATCTACATTGAGGCGGCGCATCGGCTGAGCAACCGCGGCGCTGTTGTCACTTGGAAGGGCCATGGGATCTCGCAAGAGGGCTTCGAAGCCGAATGGCGAATGATCCAAGTCCCAATTGTCAAAGGCGATCTAATCCAGTGCTGCGAGCTCTTTGACGAGACAGACCTCGACGCCGCCCTCGCGAGATTGGATGAGCTTGATCGACAGGCGGCTTCCCCGCTTGAGAATGCTTCGACCCGCACCTGGGTGCGCCTGGTCGACGCATACAACCGCCGCGACATGAGCGGTTTCCTTGCCCTCATGACCGAGGACACCCGATTGGAGGACCGACGAAAGGGCTTGCGCGCCACACTTGATGGGCTAGCAGTCTGGAAAAACGTCCAAATTCTGTTCCAGGCCGATATCAGTTGGCGATTAAGCATAGATCCGATCGCGATCCGAGGATCGCACCTTTCGCTGACCCGCCATCGCATCCGCGACATCGATGAGACCGACCAACCAATCACCTGGGAGGCCCTGTGCGTCATGGAAGTGGACGAGAACAATTTGATGCGCGGCCAAGTAGTTTTCGATCCCGATGAAATCGACGGCGCCTTAGAGGAACTCGACGCGCGGTACCTCATCGGGGAAGCGGCTGCCCACTCACACACGTGGTCAGTTGTCGCGCAGGCTTATGTCGCGCTCAGTCGAGGCGAACTTCCTGCGACGACGCCCGACTGCGTGAACATCGACCACCGGCGCGGGATAGCGTTCGGAAGCGAGGTACTCCCCTACGTCCGTGCAATATGGGATGTCACACCGGACTTCAAGACGCACATCGAGGTTGTCCATCGGCTGACCGATCTCGGAGCGCTTGTGACCTGGGCGTCGCATGGGACGTCACAAGAGGGCTTCGATGCCGAGTGGCGGGGAATCACCCTTTCGACGCTCGAAGGAGACCAAATCAACCGTTGTGAGATGTTCGACGAGACAGACCTCGGCGCCGCACTCGCCAGGTTCGACGAACTCGATCGGCCGCCGCTGACACAGACTTAAGGACTTTTCATAACGCGTCGCGACGGATCTCCTATGGTCGGTGCGTGAGGCGTCGAACGGTGCTGAAGCTACCGCTGCTAGCCGCGGCCGGCATCACGCTGACCCCGACGCCCCGCGCCGCAGCGGAGCAAAACCCCTGGTCATTTGAGCGAGCCAACCGCTGGTATCAAGCGCAGGGATGGCCCGTCGGCGCCAACTACATCACCTCGAACGCCGTCAACCAGCTCGAGATGTTTCAGGCCGACACTTTTGACCCCCGGCGCATCGATACCGAGCTCGGCTGGGCGCAGCTGCGCGGGCTGAACACGGTGCGGGTCTTCCTCCACGATCAGCTTTGGGCCCAAGATCAACGAGGATTTCAACAACGTCTGGCGGAATTCGTCGGCATTGCGGCACGCCACCGCGTCAAACCCATGTTTGTCTTATTCGACTCATGTTGGGACCCATTCCCCAAGCCGGGACGCCAGCGGCCCCCGAAGCCTGGGGTGCACAACTCCGGTTGGGTGCAAAGCCCAGGTGCAGAACACCTCGACGACCTCGACTACCGCCGAACCCTGCGAGACTATGTCACGGGCGTGTTGAACCAATTTCGCACGGACGATCGCGTTTTGGGTTGGGACCTGTGGAATGAGCCCGACAATCCCGCGCGCGAATATCGGACCGTCGAAAGGAAAGACAAGCTCGACCGCGTCGCCGACCTGCTCTCGCTGGTGTTCGGGTGGGCACATTCGGTTGATCCGAGTCAACCGTTGACCAGTGGCGTGTGGGACGGCGCCTGGGGGGATCCCTCAAAGCGAAGCGAAATCGCTGAAATTCAGCTGAAAAACTCCGACGTAATCACCTTTCACTCTTACGACAAACCAGCAGGCTTCGAGGCCCGGATCGCCGAGCTGTCCCCTTTGGGGCGTCCGATCCTCTGCACCGAGTATCTGGCTCGGACGATGGGCAGCACCGTGGATGGAGTCCTGCCAATCGCCAAGCGGCACAACGTTGGTGCGATCAATTGGGGGCTGGTCGCTGGAAAGACGCAGACTTTCTTACCGTGGGACTCTTGGGAGCACCCGTACACAACGGAACCGAAGCTCTGGTTTGCGGACCTGCTTCAACCCGATGGCAGGCCGTACCGAGACGCAGAAATTCAAACGATTGGCGAGCTGAGCAAGCTCTAATCACCCACGGTGCGCAAAACGGCCCCCTAGACCTGAGAATGTAACCGGCCGACACTTGAAAGCCAACGTTTGTTGGCCTACAGTTGTTGGCATGACCAGACAAGACGGCACACGGCCAACACTCACACAAGGTCGGCGCCCCGCGGCGGTGGTGACCGGAACGTCCAGCGGGATCGGCAGGGCATGCGCGCTACGACTGGCGGCGCAGGGTTACTGCGTCTTCGCTGGGGTCCGGCGCAGGCAAGACGGCCAAGCCCTAGTCCAGGAGGCCAGCCGCACCGGCGGACAGGTGGTACCACTGATCATCGACGTCACCGACGAGGCGTCCATCGAAGTAGCCGCCGCGGAAGTAGCCGGTGCGGTTGGCGACGACGGGATCGCGGCGTTGGTCAACAACGCCGGAATCGGAATGACCTGGCCGATGGAAGC
>NZ_LZMB01000446.1 GCF_001673555.1 Mycobacterium sp. 1165178.9 | reverse complement strand
CGGCCGCCTTGCGGACGGCCCTGGCCGAGCGGCTCCCGGCCTACATGGTCCCCGCCGCGATAGTGCCGATCGACGCCTTGCCTCTGACGGTCAACGGCAAACTCGACAAACGGGCCCTACCGGTACCGGAATACCAGGATGTTGTCGGTTATCGCGCTCCATCCACGGCGATCGAGGAGATAGTCGCTGGTGTCTACGCCCAAGTTCTGGGGCTGCAGCGCGTCGGCGTCGACGAGTCGTTTTTCGATCTGGGTGGCGATTCGCTGTCGGCGATGCGGGTCGTCGCGGCGATCAACAGGGCGTTGGATGCCAGCGTTCCGGTCCGCGCTTTGTTCGAGGCGCCAACCGTCACCGAGTTGATCCCCCGTATCGGCGTCGGCGAGGGTGGGCTGGAGCCGTTGGTGGCCGTTGAGCGACCGGCGGTGGTTCCGCTGTCGTTTGCTCAGAGCCGGCTGTGGTTCATCAACCAGTTGCAGGGATCTTCAGCCGTTTACAACATGGCGGTGGCGCTGCGGCTGAGTGGTCGCCTCGATGCCGACGCGTTGGCCGAGGCGCTGGCGGACGTGGTTGGTCGTCATGAGAGCCTGCGCACACTGTTTCTCGCGCCAGAGGGGATACCCCACCAGTTGGTGGTCGCCCCCAGGCAGGACTTTGGTTGGCAAGTCATCGATGCCGTCGGCTGGTCGGACGACCGGCTGGAGGAGGCCGTCGGCGCCGCGGTCCGTTACACGTTTGATCTGGCTAGCGAGATCCCTTTCCGGGCACAACTTTTCCGCATCGCCGAGGATGAGCATGTGTTGGTGGCGGTGGTGCACCACATCGCCGCCGACGGGGTCTCGGTGAGCCCGCTGGTGCGGGATTTGGCTGTGGCTTATGCGAGCCGGTCTGCGGGGCAGACGCCGGATTTGGCGCCGTTGCCGGTGCAGTATGTCGATTACACGTTGTGGCAGCGCGCGCAATTCGGCGATCTCGACGACAGCGCCAGCCGCATCGGTGCGCAGCTGGCTTACTGGGAAGACGTACTCGCCGGGATGCCCGAACGTCTGCAGCTGCCCACCGATCGGCCTTATCCGCCGGTTGCCGATTACCGCAGCGCCAGCGTGGTGGTCGACTGGCCGGCCGAACTGCAGCAGCGGGTCCGCGAGATGGCGGCAGAGCACAACGCGACCGGTTTCATGGTGGTTCAGGCCGCCCTCGCGGTTTTGCTGTCGACGCTTAGTGGGAGCGCCGATGTGGCGGTGGGGTTCCCGATCGCTGGACGCCGCGACCCTGCGCTGGACGAGTTGGTGGGTTTCTTCGTCAACACGTTGGTGTTGAGGGTGGATGTAGCCGGGAAACTGACCGTCGCCGAATTGCTCGCGCAGGTGCGTCAGCGCAGTCTGGCGGCGTATGAGCATCAAGATGTGCCCTTTGAGGTACTGGTCGAGCGGCTCAATCC
>NZ_LZMB01000445.1 GCF_001673555.1 Mycobacterium sp. 1165178.9 | reverse complement strand
ACTCGTCGTCAGGCAAGAGGACACCGATAAGGCACCGCACAAGGACGGGTATAAGTGGTTCTACTGGATCATCGCCGGAGTGATGGTGGTGACGTTAATCGCAGTTGTCGCAGTGCATCTCAAGCATCCCGGATGGGAGCCGTGGGTCATCTGGTTGGAGTCGGCGGTGATCCTCGAGTTCGCCTTGTACTGGGCGATCCAGACCTGGGAGCTGTGGAATTCGCCTGACCGCATTGGGCGCCTTCCGGACGACGTCCAGAGGCGACTTGCGGATAAGCGGACGAAGGACAACGGGATTCGTGGATTCAGGTCCGACCCGACCGGCCCACCCGACGAGGGTCCGGGCGGAAGGATGCTGCCGCTTCTGTAGTGCTGGCCTATCGTGCTAACGAAGCGCACCAATCACGCTCTCACGCAAGGGTAATCGTGACCGGCATTGCATTGGTGATGCCCGCAACGCTCACCGAAGCGCGGTAGGCGCTAGGGTCCAGTCATGCCGAACCCCCGCACCCCATGTCTTATCCGCCGATCGATCGCCGTGGCCACGGCCGGGCTGACGATCGCAGCGATCTCGGCGTGCGACCAGCACAACCCGCCGCCACCCGGGGCCAATCCTCGCCAGGTCACAGTCGTGGGTACCGGTCAGGTGCAAGGCGTCCCGGACACCCTGACCGCCGACGTCGGCATCGAATTCGCCGCGGCCGACGTCACCACGGCGATGAACCAAACGAACGATCGTCAGCAGGCGGTCATCAACGCACTCACCGGCGCCGGCCTCGACCGCAAGGACATCAGCACCACGGAGGTCTCGCTGTCGCCCGAATACAACAACCCGGGGCCCAGCGGTACCGCCGCCATCACCGCGTACCGCGCGACCAACGCCATCGCGGTCAAGATCCACCCGACGGATGCCGCGTCGCGCTTGCTCGCCCTCATCGTCGGGACGGGCGGCGACGCCACCCGGATCAAATCCGTCCGCTATTCCATCGCCGACGACTCGCAGCTGGTGAAGGACGCCCGAACGCGGGCGTTCAACGACGCCAAGGGCCGCGCCGAGCAGTACGCCCAGCTGTCCGGGCTGCGGCTGGGCCGCGTGCTGTCCATTTCGGAGGCCACCGGCAACGCCCCGCCGCCGGCCGGCGCGCCGCGGGCCATGCCGTCGATGGTTCCGCTGGAACCCGGCCAGCAAACCGTGAACTTCTCGGTCACCGCCCAGTGGGAATTGGATTGAGCCCGGCTGATCGGGGCGGGGTCTACTGCTGGTAGACCCTGGGGTCCAGGGTTCCGATGTAGGACAGGTCGCGGTAGCGCTCGTCGTAATCGAGGCCATAGCCGACGACGAAGTCGTTGGGGATGTCGAAGCCCACATAGGCGATGTCGACATGGGCGCCCTGCGCGTCGGGTTTGCGCAGCAGGGTGCACACCCGCAGCGAACGCGGGTGGCGCGTTTTGAGATTGCGCAACAGCCAGGACAGGGTGAGGCCCGAGTCGACGACGTCCTCCACTATCAACACGTCGCGGCCCTCGATATCGCGGTCCAGATCCTTGAGAATCCGAACCACGCCGGAGGAGGACGTCGACGACCCGTAGGAGCTGACGGCCATGAACTCGAACTGCGTGGGCAGCGGGATCGCGCGGGCCAGGT
>NZ_LZMB01000444.1 GCF_001673555.1 Mycobacterium sp. 1165178.9 | reverse complement strand
CGCGAAGATCGATCTAGCGCTGGGAAAGCTCAAGCTCGAGCCCGGGATGACGCTCCTGGACATCGGCTGCGGCTGGGGAGCCACGCTACGGCGCGCCATCGAGAAGTACGACGTCAACGTGGTCGGCCTGACGCTGTCGGAGAACCAGGCCGAGCATGTGCAGAAGTCTTTCGATCAGATGGACACTTCCCGCACCAGGCGCGTGCTGCTGGAGGGCTGGGAGAAGTTCCACGAGCCGGTGGACCGCATCGTGTCGATCGGCGCCTTCGAGCACTTCGGGCGCCAGCGCTACGGGCGCTTCTTCAAGATGGCCTATCAAGCGCTGCCGCCCGGCGGAGTGATGTTGCTGCACACCATCGTTCGGCCATCATTCAAAGATGCCCGGGCCAAGGGCATGAAACTGACCCACGAGATCGTCCAGTTCTCGCAGTTCATCCTGGCCGAGATCTTCCCCGGCGGCTGGCTGCCGGCACAGGAAGACATTTTCAAGTTCGGCGAGGCGGCGGGCTTCTCGATCGAGCGGGTGCAACTGCTGCAGAAGCACTACGAACGGACCCTCAACATCTGGGCGGCCAACCTGGAAGCCAACAAGGACCGGGCCATCGCCATCCAGTCGCAAGAGGTCTACGACCGGTATATGCACTATCTGACGGGCTGTGAGAATTTCTTCCGCAGGGGCATCAGCAACGTCGG
>NZ_LZMB01000443.1 GCF_001673555.1 Mycobacterium sp. 1165178.9 | reverse complement strand
AGACGGTTCGGGAAGTAGTTGTAGAGGCTTGCACTGGTCACATTCGCGGTGCGGGCGATCTCACGAATCGTTGCCCGCGCGTACCCCGCCGCGGCCACGCACCGCATGGTGGCGACGATGATCCGCTGGCGAGTCTTTTCGCCACTGGCACCGACCGGCCGCCCGCGCTGCGTCCGAATCACGGTGCTGCCTCCACTGATCGCATCCCGTCCGCCGACCGATGGCGCCGACGAATTGAATATAATCGGACGATCGATTTGTTGTTGGCGCGGAGGTGCCCGGTGCGTGACCGACAAACCCCCGAGGCACCATGACTGTCACTCCGCCGCAACTGGGCCGCCCGGTGGGCGCCGACGGCGAGCAGACCCGGGCGCGAATCATCGCCGCGGCGATGCGCTGTGTCGGTGAGGCGGGCTATACCCGCGCGACGATTCGGGAGATCGCCCGAACCGCGGAGATGACCAGCGGCAGCCTGTATCACTACTTTGCGAACAAGTCAGAACTGTTGAAGGCCGCGGTGGCGGCGCGGACCGATGTCGCGGTCCCGCGACTGCGTCAGGCGGCCGCCCGCCCGGGCAGCGCGATCGCGCGACTAGAAGCGGTCCTCGACGAATCGGGCCGGCTGATGCGCGAGT
>NZ_LZMB01000442.1 GCF_001673555.1 Mycobacterium sp. 1165178.9 | reverse complement strand
GCCTCGCCGCGCACCTCGAGCAGGGCGGGAATCGGGAAGTCCTTACTCGCGGACAGCCGCTCGGGGACATCGTCGATGGTGCGCGCGTTCAGCGTCACGTCCTCGCCGACCCGGCCGTCGCCGCGGGTCGCGGCGCGTTCCAGCCGGCCGTCGCGGTACACCAGCGCCAGGGCGACCCCGTCGATCTTGAGTTCGCACAGGTAATAGGGCTGCTTGCCGACCTCGTTCTCAACGCGGTTGCTCCAGGCCACCAACTCGTCGCGATCGAAGACATCGTCGAGGCTCAGCATCCGTTCCAGGTGCTGCGCCTCGGCGAACTCGGTGGCGAAACCCGCCCCGCCGACCAGCTGCGTCGGGGAATCGGGCACCCGGAGTTCGGGGTGGCGCTCCTCTAAGGCGAGAAGCTGGTTGAACATCGCGTCGAAGTCCGCGTCCGAGATGATCGGAGCGTCCTTGATGTAGTAGCGGAATTGATGCTCACGGACCTCTTCGGCCAGGTCCTGCCACTGCCGGCGAATTTCGGGCGGTACCGAATCAGCTTCTGCTGCGCTCACCTTGGCAGGCTATCCGAGGACACCGACGCGAAACCGGGCGCGCTCAGTCCTCGACTTCGTCCTCCACGTAGGACCGCAATCGATCCAGCGCGGCATCCCACCGGCGGGACAGCTGACTCAGGTAGTCGCTCGCCGAGGCCAGTGGCTGGGTCTGCACCGTCCAGACTCGCTCGCGGCCCCGCCGGCTGCTGGACACC
>NZ_LZMB01000441.1 GCF_001673555.1 Mycobacterium sp. 1165178.9 | reverse complement strand
GTGCAAGTCCAACCCGGCCCCCAGCTCGGCCTGCGCATCGAATACGACACCGACCTGTTCACTCCCGCCACCATCGAAGCCCTTATCACCCGCTTCGAACGCGTCCTAGTGGCCATGACCACCACACCCGAACAACCCCTGTCCACCATCGACCTGCTCGGCCAGGCCGAACACAGACACCTCGCCCAGCTCGGCAACCGCGCAGTACTGACCCAACCCACCCTCACACCGGTCTCGATTCCAGCGTTGTTCACCGCCCAAGTCGCGCGTACACCAGAGGCGCTGGCGGTGACCTACGAGGGCCGCTCAATGAACTACCGCGAGCTCGATCAGGCCTCTAACCGGTTGGCGCACCTGCTGACCGGGCAGGGTGTGGGCCCCGGGGGGTGTGTGGCGCTGCTGCTGTCGCGTTCGGACGCGGCGGTCGCCGCGATACTGGCCGTCCTCAAAACCGGGGCGGCGTATTTACCGATCGACCCCGCGGTGCCGGCGGCGCGTATCGCATTCATGCTCACCGACGCCGCGCCGGTGGCCGTGATCACCACCGCTGATCTGGTCGACCGGCTAAACGGGTCCGGTGTGGCGGTCATCGATCTCGACGACCCAACAGTGGAGCGCCAGCCCAGCACGGCGCTGCCCGCGCCGGCCCACGACGATGTCGCGCACATCATCTACACCTCCGGCACCACCGGGGTCCCGAAGGGGGTGGCGGTCAGTCATCACAACGTCACTCAGCTGATGCAAACACTGGATGCGGGACTGACAACGCCGGGGTCGGCAAAGGTCTCGACGCAGTGGCATTCGTATGCCTTCGACGCCTCGGTCCGGGAGATCTGGGGTGCGCTGCTCCATGGCGGGCGATTGGTCGTGGTGCCCGAATCAGTGGTGAGCTCACCCGAGCAGTTCCATGCCCTGCTGGTCAATGAACAGGTCGACGTCGTAAGCCAAACCCCATCGGCGCTCACTGTGTTGTCCCCGCAGGATTTGAAGTCGGTGGCCTTGGTGGTAGGCGGTGAGGCTTGTGCGGCCGAGCTGGTTGATCGGTGGGCGCCCGGGCGGGTGATGGTCAACGCTTATGGCCCGACTGAGACCACGGTGGATGTGTCAATTAGTGCGCCTCTGACTCCGGGGTCCGGGGCGCCGCCGATCGGTTCGCCGGTGGCGGGGGCGGCGTTGTTCGTGCTGGATGGTTGGTTGCGTCCGGTGCCGGTCGGGGTTGTCGGTGAGTTGTATGTGGCCGGTGCCGGGGTGGGCGTCGGCTATGTAGGCCGGGCGGGGTTGACCGGGTCGCGGTTTGTGGCGTGTCCGTTCGGGGGCCCGGGAGCCCGGATGTATCGGACCGGGGATTTGGTGTGCTGGCGCACCGATGGGCAGCTGACCTATCTAGGGCGGGCCGATGAGCAGGTCAAGATCCGCGGCTATCGCATCGAGCTCGGCGAGATCCAGGCCGCCCTAGCGAGTTTGGCGGGAGTGGCCCAGGCGGTGGTGATCGCCCGCGAGGACCACCCGGGTGACAAACGTCTGGTCGGCTACATCACCGGCACCGCCGACCCGGGCGAGGCACGGGCGGCGCTGGCCGAGCGGCTGCCGGCCTACATGGTTCCGGCGGCGTTGGTGGTCATCGATGCGTTGCCGTTGACCCCCAACGGCAAGCTGGACACCCGAGCGCTGCCGGCACCGGAATACGCCGGTGTGGGATATCGCGCCCCGGGTAGCGCGGTCGAAGAAATCCTGGCCGGCATCTATGCCCGAGTCCTCGGTGTGGAGCGAGTCGGGATCGATGACTCCTTCTTCGACCTGGGCGGCGACAGCATTTCGGCGATGCGCCTGATTACCGCGATCAACAGTGGCCTGGGTGCTGGCCTGTCGGTGCGGGCGGTGTTCGAGGCGCCCACGATCGCCCAGTTGGCGCCGCGGATCCATGCAGAGACGGGCCAGGCAGAGCCATTGGTGGCGGTCGAGCGGCCCGCCGTGGTGCCGTTGTCGTTTGCCCAGCAGCGGTTGTGGTTTATCGACCAGTTGCAGGGGCCGTCCCCGATGTACAACATGCCGGCGGCGTTGCGGCTGGAGGGGCGCCTAGACGCCGCGGCGTTGGGTGCCGCGCTGGCCGATGTGGTGGGCCGGCATGAATCGCTCCGCACGGTGTTCGTCGCCCCCGGGGGGATCCCTCAGCAGGTGGTGCTGCCAGTCGAGCGGGCCGATTTCGGGTGGGAGGTGGTCGAAGCCGGCAGCTGGCCGACGGCCCGGTTAACGGAGGCCATCGATACCGAGGTGCGTCGCCCGTTTGATCTGGCCAGCGCAGTCCCATTGCGGGCGCGGCTGTTCCGCGTCACAAACGACGAGCACATTCTGGTGGTGGTGGTGCACCATATCGCTGCCGATGGCTGGTCGATCGCACCGTTGTTGCGTGATCTGGGCCTGGCTTACGCCCACCGCTGCGCTGGGCGGGCCCCGGATTGGGCGCCGTTGCCGGTGCAGTATGTCGATTACACGCTGTGGCAGCGCGAGCAGCTGGGTGACTTCGAGGATGC